>JAEFBB010000060.1 GCA_016292215.1 Saccharofermentans sp. | reverse complement strand
GAACACCGACAGACAATGCAGCTATGGAATCGATTAACGGTTGGATTAAGGAAGAAATGAGGCTTGATTTCCATCTTACCGGAGACAATGTGGAACACGAAGTTGATGAGTACATCAGGTTCTACAATGAAGAACGTCCTGCGTACGCATTGAATTATCTGACTCCAAAACAATATCGAATGCTCTACCAAAAAGTTTAGGTGTATATTTTCTTGTTTGAGTGTCTACTTTTGCTTGACTAGTGCACTTTTCGTCACTGAACGGCTCCATGCGGGCAGCAGCATTTTGTGCCGCCATTTGTGCCGCCTAGCGGCACTTTCGCTGGACATAAGCCCCTCAAACACCATTTTGTACCGCCATTTGTGCCGCTTATATAGTGAACTTTACTGTCGTGCCTTCATTCAGTTTACTCTGAATATCTAACCGTGAGTTGTGGATCTTTAATATCCTGTCACAAAGGGCAAGGCCGATGCCTGCGCCGTGAGCTTTTCGGGATCTTGATTTATCGACCATGTAAAATGCTTCAACTACTTTATTTAGATCTTCTTCCGGTATTCCGATACCGTAGTCTCTGACGCTGAAAGTATAGCCATCTCCGGCAACTTTGCCCGTCACTTCTATGCGGTCTGTATTAGACTTTAACGCATTGTCTATGAGGTTCGTCAGCACGGTCTTTATCAGATCGTATTCCATGGTTATGTATGCATCGTCGTATTCGAAGGTGAGGGAAATATCACGGTCCTCAGATCCGTAAACGTGTTTAAGGTCATCGAAGATCTCTTCTGCGGGAATGCTTTCCATGGTGATCTCGGCTTTATCCATGGCGATCAGGTTCAGAAGGTTAAAGGAGAGCTTCTCGAGCCTTAAGCCTTCGTTGAGGATGTAGCCGGATGCATCCCTGATGTCTTCGTCGCCTGAACTGCTCTGATAGATCATGTCGGCATAGCCTATGATGCTGGTCAGGGGAGTCTTCATCTCATGGGAGAATGCCGCGATGAAGTCATCTCTTTTCCTTACCGAATCTTCAAGCTCAGATATCTTTTCTTCGATGGTGTCAGCCATTTTGTTGTATGACTCGGACATAGCGGCGAATTCATCTTTTGAATCGATCTTAATGCGCTTTTTATAATCGCCTGATGCCATCGCTTCGCTCGTTTTCCTGACGTGTTCGGCTTTGGATGTGACCGTCTTGGAGAACACCAAAGCTATGACAAAGCTTAATGCAAGGGAGATGACAAGGATGATGATGAAGCTGTTCCTAAGGCTTTCGGCGTTATCGTAGACAACGGTTACATCTCTTACGGTCTGAAGGATATACCCACTGCCTGCTACATTGACGGTGCCTGTGAAGACTATGACCTTGCGGCCGTCTATAGTGATGCTGTTATATTGATTTTTCGACGCATCATCTAAGAAATCCTCAGGTATAGCAAGGCTTATTCCGGTGTACACCGGTTCTTTGGATGAAGTATACAGGTTGATGTGGCCGGGATTTGATCTGTCGGCATAAGAAGCAGCAAGTGAAATGGAGTTTTTGTGATCAAGGTTTGCGATGAAGACATCGTAGCTTTGCGAGAGGATAAGACTGCTGGTCTGGAAATCCTTTGTGCCGCTGTCGATCTGATAGTCCAGATTCTTTTTGAAATCTACGGATAATATGAGATATCCGAAGACGAGCAGCGTGGCTGCCGTGACGCCGAAGATAGCTAAGAACAGTTTGGTGGACAGCTTCATTATCTTATGACATCCATTCTGTAGCCGATGCCGTGGACTGTACGGATGAGACCGTCGTAGCCGAGCTTTTTCCTAAGGCTGCTGACGTGATTGTCGATCGTTCTGGTATCGCCCATTATGGGTTCGTTCCAGACCATCTCATATAGATTGCTCCTGGATATCGCGACGTTCTTATTCCTGATGAAGGTCTCAAGCAGGTCAAATTCCTTGGCTGTTAATGTAACGGGCTCGCCTGATCTGGTCACTGTTCTTGAGTCCAGGTTTACTTCGATATCCATGTAGGTGAAGATATTCTCCGCAGCTGAAGTGCGTCTTAAAAGGGCTTCTACGCGGGCTAAGAGTTCGCCGACCTGGAAGGGCTTGCCGATATAATCGTCAGCGCCCATCTTAAGGCCGCGGATCTTATCGCCGGTCTGGTTCATGGCGGATATTATGATCACGGGTGTCTTGGAGGGCTTGATATAATCGATAAGCTCAAAGCCGCTTATTCCGGGAAGCATGAGATCCAGGAGCACAAGATCCCAACTCTTGGAGTCGAACATCTGCTCTCCGGTAAGACCGTCCGGAGCGGTCTCACAGGTGTAACCTTCCTTGGTGAGGGCTGACTTCATCAGGTTGGAAATTGCATCGTCATCTTCAATTATCAGGATCTTGTGCATTCTATTCCTATCTCCCGGGTAATCAGCCAACTGTATCAGAAGGATCGATCTTAATTATATAAGCCATTATACCAGTAGAAGGATCATATTCGATCTCGATGTCATTCATATCCTCGCATGTGATCTTAATTACATAGAGGTCATCTGATGAGGTTACGTCAAAATCATATTGCCTGGAAGATTCGATAAGTGTTCT
This sequence comes from Saccharofermentans sp., assembly GCA_016292215.1. GTDB lineage: Bacteria > Bacillota > Clostridia > Saccharofermentanales > Saccharofermentanaceae > Saccharofermentans. The sequence goes on along the minus strand of JAEFBB010000060.1, from coordinate 3,783 downwards.
CCTGCTCAATGCATAAACATATGCCTGGAAAAGCTCATCCGTTGCCTTGACCACAAAACCTGTGGTGGCCAGATTCTCGCTGAAGCTGGCGATATGGTATCCGTTGTTAAAGAAGATATTTCCGACAAGGCGCTCACCGTTATAGGTAATATAATTCTCACCGACAACGCTCGTTATGGTGTATCCGTTCTTAACATAAGGTGCCAGGGCCATCTGAAGATCCGGATCTTTTACGTCAATAATATCGATCTGAGTCTCGCTGTAATCGGTTGTCGCGTCGAACCTGACATCCTTAAATCCGGCAAGATCCCTACTCGCAGACGAGAGGCTGTCGTAAAAATCCTTCTCACAGCTCCATATGATCCTGTCATCTCCGCCGATCTGCGGATCGCAGAGCTGATCCAGCTGAACTATCTGCTCATTGCTTAATGCTTCGTAGCCGTTAAAGAGCGAGTCCTTATCTTTGATGGGTGACACAACGTTAGTGCCTGTGATCTGGGTTATGGAAGTCTCCGTCCCGCTTGTTTCTGATTCATTGGTGACGCTCGTTGCTGTCGTGCCTGATTCGGCGAAAGTCCCTGACACTTCACCGCTGCAGGATGTCAGGATCATTCCCGTACAAAGCAGCGAAAAAGCCGTGATCCCCGCAGTTATCTTTCTTGTAAGTACCATATTATTCCTCCATATTGTTCGCATTGTCTGTTCTCGTTGTCTGCGCATGTTTTGCCGGCAGCCTGATAGTACTACGCCGTTGTAATGCAAACCTACGGTAAATGTACGGGAATTGTAAAATCTTTCCAAACCGGGGAAGTGCTTGTCTTTATCCGTGAAGAATCAATTCCCGGGTATTACCGGGGAAGTGCCCGTTTTTATCCGTGACGAACCGATTCTCGGGCTTTTCGCGCGCGTGATATAATAACCGCATGAGAGGGGCTGCTTAGGCAGCGGTTAGAGTGTCCGCTTCGTCAGCGGCTGATTTATTTGCTTTGACAGGTTGAGGGTATGGCAAAGACAGGTAGATATGACGCGTTTATCAGCTACAGGCATTGTGAGCCGGACAGCGATATAGCGGCCAAATTGCAGAAGAAGCTGGAAGGTTTCCGCCTTCCGAAGGAAATAGCAAAGAAGATCGGCAGGACAAGGCTTAACCGGGTCTTCAGGGATGAGACCGAGTTTGCAGTGTCAGATGATCTGACGCAGGCGATCGATGAGGCGCTCGCGAATTCAGATTACCTTATCGCCATTTGTTCGCCCGAATATCTTAAGTCTCCGTGGTGCAGGAAAGAGATCGAGTCGTTCTTAAGGCTTCATGACAGAAAGCACGTTTTGCTCGTGCTGGCTGACGGCGAGCCCATGGAGGCGTTCCCGCCGGAGATCCTCTACGATGACATTTATAAGATCGGAGCGGACGGCAGGCCGTACTGGGCCAAGGTCCCGAGAGAGCCGCTTGCTGCCGACTGCAGAGGCGAGAATGCGAAGGAAAGAAATCCCAAGATAGAGAAGACAACGCTGCGTCTCATAGCGGCGATCCTGGGGATAAAGTTCGATGACCTGCAGCAGAGGCACAGGCATGAGCAGTATAAGCACACGAGGAACCGCGTGCTGATAGTTTTCGGGGTTTTGGTAGCATTTTTGGCGCTCTGCGTGGGGTTCTTATTCAGGATCGCAGGGCAGAACGTGGAGATATTAAAGCAGAATGAAGAGATAGCGCGTCAGAACGAGATCATTACGCTCAAGTATGCTGACACCCTGGCCGCGACATCGGACAATCTTTTAAGAGACAGCAAGCGCATGGATGCCGTATACGCCGCCAGGCTCGCGCTCCCCGATGAGAAGACGGATAACTACAGCGAGCTCGCGACAAAGGCGCTTGCAAACGCGCTCGGCATTTACGATCTGCCGAATTCTTTCGGATCCGACAGCGACGTCCTGCTGCCGTGCTCGGCGCTCGATGAGCTGATCGTATCTTCGGACGGCGGATACGCTTCGGTCAAGGATCTTGACCAGGTCAGATATGTTGTCGACCTGAAAACCGGCGCGACGGTCCTGAGTTTTGAAGAGAATTCGAACGAGAGATTTGTTTTCGACGGCGAGAAGGGATTCGTATTCAAAAGGCAGAACAATAATTATGCGTATTATGATTTTGCGACCGGGATCGAGACGGATCTCGGAATAAGCACGGCGTTTTTATACTCCAATGCCGAAGGTGATGGCTATGCCGTCAGGTCCGGCGATACTCTTACACTGATGAATGGCAGCGACATCTTATGGTATATCAACTTTCTTGCCGAGGGATTCTCGGAAGCGGAAAGGCTTGAGGTCGTGGTCAATTATATAAACGGTACCAACGAATGCTGGATCTTGATCGTGGATTATGACACCCATACGACCACTGCATTTATAGTCGACTTGACGAGCGGCAGTTCGCGCAGAATGCACATCGCCGATTCGACGTGCTTCGACGTCACGACTGACGGGAAGAGCATTGTCTGGAAGCAGTATGTTAACGAAGGATATTATATCTACATCATGGATGCTGCGACCGGAACGACGGAAAGCAGAGCCGTCGGCGACGCTTACAGACTGGCAGTCCTGGGTGATGATGTGGTCGTCGTATCCGAGTCGGAAGTGACGTTATTTGACAGGAATCTGAATGAGATAGACCGGTTCAGCATCGGTGATTACTGCCTGACCTTTATTTCCGGTGACGCGATCTATTTGCTCGATACCTCAGGCAGTTTATTTAAGATAAAGGACGGCGGTTATACCCGCTACAGCACAGGTTTTGCGGACGACTTATATTCCTGGATGAAGGTGTTCAAAAACGGGAAGCTCTATGCCTCCATAGTAGGTGACAACCATATCTATACATACACGTTCAGACAGTCCGATTACATGACTGTTACTGAGGGTGAGTATGAGGAGATGACATACAATGGCGTTTCCCTCCAGTTTATCTATGATGACCCTGCCGCTTCTTCTTTTGTCGATCTTGCTATGAAGAATGAGACCGAGTTCCAGCAAAACAGGATCAAACGTGTCGTTATGTGTCAGAACGCCGATGTGGGACTGATCCAGCTCTACGACGGTGCCGTACACATTTACGATTCCAAGACCGGCGAAAAGTATAAGACAGTCTATTCCACCGAAGGCGAAGTTATGGTGTTCTACTACGACAGCCGCTGCGGGTATTACTATATCAGTGCCTGGAACGTGGATGTATATGATGAGAATTTCAAGAACATCTACAGCATCAATAACTGCCTGCTCTCGGGCATTGAGAAACAGACCGGCAATCTCGTGGTATACGACCTGACCAACAGTAATACCGACAATCTCTCAGGCCATTATACGGTTACTCCGGTAACGTACGAACAGCTGATTTCAATGGCCGATGATTTCCTGTCCGGTTACGAGCCCGATGAGAGAGTCAAGGAGAAGTACAGCTTAGGGTGAGATGCTGACCTGGTTAGGGCGCTTGTTACACTATAGTGATAAAAAAGCGGGGCACTAGTGTAAAAAAATGCTATTTTCTTACACTACAAGGCTGTAAAACGGGGGCTCTAGTGTAAATAATCGCTGTTTTCTTACACTACAAGGCTGTAAAACGGGGACACTGGTGTATAAAATGCCGGCTGTTTTCGTGCACATAGAGGAAAATAAAGAGGCTCAGCGTTTTGTGCCGCCATTTGTGCCGCTTAGCGGCACATTTGCTGGACAAAAGCCCTTAAGTAACTGTTTAAGTACTCCCCGATTGTCCTTTTAATCGAACCTACTACTGCC
>JAEFBB010000027.1 GCA_016292215.1 Saccharofermentans sp. | reverse complement strand
AGGACGGTAGCCTTAGGCTGCTACGAGCTCTGTGTTGTCTGCAATTACTTGCAATTCCCCGTTTTTTAAGGAGGCACAACGAGGATCCTCCACCCGCTTTCCCGACCTCAGAAGCCCCGTCGAAACCAGTGCATCCCCATGTCAGAAAATAATTGCTCCGGCCGGACAACAGTGGCCGAAGCAATAAAGCTTACGCGTGATTATACAATCTTATAAGCGAAAATCAAGTTTCTTCGTCAAAACCCAGGTCCTTTGTTACGTCATAGGGCTCGAAGCTCTGGCTGATAACATCCTGTGCTTCCTTGATCTCCTGCTTATCAGCATCATCGTCTGAGACATAGGGCTCAGGATTAAGTCCGGTATTCTCGGGATAATCGGTCTTATAAGGATCCAGACCGTCATACTTCTTGTAAGGATTGCCCATTACTTCGGTGCCGCAATAGTAGCACTTTAAAGTGAAGGGTAAGTTTTCCATGCTCTGGAGGCCCTTACCGCAGTTCGGACATTCGGTAGTATTTTTGAAATCCTTTCTCTTCTCGAGGAGTACGGCTTCATTCAAAGCCTTATCGAGCTGCTCATTTGTAATACCCTTTTCCTTGAGCAGGATCCACATAGCGTGAAGCAGATATTCCTGCTTGGTTACGATGTTCTTAAGATCTTCAACTTCTTTAAGAGCATGGAACTCGCCCTTGGCTTCCTGGTCTTTCTGGCCTGTTACATCACGAAGGAATTCGTCAGCTTCATTGACATTTCTGAGCTTGGACATTTCCTTCATTGAAAGTGGATCAATACCTTGCATAAATTACCTCCTGTGTGTTGATCGAATATAGATACCCTGAATCTACTATAACAAACTTTTTTGTTTTTCCATTGCGGAAATCTTAGTGATCAGCCGCCAATGAATTCGGCGACGGCGACGGCAGTGTTATAAGGCGTCTCGGCATCTCCTAAAAGTGCATCGTCAGCGCTGTTGGAAAGATAACCCACAACAAGCTGGTATGACTTTATTGAGTCCGCGTGATTAAGGCCCGTGTACATGTTGGACTGGACGCAGCCGAGGGATGTGGAGCCGATCGAATCAGCAACTGCATCAGCGAGCTTCTTGCCGTCGGCGGCTGCTGATGAAGAATACTTTCCTGATGAAGGAACATATACTTTTACGCCGCTGATCTCTTCGTCGGGAGCGCTGTCTGCGTGAAGCCTGATGAAATAATCAGCCTTGCTGTCAGTTGCGACCTGTGCGCGCTCGATATTCGAGATATTCACGTCATTGCTGTTTCTTGTGAGGATGACCTGAGCGCCGCAGCCCTCAAAGTATTCCTTCATGATCAATGCATATTCAAGAGTGAGCTCGTATTCTTTGACCTTGCTGGTCACGCCGACTGCGCCCCGGGTGGCACGCTCTTTCTCTGCTGAAGAGCCGGAAAATACTTCCTCGAGCTCGGTGTCCGCTTCAGCCTGGTGACCCGGATCGATAACTATAACAAGGCCTCTGAGATCAGGATGTTCATCCGGGATCGGAACGGGTGAGGGAGTAGGCGTAGGGATCGGTGTGCTCGTAGGATAAGAATTGCTCGGTTCAGGCCCGATGATTCCTTCTTCGGGCTCCGTATCGAGTGTCTCCTCGCCGGGCATACCGAACAGCTGGTTGAACTTGCCGTCGATCTTATCTTTATTGAAGATATAAACCATATATAAAGCGCCTACTACAAAAAGAGCAGTGAGGATGCCGACGATTATGCTCGTGGAAGCATTCTTTTTAGCGGGCTTATTTTCTTCCTCGGGTTCCGTTACATGGGAGACTTCTATCTTCGGAGGAGCTTCTTTCTTGGGAGCTTCCTTGACTGCCGGAGCCTTCTTAGGCGCAGGTTCATTATGTGTTAAAGGCTTCTTGTGAGCTGCGCCTTCGTTATGAGGAGCTGCCTTGCCGGGAACAGGCTTTTTAGCCTGAGGTGCCTTATTTGAAGGAGCTTTACCGGAAGGGACTTTGCCTGCGGGAGCTTTTCCTGCGGTTGACTGTCCTTTTTGCGGAACGGGCTTTTTGCCCTGTGGAGCGCCATTTGCGGGAGCTTTGCCTGCGGGAGCTTTTCCTGCGGTTGACTGTCCTTTTTGCGGAACGGGCTTTTTGCCCTGTGGAGCTCCCTTTGCGGGAGCTGAAGACTTGGCAGGTGCGCCGTTCTTGCCCTGAGGTGTGTTCTTGTTAGCCTGGGCGGGTTTATGAGCAGCGCCGCTTTGGGGAGCGGTCTTCTTTACAGCCTGTGAAGGCTTAGAAGGGGAGGCTTTCCTGGGCTCCGGTTGCTTATTTCTCTCATCGTATTTCTTTACAAAATCAGCGATGAAAGGCTCACGCTCAGACTGGGGAAGATCGTGGAGGCGCTCATAAAGAAGCTTCCTTTTGTCGTCCGGAAGCTTCGAGATTATCTTTTTAAACTTACCAAGATTATCTTCGGGCATAAAATCCTCCAATAAGGATAATACCATTCTTTATCAATCGGACAAAACGTTTTTGAGGCTATATTGAGGGGCTTTTCGTAAGGCTTGAAAAGGCCTTTGATTTGATATTTTCGGGCAGGCGGAATTATTCAAAACTTAGTATTGAACAATAAACAGTAGTGTGCTATAAATGATAGTGACGGTGGCGGCGCTAAGGAATAAGGGGCGCCCCACGTCAGTCAAATCGGAATGAAAGGGGATTTGCCAATGAACAGCCAAATCAAGAAGGGCATTCTCGATTTGTGCGTGCTGGCCTTGTTAGAGCAGGGCGACAGTTACGGCTACGACCTCGCAGGTAGCCTTGCACGCAAAGTCGAAGTAGCAGACGGCACTGTTTATCCGATACTGCGCAAGCTCGCTTCTGAAGGTGTTGTATCAACATACCTGCAAGAATCACAGAACGGGCCCCCGCGCAAATACTATCATCTCACCGATTCGGGCCGTAGGAAGCTTAATTCCGATCGCGAAGAATGGTTGAAGTTCTGCGGGGAAGTAAATGAGATACTTGAGCGAGGAGAAACTGGAGGGAAAGCCGATGAATAAGACTGAATATCTTAACAGGCTCAGCAATGAATTAGGGCACATGCCCTACGGTGATGTCAAAGACATCATGCAATCCATTGAAGAGCATTTTGATGCAGGCGTGAGTGAAGGCAGAAGTGAAGCCGAGATCGCCGAGAGCTTGGGAGATCCCAAGGAGCTGGCTAACGAATTCAAGGACGGCGCTAAGTTCAACCAGATCATGAAGAGACGTAAGAAGGTTGATGGCGGCCGTGACGGCACGGGCAGGATATTTGTTGTTGTTTTCAACATTTTCGTCGGTGTCGGAATGTGGCTCGTGCTCCTCGCGGCTATCATCGCTGCTCTGTGCATCCTTGGCGTTGATCTCGGAATCATAGGCGTTATCGCAGCTTCGATGATCATGGGTAAGATAACTGAATTCCTTGTTCCGTTTATCTTCCTGTTGCTCACACTTATCTGTGTAGCAATATTCCTTGTTATCCTGCTGATACTCGGAATCAAGTACTATGGAAAAGGCCTCAAGGCATACATCAGATGGAACAGACACGTATGGAACTACGGTCTGGGGGAGGACTAATATGAGTAAAGGTGATATTAAGTTATTGATTACCGGCGCGATCGCTCTCTTCCTGGCATGCTTCTTAGGCATAATCACGTTGATAACTTTCGCGATCAAGCTTGGCGGCAAGGCAATGGAATATGACTGGAAAGGCACTTTCGGTAATTCCTGCGCTACATCAGCAAGTATAGAAGATTAATTTCGGTATAGGGATAGATAAGGGGCTGTCTTGCAAGGAAGGCAGCCCTTAATTATTCTAAAGAATATCTATCCTTTTGGAGTCACTTAATGGAACAGGATAAAGAACTTGAGTCGAGGATCGAAGAAGTCCTCAAGGCAGAAAAAGAAAACAAGATCCCGCGCATGACGAAGCGCGATTACATCATAGCAGCAGTTATCACATTCATCTGTTTGCTTGGAATCATCGGAGGATTCTTCCTATGAGCCGCAAGCATGATGTCAATAAAGAAGTCGAAAAAGAAGTCTACTGCGGAACGCTTCCCGTTCTGCCCAAAGAGCGAAAATACGGATTCCTCGATGCACTCCTCGTCCTTTCCGGATACTGTATCGCCACATGGAGTTATACCCAGGGCTCATATCTTGCAACTCTCGTAGGATTCAAGCAGCTTCTGATCGGAGCATTCCTTGCGGCGATCTTCATGCTGTTGATCTATCAGGTCCCGGTCATAATGTCGACCAGATACGGTATCGATATATGGATATGGCTCAGAAGCGTTTTCGGGCCGATGGGCAATAAGATAGTAACCATAGTCATTATCGTCATTAATTTCCCGTGGTATGCAGTGTGTTGCGAACTGTTCGCAGACTCGATGGAAAATCTCCTGGGACTGTTCGGAATACAACTCTTCAACGGTGCACATCTGATATTGAGTCTCTCGTGCGTTATCATCGGTACGATCATCGCTCTGCGCGGTGTAAGCACGATTACATGGACAACGAGGATTCTTGTGCCGTTGCTTCTCCTTGTCGGCGTAGCGGTAGTCGTAGTAGGCTTTACATCCGTGCCTATGGATGTTATCTGGAACTATCAGCCTGAGCTTGCAGGGGACGCTGACAAGACAGTCAATTATGTCTTAAGCATAGAGGCTAACTTCGCGTTCGTTATCACGCTCGTCGGAGGCATGGCTGAGGTTCCGCGTCTCTGTAAATCCGAGAAATCAGGATACTATGCGGGCGTCATGGGACAGGGTGTTGCAGGCTCATTCTTCGTAGTAGTCGGCGCGGTCATGGCCATAGCGATGCAATACGTAACAGGCAAGATGGTAGATGATCCGACTCTCATGATGGCTACTCTGTCGGCGCCGATCCTCGGATTATCTTCGCTCCTGCTCGTTGCTTTCGCGAACATCGGAACACAGGCTGTCGGTTCATATATCTATGGCGTAATGCTCAAATCGACATTCAAGAAAACATCTTATAAGCTTCTCGTTCTTATATTGGGAATCTATGTCGCATTGCTCTGTGTATGGGGTAAGATCACCGAATATTTCGGAAGCTTCCTGACGATCGGTGCGTGTGTATACGCGCCTTTGGCAGCACTTCTCTTTGTAGATTTCTTCCTTGTAAGGAAGCAGAAGATAGACTTGAAGAGCGCATATGAGCTGCCCGGTCATAACGCATATAAATATTCCAAGGGTTTTAATATCGTAGGTATTGTCTGTCTTGTATTGGGATTCGGATTTACTTTGCTGATCTTCGATCCGATCAGCGTCGTAATACATAACAAGATATTGTTTATGCTGACGCCTACGTTCGCATCATTCCTTTTCACGGGGCTTTTGTATTATCTGCTCTGCAGGATACCGGGCATCAGACGTTATGTCAGAAGGGACACTTATGCGGGCCCTGACAAGAAGCCTTTCGACAGGGCGAAAACTCCGCCGAGGCAGAACCTTCTGATGCTGCCTCTCATGTGGCTCGCGTGCAAGATCATCGTGAGACCTTATAACCTTAAGATCGACAAACATAACATGGAGGGCATTAAGCCGCCTTTCCTGGTCTACGGTTCGCATAACTCATTTATGGATTTCTACGTAACGCCCTTGGCATTGAAGCCTTACAGGGCAAACTATATTTCCGAGCTCGAAGGCTTTGAGAATTTCGGTGAGTGGATATACCGTCAGGTAGGCTGTCTTGGTACGCGTAAATTCATTAACGACCAGCACCTTATTAAGAACATTATCAAGGTCATCAAGCGCGGCGACATCATGGTCATCTATCCTGAGGCGCGCTATGCCAATGTCGGAACGAATTCACACCTGACGCCTTCCGTCGCCAAGCTCGCAAAGCTTTTGAAGGTACCTGTAGTAACCATCAACATGCAGGGCAACTATCTCCAGCAGCCTATCTGGAATCTGAAGGAGAGAAAGGGCGCAAGGCTTCATGCTGACCTCAAGTGCGTTGTTACACAAGACGAGATAGAGAAGTTATCTGTTGACGAGATCCTTTCGAGAATCTCCCAAGAGCTTACATACGATGAATATAAGTACCAGCTCGAAAACAAGATCGTCATTGATGATGAGTGGAGAGCAGAGGGTCTGCATTATCCTTTGTACCGCTGCAGGAAATGCGGCAGGGACTTCGCCATGACGACATCCGGCAGCAAGATCACCTGCAAGTACTGCGGCGATTCTTACGAGATGGATGAATTAGGACAGCTCCATTCTTCTGGCGGCGAGACTATCCATATCCCTGACTGGTATGAGTGGCAGAGAGGATTTGTCCACGAGGAGATCAGGGAAGGCCGCTATAAGCTCGATATTCCTGTCCGCATCTGGGCGCTCCCGAATGCCGTAAACTTCGTTGACTGCGGTGAGGGAAGATTTATTCACGACAACAGCGGATTCTCTCTGGAGTTCGATAACTACAGGACTGAAAAACACGAGACTTTGAAGTTCCCGGCCAAGTCCATGACGTCACTCCACACCGAATACGATTACCGTGGCAAGTACGGACCGTGTGTCACGCTGTCCACCTACGATGACACGTTCTTCATTTATCCTACCGATGAGAGCCGCGATGTCTTCAATCCCACGAAGATCCAGTTTGCAACAGAGTATCTGGGCGGACTTTATGAGTGAGCCTTTTTAAGGTAAGTTTTCGCGTTCTGTAATAAATGCGGAAAAACAAATAAAAAATTACAGAAAAACCGGATTTTCTGTAATTTTTGCTCGAAAATATTCAATTTATTACAAATGACGGGTGTTGGCCGTTAGCGGTTGAACAACCTTACTTCGCCTCGAAGTTTGTCTCCGGATCCCAGTGCAGGTCTTCCTGTCTGTGCATCCAGTTGGACAGGGCTTCAGTCATCTTGTGCGCGTCATTGTCAAAATCTTCGCCGCGCATAGGTTCACCGACATAGATCCTGATCTTGCGGCGGTGGAGGCCGTTGAGCGGATGGGGCTTCTTGGAAGTCCTGGGCCAGATCTGGTAAGCGCCTGCGATATATACGGGTACCATGGGTACATTTGCCTTGATGGCGAGGTAAGCGGCGCCGTCTTTCATTTCGGCGAGCTTGCCTGTGTGAGATCTGGTGCCTTCAGGGAAGACGAAGCAGATATTGCCTTTCTCGATCTCTTTCTTAGCCTTGATGAGGCCTCTTACGGGGTTGCCGTAACGGTCAACGGCAATGCCTCTGCCTACTCTCATGATGAGGCGGCCGAGCTTGCCGTGGTTGGTCTCGAGGTCTGAAGCTGCGAGGCAGCACATCCACTTGAAGTGGCCCTTAGGCAGATAATCGATGATGAGGACGCCGTCAGGGTAGCTCTGGTGGTTGGAAGCGACGACATAGGGATTGTTCTTAGGGAAATTCTCCCTGCCGATACACTTCATGTCACAAAGGATATGTGTGAGAAGAAGGAAGCCGTCCTTGGCTACGATATCCCAAAAACCTCTTTTGGTAGGGTACTTCTCGTCAAGATGCTTATGGTGGTCAGCCCTGGACATCTTGGACTCTGTATCAGGAGCCTCATTAACGGTTTTCTCAATATTAGTCTCTAAATTATTATCTTCAGACATAAATACTTCCTTAAAGTAGTTCTGGCTTAAATCTAACATATTATACTCAAAAAAGGTATTTTAGCGAATTATTGTAAAATTATTCTCAAATATGATATATTTTCAAATGCGCTTGTGTTTTCACTTTGTGGGGCAAGTCGCAATATGGAGGTATAATATGAATCCTGTTCAGGGCACGCCCGTTTTTACAGCTGAAAAGTTTACGGACTTACGAGAGTTGATCGTCCGTACATGCTCAAAATACTCTGAACTTGATGCATTCATCTTTAGGCGTTCGCCTAAGTTATCGGAAGTTCACAGAAGCTTTTATGAGTACGGCAGAGACATCAAAGGTCTGGCTACTTATATCCTTAACAGTAAATTTGCCGGCGGCAGGATTGCTGTCGTAGGTGAGAATGCATACGAGTGGTTTGTTTCTTATAACGCAATTCTTTCATCGGCCGCTGTCGGCGTCCCGCTCGACAGGGCGCTTCCTGAAGAAGAGCTGATCCAGCTCCTTCAGAGATCGAGATCCCGCGTTATTTTCTATCATCACAAGCATCACAAGATGATGCTGTCCATCGCTGAGAAGATCAAGAAAGGCGAGATCGACCTGCCGCTTGAGATGTTCGTAATCTTCTATAAGGACGGACTTTCCGGCAAGACGAAGGATGATTCATGGCCGGATGATGAGCGTTTCGCTGACATCTATGACCTCATCAAAGAAGGTAATTTCATGGTCGAGGCAGGCGATACCAAGTTTGAAGATACGCCCATCGATCCCAATGAGGCAAAGATAATCCTGTTTACTTCAGGCACGACTTCAATGAGTAAGGGCGTTCTGCTCTCTCATAACAATATCGTTTCCAATGTTTACAGTATCGCTCAGACGCTTGACGTAAGAAGAGGTGACAGAGCTTTCTCGATCCTTCCTCTGCACCACACGTTTGAGAATACCTGCGATTATTTCATCTCCTCATGCGGCGCCTGTATCTGCATGTGCGACGGCCTGAGATATATCGTCAAGAATATGGAAGAGTGGAAGCCTAATGTCTGTATATCGGTTCCTCTTCTTTTCGAGAATATCTATTCCAAGATCGAGGAAGGTATCAAGGCTTCGGGCAAGGAGAAAATCATTGCAGTTGCAAGGCCGGTTACCAGATTCCTAAGAAAGTGCGGCCTTGATATCAGACGCAATGTCTTCAAGGATATCCTCGATAAGCTCGGCGGTAATTTCCGTATGGTCGTTATCGGCGGTGCCGGTATCGACAAGAAATATATCGATGCATTTACTGACTTCGGTCTCCAGTTCTTTATGGGTTATGGTCTTACTGAGACATCTCCTGTTATCTCTGTTACGACCGAAGTATGCGATGTCCATGGCTCTGTCGGCCGCCCTATGAATGGTATTACAGTTGCCATCGATGCTGAAGGCACAGGTCCTAAGGCTGTCGGCGAGATCCTCACCAAGTCCGATTGTATCATGCTCGGTTATTACGAGAATGAGGAAGCCACCAAAGAAGCCATCGATGAAGACGGGTGGTTTCATACGGGCGACATGGGTTACATCGACAAGACCGGCTCTATCCATATCACAGGCCGTGTTAAGTCCATGATCGTTATGACAAACGGTAAGAAGGCTTTCCCTGAAGAGATCGAGGCTGTTATCACTGAGATCAAGGGTGTCTCCGAGGCATTTGTCTGGGGCAACAAGAACGACCGTGAGGCTATCGATGTCTGCGCCAAGCTCCTTATCAACCGTAAGGTCATCGGCGCCGAATTAGGCCTTACTACAGAGCCCGATGACGGCCAGGTAGAAGCTTACCTCAATGACAAGATGCATGAGGCTAACCACAAGCTGCCTCAGTATAAGATAGTTCGTAATTACGTCTTCTCCGAAGAAGACATGATCAAGACAACGACGCTTAAGATCAAGCGTCCGAAGGAGCAGGAACACATCGAGTCACGCCTTGCCGAATTAGGTCACACCATGTATGACATGAACGGCAAGAACTTCGACAAGATGATCAAGGCAAATCCGTAAGGGAGTCTTATGTCTTCCATCCGCAAGATCGTTCTCGGAAGCCGGGAAGTCACTATCGAATTCGAGCGCAAACGTGTCAGGAATATCAACGTCCGCGTCAGACGTGACGGGACGTTGTATTGTTCTCTGCCTTATTATGTGGCGGAAAAGGAAGCCGCAGCTTTCATCATCTCCAAAAAAGATTATCTTCTCAAGTCGATCGATTCTATGGCTACGGAAGAGAAGGCCAAGAGCCTTTCACGTTCCTATGTCGACGGAGAGATCTTCTATGTGCTCGGTAAGCCGTATCCTCTTCGTGTTATACAGGGCGCGAAAAATATCTGCCGCCTTGAATCAGGCATTATCACTTTGGAAGTAAAAGATCCCTCTGATTACCGCTCGAAATACATGACCTACGAGAAATGGAGACGCGCCGCGATCCGGAGCGTGATCGTGGATTACTGCAACGAGATTTATCCTTTATTTGCCCGGAAAGGCGTAAGCCAGCCCAAGAAGATCACTTTGGGCGAATACAAATCCTTCTGGGGCGAATGCTTTGCAAAGAGGGGAGAGCTCAAGTTCAGCTACAGACTTTTCGAGAAGGATACAGAGCTGATCAGGTATGTGGTCGTGCACGAGTTTGCGCATTTCTTAGAGCCCAATCACTCCGACCGTTTCTGGGCAATTGTGGAAGAGATCGTCCCGGACTGCAAAGAACTCCGCAAAAGGCTTAATTCTAAATAATCTACGAGGCTGTTTAATAAAAATAGTTTATAATAATCTGATAATGCTAACTAACGCTATCAGGAGGAATCACTCATGGGTGAACTTAATCTTGAACGAAGCAAAGTCAAATTCGATACTTGGGAGCGCAAACTCCTTGACTTAAGTACCCGTAATTCACTTCTTAATCTGAGGATAAAAGGATCATGCATTCCTGTTTTTGTTCCGGAATGCGCCAATATCGAGGACCTGATAGCGCAGGAAAAGAGTTTTTCCATAAAGTCCCGCGGAAGCGATGAACTGACGGAAGAGACAGAGGAAACAGCTGAGATTCCGGAGGCTATCAAGCCCGTAGAAGAGACGGCTGAAGAAAAGCCTGCTGAAGAGTCTGCTGCAGAAGCGCTGCCTGCCGAGGCATCAGCGCCTGCTGAGAATGAAGCTCAAGATGTGGCTGCTTTGGAGAAAGCTCCTGAAGCCGAATTGGCTAAGGCTCCTGAAGAAGCTCCTGCTGAAGAAGCGCAGGATGCACCCGGGGAAAAGAAATCCAAGAATACTAAGGCTATTCCTGCCAAGGATTACTCGATCGCAGATCTTGCTGACATAGAAGAATTCAGAGACATCATCGTTAAGAATTACGATAAGGGCGTGCTCATCTCGTCACTTACTGATGCAGCCCTTGATAAGAACATCAAGACTCTCTACAGAGGCGCTAAGACCTCGATGGAAGAGAACGGCGCGAACACATTGTTCCTTGCATGCGGATTCTTGAAGTGGTACGAGAAGGACAGAAAGGATCCCTGCTTTGCTCCGATCCTTTTGATCCCTGTAGATCTTGTTAAGAAGTTCGGCATCAAGTATACGATGAGAAGAAGAGACGAAGACGTTCAGTTCAACGTTACGGTCTCTGAAAAGCTCAGACAGGATTTTAAGATCGAATTTGATTCGTTCAGCAAAGAGCTTCCGGCTGATGAGAGCGGCGTAAATGTCAACGAAGTTTTCAAGCAGGTAAAAGAAGCTGTCAGCGCGCTTAAGGGCTGGGAAGTAATCGAGTCGTGCGTACTCGGATTGTTCTCATTCTCGCAGTTCGTAATGTGGAACGACATGCACAGCCACAGGGATTCGATCTCGAAGAACAAGATCGTAAAGAGTCTCATCAACGGCCGGCTCGAGTGGGATTACGAGGACATATCCAAGCAGGGCAAGGTCCCTGAAGACAAAGTGTTCCTGCCGCTCGTAGCAGACAGCTCCCAGCTTGCAGCGATCATGCAGGCAGGTAAGGATGAAGGCGCGAGCTTCGTTCTTCACGGCCCTCCGGGAACGGGTAAATCACAGACAATCACATCGATAATTGCCAACTGTCTTGCGAGCGGCAAGAAGGTGCTTTTCGCTGCTGAGAAGAAGGCAGCTCTCGATGTTGTTTATAAGCGTCTGGAGAAGATCGGCATTGCTCCGTTCTGCCTTGAGCTTCATTCCAATAAAGTCCGTAAGAGCTATGTGCTCGACCAGCTCAAGATAGCGAGCGAGGTCAGCCTTAAGGCCAAGGGTGACGGCGACTACAATAAGGCTTTGGAAGATATCGCAGCTAAGCGGAATGAACTCGACAAGTATGTTAATGAGCTCCATATCAAGCGCGGATGCGGTATGTCTCTTTACGAGCTCATCAATGTTTACGCGTCCAATCAATCTGCTGCTGACTGCGGAACATTCGATGACGGATTTATCAATGAACTTAATTCCAACAGGATCAAGGAGATCGAATCTTCCCTTGGCGAACTCGTAGCTTCTTCCGGAAATCTTCAGGGCAAGCTCCCGTTCGTAAGATCTTCGGCATATTCCCAGGATGCGAAGAACAAGCTGCCTGTTTTGGTTGAATCATTTATCAAGGCCTACGATGATTTCGCTGCAAGCGCAGACGGATTTGATAAGCTCCTTGCATCCAATAACTGCAGGATCGGCGGCGAGCCCGGAACTATCGGGCGCATAGCCGGCCTTTCTGCATGCGGAGCAGCGATCGCCAAGCTTAAGGGAATGAATCTTCCCAAGGGCCTCATCTGCTGTGATGATACAGAGAGCGCTTATCTGTCGTTAAGAGATACAATCGTCAGCTGCAAGGATGCCGTAACTAAGAGAGATACACTGCTTGCTTGCTGGCAGCCTGCTTTTCTTGATCTGGACGGCGCGTCGCTTCTTAGTGAGATCATGGCTGCCAAGGCTAAGAATGCCCTCATGAGAGGCATAGCTGAGAATAATGTCTACAAGAAGGTCAAGGCTTATGACCTCAAGGGTAGCCGCAAGGATTCTCTCGAGCAGGACTTCAAGCTCCTTTCCGACTACAAGAATTCCGTCCAGAATGCGATGAATTATATTGCTTCCGTCAGAGGCTGTCTCGGCGAGCTCTATAACCCCGGCGCAGGCTTCCCCGGATTCGATCTTGCGCAGACAGAAGCGCTCAACGAGAATGCCCACGCAGTATTTGCAGAGTTCTCCGCTTTTGATCCCACCGGTTCTTTGAGAAAACTCATCGGCAACGGCGACGTATATCTTACAGAAGCGGTCAACGCATTTAACAGCAAGGCAGCTAACTATAAGGCTGCTTACGATGAGCTCAATGCAACTTACGGACTTGAGTACGGCGCTTTCGAGCCTGCTTCTGCAATGCTTGAGACAAAGAAGCAGATGGCTCAAATGCTCCTTGATGACAGTGAATACTTAAGAGACAGGATGCAGTTCAATCTCATGGCTTCCAGATGTGGTGAATATAAGATCACCAATCTTGTTAAGGCTTATGACAGCGGTGCTGTAGACGGTAACAACATCATCAGCTCGTTCCGCAAGGGCTACAGCAAACTGCTTACTACTTTGATCATCGACAGTTCCGAAGTATTGAGAACATTCAGCGGACTTGTTTTCGAGAAGAAGATAAGCGAGCTTTCAAAGGTCAACGATGACTTCGAGAAGCTTACGAGACAGGAGATCTATTTAAGGATCGCAAAGAACCTGCCTGACTTGAGCCGTGACGCGAACGTATCGTCAGCGCTCGGCATCCTGCAGCATGCCATCAAGTCGGGCGGCAGGGGAGTATCTATCAGAACACTGTTCACACAGATCGGCGAGCTCATCTTAAAGCTCTGTCCGTGCGTGCTCATGAGCCCTCTTTCATGCGCGCAGTTCCTTGATCCCGACAAGTGCGGAATGTTTGACATCGTTGTTTTCGACGAGGCATCACAGCTCCCTACATGTAAGGCGGTCGGCGTAATCGCAAGAGGTAAGGAAGCAGTTATCGTAGGCGACCCTAAGCAGATGCCGCCTACGTCATTCTTCACGGAGCAGATCGATGACGGCGACGACAACTATGAGACTGATGACTTGGAGAGCATCCTTGACGACTGTCTGGCAGTCAGCATGCCCCAGATGTATCTTGAGTGGCACTACAGAAGCCGTCACGAGAGCCTTATCACGTTCTCCAACAAGTCCTTCTATGAGGGAAGACTCTTTACGTTCCCGTCACCTGATGACCGACAGTCCAAGGTTACTCTTGTTGACTGCGGAGGAACGTTCGATTCGGGCAAGACGAGGACTAATAAGATCGAAGCGCAGGCCGTTATCGACGATATCACCGCAAGGGCTCACGATCCTGAGCTTGCAAAATACAGTGTCGGCGTAGTCACATTCAATATCCAGCAGCAGGCATTGATCGAAGACCTTTTGGATCTGGCAGCGAGCAAGGATCCGGTGCTTGAGAAGTGGGCATTCGGAGGCGAAGAGCCGGTATTCATCAAG
The DNA here is from genome assembly GCA_016292215.1 of Saccharofermentans sp. Taxonomy (GTDB): domain Bacteria; phylum Bacillota; class Clostridia; order Saccharofermentanales; family Saccharofermentanaceae; genus Saccharofermentans. The sequence goes on along the minus strand of JAEFBB010000027.1, from coordinate 15,902 downwards.
AACCTTGAGAACGTTCAGGGCGATGAGCGCGACGTTATCCTGTTCTCAGTAGGTTACGGTAAGGATGAGACGGGTAAGCTCATTATGAACTTCGGTCCTTTGAACAGAGAAGGCGGCTGGAGAAGACTCAATGTAGCCGTTACAAGATCCAGGATCGAGATGAAGGTATTTTCATCGATCTCGCCTGAGGAGATCCGGCTCACGGATACATCTTCAGAAGGCGTAAGAGCATTCAAGAGGTTCCTGCAGTATGCAGCAGGCAGCACGGTATGGGATTCCGATATTGCATCCACAGGCAGTTCGTCTGACAAGTCAGGCACTCCGTTGATCGACAGAAACGCTGCGTTTACCGGTATTGCAGATGACATCTGCAAGAGATTCAAGGAGATCGGATACGATACGGACAAGGGCGTAGGAAAGTCCGGATTCAAGATCGATATCGGTGTCGTATCTCCTGAACAGGAAGGAACATATTGTCTCGGTATCTTGCTTGACGGTCCTGTTTATGCCGCATCAGGTACGACCACTTCAAGAGAAGTCTCACAGATGTCCATGCTCAAGGGCTTCGGATGGAATATCGTAAGGATATGGTCTCTCGAATGGTGGGAAAATCCTGACGGAGTTTTCGACAAGCTCGTAGAGCTGATAAACAAGTCCAAGAAGTCTGATGAGCCTGAAAAAGCACCTGAAGAAGCAGCTCCGGCAGAAGCTTCAGAAGAGCCTGCTTCCGTGGAAACGGCTGATGTTAATGACGGACCCGAAGTGATCATTTACGGCGCAGCTTCCGAAGAAGAGACGGAAGATACAGACGATCAGGCTCAAAAAAAAACTGACGACGTAGAGAGCAGTAATCCTGAGATCTTATATCAGGCAGCGAGCATAAAGCCCAGGCTTATGAGCGCTGCTGAATTCTGCGATCCGATGAATACCAAGTATCTGCAGTCAAGTGTTGTTGCTATTGTAGATCAGGAATCTCCGGTAAGCTCAGACGTGCTTGCAAAAGAATTGATCTCTCTTGCAGGACTTAACAAGATGACTCCCAAGCTCCGTGACCGCTGTTCTTATCTCGTTAAGAGCATCGAAAAGAGCTCGGGCTTAAGATACACCACGCAAAGGCTCGATCCCGCTTCGGAGGATGAGGATGCGGAAGTCATCTTCCTTTGGAAAGAGGGTACTGAGATCGGCAAGGTCATGGATTTCTACAGAATCCCTGCTGAAGGCGGGAAGCCCAGAAAAGCTTCAGACATTCCTGTTCAGGAAGCAGCGTGCGCCGCTCATTATCTTGCCAAGTCACAGTACGGAATGCCTTATGGCAATCTTATCGTAGAGACATGCAAGGCCTTGGGCTTTACCAGAGCTCCCGAAGATTCAGATAACTACAAGCTTGGAAAGCGCGCTGTAGATTACTGCATCCGCCAGGAGCTTCTTGTCCTGGATGACGATCAGTTCGTTAAAGCTTCTGAGATGGTATAATAGCCGTTATGAATGATGAAGATAACAGCCTGATCAATAACAGCGTTGAGGAGACTCCGCTTTATGAGCGGCCGGGAGTGCTTGATCCCGACCGTAATATTCCCATTAACCGTAAATCGGACGAATATGCAAACGTCCATTACGACAATGAGAATAAGGGTTATCTCAAAGAATCGGATACGCCGGAGTTTACGGAAAATTCCGTAAATGCGATGGATCCTTTTGAAGACAGCGAACTTCTGAGCGGTTTTATCAGGCCGAAGTCTACAGGCGTAAAGACCGGAGCGAAGAAGGTAGAGAGCAAGATCTTTAAGCCCGAGACTGACATGGAGCCGGTCAGGAAAAAGGTCAGGAAGACTCTCCCCCAGGAAGAACCGCAGCCGGTCTATGTCGCTGAAGAAGATGCTGCCGCTTCAACGGATTATATTGCCGATGCTATGAGCGGTGTGGATACGGTCGAGAAGAAAGCAGATGATTCTGATACGACTGAAGCATCAACACTCAAGATGCTTGTCTATCTTCTGGCGGTAGTCATAACAGTCGAGATCGCGGGCATAGCTTTTTTGATTTTGCTTTGATCTTTATCTTTAACACAAAATAAAAAAGCCGCGGAAGTTTATTATCCGCGGCTTTTCGCTTTAAAGATATAAGAATTACTTCTTTTCTTTATCCTTTTCTTTATGGACCGGCTCAGATTTCAGAGTCGAATTCTTTGACTGAGCTGCCTCCTGTTTATCCTCGAAAACATAGTCCTTTCCGGGAAGTATAGCATTGAGGATGATACCTGCAAGAGAACCTACAGCAAGACCTGAGAGTGAGATCGCAACAGATCCGATCATGAAATCGATGGAACCTGTGTTGTTGTAGTACTTGATGCCGATAGAAAGAACGAGGATGATAGCTGCGATGATGACGTTTCTGGACTTGGAGAAATCAACCTGATTCTCAACAACGTTTCTGACACCGACTGCGGAGATCATACCGTAGAGGACAAGTGAGATACCGCCGACTACAGGAGTAGGGATCGCAGAGATGCATGCAGCGAGCTTAGGTGAGAAGGAGAAGCAGATAGCAAAGAGAGCTGCAAGTCTTACTACCATAGGATCGTATACCTTGGAAAGAGTAAGAACGCCTGTGTTCTCGCCGTATGTTGTATTTGCAGGAGCACCGAAGAGTGAAGCGAGCGTTGTTGCAAGACCGTCACCTGTAAGTGTTCTGTGGAGTCCGGGATCCTTAATGTAGTTCTTGCCTACAGTGGAAGAGATAGCGGAGATGTCGCCGATATGCTCAACGATAGTAGCAAGAGAGATAGGAACGATAGAGATTACGGCTGTAACAAGGAGACCGTTGTTTACATTACCGCCGGTAAAGATATTAAAGACGGTGTTCTTATAAGCGACAGGCAGGCCGATCCACTTAGCTTCCTGAATAGCCCTAACGCTTGCTGTGGAGAACAACTGGAGGTTAGGATTGCCTGCGATGCAGTAATAATTTGCAGCAGCATCGCCTGCGCCGATAGTAACTACACGGCTGTTCATGAGAGCGAAGAAAATGCAGAGTGCACAAGCACCGACAACACCCAAGAGGATAGGTGTGATCTTGATCATTCCCTTACCCCAGATGTTGCAGATAACTATGATGAGGATCGCTACGACAGCTATTGCCCAGTTTGTAGAGCAGCTCTGGATAGCTGTTCCTGAAAGGCAGAGACCGATAGCGATAATGATAGGACCTGTTACGATAGGCGGGAAGAACTTCATTACACGGTTAACACCGAATGCCTTGATAAGACCTGCAAGAACAAGATATACAAGTCCTGCGATTGCTACGCCGAAGCAGGCATAGGGAAGGAGATCGGCCTTTGTCATGCCTTCGACTTCCATGCCGGAAATAGCACCGTACGCAGCGAGGAAAGCGAATGAAGAACCTAAGAATGCAGGAACTTTTCTCTTAGAGATCAAGTGGAACAGTAATGTTCCCAAACCTGCGAAAAGAAGTGTAGCTGACACCGACAGACCGGTGAGAGCAGGAACGAGGACAGTCGCTCCGAACATAGCGAACATGTGTTGGAAGCCGAGTACAACGACGCGGCCGGCACCAAGAGTTTTCGCATCATAGACCGGACCGTCCAGAACTTTGGATTTACCCATAACAGACCCTCCCTGAATAGATTATTAGGTTTATAATAGCACTCTTATTTGGAATTCAAGCTACAATTTGTCATTTGTTTGTAACATTTTTCAAAGTGCCACAGCTTTGTTTATTGACTTAAAAATTGATTAATCTAAAATAGTCCAAAAGGTTGCGTTAAGCCTTATACTTTCCGGTGGAAAAGGAGATTATCTATGCAGTACAAGGATTTTGCGAACGTTCAGGTTATGGATCATCCGCTCATCAAGCACAAGATCTCACTTTTGAGAAAAGTCGAGACGGGTACTTACGAGTTCAGACAGCTTGTCGAAGAGATCGCTACTCTCGAAGGCTATGAGGCATTAAGAGATCTTCCTCTTGCAGATGTTGAAGTCCAGACACCTCTTGAGAAGACCATGGCACCCATGATCGACGGTAAGAAGCTTGCCATCGTTCCTATCCTCAGAGCAGGCCTCGGAATGGTTCCCGGCGTACAGGCTCTTACACCTCTCGCAAAGGTAGGCCATATCGGACTTTACAGAGATCCCGAGACACATGAACCTCACGATTACTATTGCAAGCTTCCTGATCCCATCGATCAGCGTCTCATCGTTGTAGTAGACCCTATGCTTGCTACAGGCGGTTCGGCGGTTGATGCCATCAATTCCATCAAGGCTCACGGCGGAAAGAACATCAAGTTCATGTGCATCATCGCAGCTCCCGTAGGAATCGAGAGACTCGCAAAGGCTCATCCGGATATCGATATCTATGTCGGTAACGTTGACAGAGAGCTTAATGAAAATGCTTACATTCTCCCCGGTTTGGGAGATGCAGGTGACCGTATCTTCGGTACAAAGTAAGATACGTCAGAATATAACTTTGGAGGAAAAGTGTTTATGTTAATTAAGAAGGCAGTAGCATCAGTAATGGCAGTTGCTACTTTTGCAGCCGTATTCACGGCTTGCGACAAGGATCGTATGGGACCGAGCGATACTAACGGACCTGATACAAGTGTTCAGTCTGAAGAGGGACAGGGTGATCCCGCTGCGACTAAGAAGTTCATCGTCGGTTTTGACCAGGATTTCCCGCCGATGGGATTCGTAGATGATAATAACGAATATGCCGGTTTTGACCTGGATCTTGCCAAGGAAGTCGCAAGCCGTCTTGGCATGGAGTTCGTAGCTCAGCCTATCGCATGGGATTCCAAGGATATGGAGCTCGGTTCCGGCAACATCGACTGCATCTGGAACGGTTTTACCATCAGCGGCAGAGAAGACAAGTACACATGGACTGAAGCTTATATGATCAACGATCAGGTCGTTGTCGTTAAGAATGATTCAGACATCAAGTCACTTGCTGATCTCGCAGGCAAGACAGTAGCAGTCCAGAAGGATTCATCCGGTCTTGCAGCTCTGAATGACAACGCTGATCTTAAGAATTCTTTCGGTGAGCTTGTCGAAATGGATTCTTACCTCAATGCTCTTATGGAGCTCGAGATGGGCAGCATCGATGCCATCGTAATGGATGAGATCGTAGCACGCTATGAGATCCAGACATCAGGCAAGCCTTTTAAGGTACTCGATGAGGCTGTAGCTTCCGAAGAATATGGTGTCGGCTTCCTGCTTGGAAACACAGAGCTCAGAGACCAGGTTCAGAAGACTCTTGAAGATATGGCTGCTGACGGCACCATGGCTAAGATCTCCGAGAAGTGGTTCGGTACTGATGTAACGATCATCGGCAAGTAATCACTTTTACAAAGAAAAAATCACCAAAAAGACTGCTCTTGAAGGGCAGTCTTTTTAGTACCATAGAAAGTGTAAGTCTTAATATCCGAACCCTTACAGTATCAGGTTTGTGATACAATTATTCCTATGCTGAAAAGAGTTTTTACATTCATCTTAATGTGTTTTATGTCGCTGGCAATACTTGCCGGCTGTTCTTCCAAGGCCAAAGAAACAGTGCCTTTTGAAGCGAACGCTTTTGTAGATGAATGCAAGATCTTGGTTCCCGCAGCCCAGTTTCAGACCGTCAGCGTAGAAGAGTTCACTATGGACTTTACAAAAACTGTTTTCGATGAGTTCGCATCCAGTGACTATTATGCTCAAATGTCTGATGCGGAAAGAATTGCTGCGATAAAGGAGCTTGGAGCTGTTTTGAAGACGTACAGTTACGGAAACGTTAACGGCTTCATTGAAGACATACAGGTCGACGCAAAGAATCATGAAATAACATGGCACTGTGTCGGCGCTGAATACGATACATTGTGGCCAATGCCGGGGTATTGATATGGAATTACTTAGAACGACACTGCTCCAATTGGGCGACGGCTTCAGATTTACTCTGGGCATATTCGCCTTCACACTGCTGTTCTCGATCCCGTTAGGACTTCTGATCTGCAAGGGCAGAATGTCCAAGATCAAGGTAATATCTTTGCTTTGCAGGCTTTATATCTCGATCTTGAGAGGCACGCCGCTGATGCTCCAGTTATTCCTGGTGTATTTCGGTCCTTACTATTTGTTTAAGATCAATATTGCCAATATAAAAATCGGTGCGTTTAACTACAGATTCATTGCTACCATCATTGCGTTCTCACTGAATTACGCGGCTTATTTTGCCGAGATCTTCAGAGGCGGCATCCAGTCAATGTCTCAGGGCCAGTATGAAGCGGCTACTGTTCTTGGATTTTCTAAGGCGCAGACTTACTTCAAGATCATTCTTCCCCAGGTTACAAAGAGGGTACTGCCTTCAGTTTCAAATGAAGTTATTACGCTCGTTAAGGATACATCACTTGCCCAGGTAATCTCAGTTGCCGAGATGTTCACAAAAGCTTCGGCAGCAGCTGCTGCGCAGGTATCCGTCGTGCCGTTCATTGTCGCAGGCGCGTTCTATTACTTCACGAACCTGCTGGTTGAAGTAATAATGAACCGCATCGAGAAATCAATGTCTTACTATTCATAAGAGGTATTCACATGTCAGAGAACAATAACGACATCGTATTGGAAATGACCGGTATTTATAAGTCCTTCGGCAAGTTGGAGGTCCTCCAGGGCATTGATCTTCAGGTTAAGAGGGGAGAAGTCGTAGCCGTTATCGGACCTTCCGGCGGCGGTAAATCCACGCTCCTCCGTTGTGCCACGACGCTCGAAAAGATCAACAGCGGCAAGATAGTCATCGGCGGTGACGTGCTCTGCGATACTGTCGACGGCCATTTAAACTATTGCAGCAAGCAGCTCGAAAAAGAGATCAGATCCAAGTTCGGACTTGTCTTCCAGAACTTTAATCTCTTCCCGCATTTCTCCGTAAGAAGAAATATCACCGAAGCGCTTATCCACGTACATAAGAAGAGCAAGGAAGAAGCAGACAAGATCTGCGACGGCCTGCTCGCGAAGATGGACCTTGATGCTAAAGCCGAAGAATATCCGTGCAATCTCTCAGGCGGCCAGCAGCAGCGAGTCTCTATCGCGAGAGCTCTTGCGACAAATCCTGAGATCATCTTCTTTGACGAGCCGACATCGGCTCTGGACCCCGAGCTTACAAAGGGCGTTCTTACGGTAATCAAGGAACTCGCCAAAGAAAAAATGACTATGGTCATCGTAACCCACGAGATGAGCTTTGCCCGTGATGTCGCTGACCGTATCGTATTCATGGACGGCGGCGTCATCGTGGAAGAAGGCCCCGCATATGAGCTGGTAACGAATCCTAAGCAGGAGAGAACGAAGACGTTCCTGGCTGGCTATTAAGGGCAGAATGCCAGCGCTCCCTTAAATCCATTTGTTATTGAATTTTCTGAATCCTTCGATATAGGGTATTCTTGACATATAATCGAACTAATAGTACGATTGTCGTACTGATAGTTCGATTATAGGGAATTAAGGGCACTATTACCGGAGGTCAAAATGCGTAAAGACAGATTAAGAGAGATCCATACGCTTTCAGTTATTATGTCGGCAGAAGAGCTTTTCGAAGCTAAGGGTTACGAGGCGACATCGATCGATGATATCGCTTACAGGACCGGCATCAGCAAGTCCACGCTCTATGTCTATTTCAAGAGCAAGCAGCTTATATGGGATTCGATCGTCTGCAAATATATGGAGCTGCTTTTGGAGGACGCGAGAAAGGCCGCTGAAAGCAAGGGCAGCTTTGAGAACCGGTACTATAAACTCTGTTTTGATATTGCAGACAAATTCGAAGCGCATCCTATGTTTTACAAGGCAACGCTCGGAGCGATCTCAATGGATATGGATCAGGAGATCTATAAGAAGATCTACGATATCGGTGAACAGACAAATGAGGAGATCGCCAGATTCATCAGAAGCGGAATAGAAGAGGGAAAAGTCAGAAAAGACATCGATATTTATCCTGCGGTCATCATGATGTGGTCATCGATCTCAGGGATCATTTCGATGGCTATTGATAAGGAAGAATATCTCAAGATGAGATTCAACACGAGCAAGAAAGAGTATCTGAGGAAAGCATTCAAGATGCTTTTAGAGGGCATGGTATGAATGCGATCTATTTAAGCGGAACAGGCAACACAAGATACATAGTTAATAAGCTTTTGGATGAGCTCGGCCGGAAGGGAGCGGTTCTTCCCATTGAATCGGAAGACGTGAAAAAAGCATTTGACGGCGATGAGATAATACTTGCTTATCCGACAATGTTTTCGAACATTCCTTATCTTGTAAGGGACTTCATAAACAAGAATCAGAACGAATGGAAGGGCAAGAAGATCTTCCTTATTACGACAATGGGATTGTTTGCAGGTGACGGTACGGGCTGCGCTGCAAGGCTCCTCAAAAAGTACGGCGCGGTCATCACAGGCGGAATCCAGATAAACATGCCTGACTCGATCGGTGATTGTAAGGCTCTGAAAAAGACTGCGGAGCAAAACAAAGCTATCGTAAAAAAGGCGGAGCAGCGCGTTGCAGAGATCGCTAAGAAGATGAAGGAAGGCAGGTATCCTCGCGAGGGATTATCTTTCTGGGCACATTTGGCAGGCTTATTCGGACAAAGGCTCTGGTTCTACAACAAGGCAATGAGTTATTCGAGTAAACTTAAGATAGATGGCAATAAGTGTGTGGGCTGCGGTATCTGCGCTAAAGGCTGTCCTACACAAAACATAAAGATAACAGACGGCAAAGCTGTTGCAAGCAGCCAATGCACTATGTGCTACAGATGCGTAAGCTATTGCCCAAGCCAAGCGATAACGCTCCTGGGCAAGACCTTGCACCAGCAGGCAGGAATCGAGAAATACACATAAAGAAAAACACCGTCCCGGATCAGGAACGGTGTTTGTTTTTAAGATTCAAATGAATTACTCGGGTCTGTAGCTGTCCTTCAAAGATACGGCTCTGTTGAATACCGGATGCTCGGGTGTGGAATCCTTGGAGTCTGCGCAGAAGTAGCCTGTTCTTAAGAACTGGAATCTGTCAGCGGGCTTGGTGTCTGCGAGGAATGCCTCCAATTTAGCGCCCTTGATGATCTCTAAAGAATTGGGATTGATGAAGTCCAAGTAGTTGCAGTCAGCAAGGTCAGGCTGCTCTGTGGTGAAGAGCCTGTCGTAAAGTCTGATCTCGCCGTCGACAGCTGTCTTTGCGTCTACCCAGTGAATGGTGGACTTGATCTTTCTGCCGTCCAAAGTATTTCCGCCTCTGGAATCAGGATCATATGTGCAGTGAACTGCGGTAACGTTGCCTTCTGCATCGTGATCGCAGGATACGCACTTAACTACATAAGCAGACTTTAAGCGGACTTCGTTGCCGGGGAAAAGTCTGAAATACTTGGGAGCCGGAACTTCCATGAAGTCTTCTGACTCGATCCAGAGCTCTCTGGAGAAGGAGACCTTACGTGTGCCGGCGTTCTCGTCCTGAGGATTATTCTCGACGTCAAACTCTTCGCAAGCGCCTTCAGGATAGTTGTCGATGATGAGCTTAACAGGCTTTAAGACAGCCATTGCTCTCTGTGCGTGCTCGTTAAGATCTTCTCTTAAGCAGTATTCGAGGAATGCGAAGTCAACTACGGAGTTGACCTTTGCGACACCATTGCGTGCGCTGAAGTTATGGATCGAAGCAGGAGTATAACCTCTTCTTCTGAGGCCGCAAAGAGTAGGCATTCTGGGGTCATCCCAGCCGTCAACGATGCCGGCTTCGATCATGGCACGGAGCTTTCTCTTGGAAAGGACGGTGTGTGTGATGCCGAGTCTTGCGAACTCGATCTGACGGGGCTTGCACTCTACGGAAATGTTGTTAACTACCCAGTCATAAAGAGGTCTGTGTGCCTCGAACTCGAGAGAGCAGAGGGAGTGTGTGATGCCTTCCAACGCGTCTTCGATCGGGTGAGCGAAGTCGTACATAGGATAGATGCACCACTCTGTGCCTGTTCTGTGATGAGGCAGGTGATTTATCCTGTAGATAACGGGGTCTCTCATGTTGAAGTTGCCGGAAGCGAGGTCGATCTTAGCTCTGAGAGTCATCTTGCCGTCTTCGAATTCGCCGGCTCTCATTCTCTTAAAGAGATCAAGGCTCTCCTCGATGGGTCTGTCGCGGTAAGGGGAGACTGCGGGAGTCTTTGTGTCGCCTCTCATGTCTCTCATCTGGTCGGGTGTGAGCTCGCAAACGTAAGCTAAGCCCTTTTCGATGAGCTCGATCGCGAATTCATACATCTTCTCGAAATACTCGGAAGCATAGAAGAAGCGGTCATCCCAGTCGTGACCTAACCAGTGGATATCCTCCTTGATGGCCTCAACGTATTCCTCATCCTCTTTGGTGGGGTTCGTGTCGTCCATTCTGAGGTTGCAAAGTCCGTTATAAGCTTCAGCGGTACCGAAGTCGATCTCTAACGCCTTGGCGTGACCGATGTGAAGGTAGCCGTTCGGTTCGGGCGGGAATCTGGTGTGGATCTTCTTGCCGTAGACTCTTCCGCCTTCTTTGAGCTCTTCGTCGATTATCTGCTCAATAAAATTCTTGCTTTCAGCCATATCTCATATTCTCCCGATCAAAGTCTTGAATAAGCGTATTTGATTCTCTTAAGTGATTCTTCCTTGCCCAAAAGGAGCATTACCTCAGCGCATCCGCCGGGGGTGACTGCCACGCCTGCGGCAGCGATCCTTACAGGCCACATAACTACTGAGTTCTTGACTTCAAGACCCTCAGCCAGAGTCTTCATTGCTTCAGTGATCGCTTCTCTGTCCCAGTCGACCTGCTCGAGGACGGGGATAGCCTTCTCAAGCATTTCCTTGGAAGACTCCAATGTGGACTTGCTCTTCTTGTGCTCGAAAAGCTCAAGCTCGAAGTCGCCGTAGTTCTTGATGAATGAGAGCTTTTCAGTGATCTCAGTGAATTTCGCGATCCTGGGCTTCAGGAGCTCAGCTAAGAGCGCGTAGCATGAAGGATCAACGCCTGCCTCATCGTAGTAAGGCTTTGCGTGCTCTAAGAACTCTTCATCGGACATTGCCTTGATGTGTTCCTGGTTGACCCAGGAGAGCTTATCGTAGTCGAAAACGGCAGGTGACTTTGAGATGCCGTTGATGTCAAATGCCTTGATGAGCTCGTCAAGTGAGAAGATCTCCTGCGTATCCTTAGGTGCCCAGCCGAGCAGGGCAATATAGTTGATGATTGCCTCAGGGAGGTATCCTTCGTTAACGAGATCCATAAAGCCCGTAGAGCCGTGGCGCTTGGAGAGCTTGGAGATTACTTCGTTGCCTTCCTCGTCAACAGACTTGCCCATGATGAGCGGCAGGTGGATGTATGTGGGGATCTCCCAGCCGAATGCCTCGTATAGGAGGTTGTACTTAGGTGTGGAAGACAGATACTCGGATCCTCTTACGACGTGTGTGATGCCCATCGTGTGGTCATCGATAACGTTAGCGAAGTTATAAGTAGGAAATCCGTCTGTCTTGATAAGTACCTGGTCGTCCAGATCTTCGTTAGGGAATGTGATGTCTCCGTAAACTAAGTCATGGTAAGAAGTGGAGCCTGTAAGGGGCATCTTCTGACGGATGACGTAGGGCATGCCGGCATCGAGATTCTTCTGGATCTCTTCAGGAGACAAGTCTCTGCAGTGACGGTCGTAGCCTGTGCCCTCAGGAGCATTCTCCTTAAGAGCTTCAAGGCGCTCCTTGGTGCAGAAGCATCTGTAAGCCTTGCCCTGTTCTACGAGCTTCTCGGCATAGGGCTTATACATCGGGAGCCTCTCGCTCTGGACATAAGGACCGTATTCGCCGCCGATATCAGGACCTTCATCGTGATCAAGTCCTGCAAGCTTCATTGTGTCATAGATTACCTGAGTAGCACCTTCTACATAGCGCTCACGGTCGGTATCTTCGATCCTGAGCACAAAAGTACCGTCTTCGTGCCTTGCAGTGAGATACTCATAAAGCGCGGTGCGAAGATTGCCTACATGCATAAAGCCCGTGGGGCTGGGTGCGAATCTCGTGCGTATTTTCATACATAACCTCTATTAAATAAAATACCTGAGCGTTTATTTTATCACTTTTGTGTTAATATACAAATTGAGTTTTTGGCAGAAAGGAGCCGGCGTTTGGACAGACTGGATTGTAACCGAAGCTGTGATTGCTTTACCGGCAGCGGAATCGCTGACGAATATGTCGCAGGATATATCCTGGAGCAGTATGGCAACAAAGATGTAAGCAAGCAGGGCGTTAAGGTGGCCATAATCTCTGACAGACAGGTCAGCGGATATTATTTCAATTCCTTCGAGCAGCAGTTCATCATAAGGAATATCAAGACCTGCCTCATCACCGTTGAAGAAGGCGAGCAGAATAAGAATCTCACCCAGGTCAACAACGTCATAAAGGAACTGGCCGAATTCGGCCTTAACGGCAATGACTGGATAATAGCTTTCGGAGGAGGAATGGTCCACGATGTCGCGGGCTTTGCGGCTTCGCTTTATACCGCCGGATCACGCTATGTCGCCGTTCCCACAACGCTCTCTGCCATGGCCGAGACGGCCTGCGCGGACAAGGCTTTCCTTAATTCAGGCAGCCGCAAGAACACATCTTCGATACCGCTTTCCCAGACCGCCGTTTTCATCGATCCGGTGTATCTGTCGACAGTGCCTAAGAAGTTCATACCCAACGGCTATGCGCAGATCATAAGATATGCTCTCCTGGCTGATTTCGGACTCCTTACGGATCTCATTGATATTTCAGGCTCGAGCCTGTCGGATATAAGGGTATTCCTTAACCGCGTTTATGCGGCAAGGGCAGCCATCGACAAGAAGAATCCTGTGCTTCTGACGCTCGGAAATGAGCTCTCACATGCTATCGAGGGCTATTTCAGGTTCATGAATTATTCGGAGGGCGAGGCCCTGGCGCTGAGCCTTTTCGCGACTGTGCCGGAGAAGGCAAGAAGGCCTCTTGCAGCCGTATATATTAAGCTCGATCTCCCGACAACGCTTAAGGGAGTAAGCTTCAACGCCATAATGAATTCTCTCAAGGAGCCCTACAACAACGGCGCTTCGGCCAACAAGCCCCTTGTCTGCTACGAGGAGACGGACGGCAAGGGCAGCTGGGCTATTAAGCAGCTTCCCAAAGACGAGGCTCTTGCAATTCTTGAAGACAGGCTTAAGATTATCACCGCAGGCTCTTCAACAATTGCCTCAAATGATGAGGATGCTTAGGTTATAATTACTTGGTTATGAAAAACATATTTGTCAAAAGAATAGTTTCGGTTGTTACCTGTATGGCGGTCTTTGCACAGCCATTGCTTTTGGCATCCTGCAAGAAAAAGGATAATTCTCCCACAAAGCCTGCAGATTACGGCTCTTACGGATCTGACATCGCGCGTGAGATCGCTTCGAAATACCCCGACAGACCTGCTTATTCCAAGGGAGAAGCAGCGACAGGCGAGTATATCGCAAGCAAGATAAAGGAACTGGGCTTTGATGCCGAAGTACAGCCTTTCGAAGGCCCTGAGGGCGGCAATTCCGCTAATTACATCGTAAGATTCCAGGGCAACGGTTTTTACTGCGAGCAGGCTGACGGCACTTTTGAGATAGAACACAGAGTCGCCATTATCGGTACACACTATGACGCGGCGCTCCTCGACGAATATGTTGAAGAAGAGAGCGAAGATGAGGAAGAGGATGAGGATGAATCCGAAGAGGAGTCCGAACCCGAGTTCATCTATGACGGCATCTCGGACAATGCATCCGGAACGGCCTGCATTCTTACGGCTCTTATGGCTTTCAGGGAATATACCGACATAGCTTATGATGTCTGGTTTGTATTTTTCGGCGCGGGTACTGACAATGCTGCCGGCGCGGAGGCTTTTTACCAGTCTCTGACTTATGAAGAGAAGAACATGATCGACGTCATGTATGATGTCGACAGCCTTTATGCCGGAGACAAGGTATATGCTTCTGCAGGCTTTAAGTCACTGATCTCGAGCCGTAAATACGAGATGAGAAGAAAGCTCTACCAGTCTTATGACGTCTGCTTCTCCAATACGCTCTATACAAACTACGGTTTTGATCTTTTATATAACGAGTCCGGGATCAGGGCTGACATAAACGATGACGGAATCAGGGATATCTTTAACGAGCTCCCGCTGACCATTTCAGACTACAAGGTCTTCGATGACAGAATGATCCCCATCGTTTATTTCGAGAGCAGCGATTATAACTTTACATCTTTAGACCAGATGAAAGAGACCAAGAACCTGAATCTTCAGGAATACGGCGGCAAGATCAGAAGGACGCCTGCCGATTCGACCAAGCTCTTGGATTCGGTGCTGCTCGAGGAAGATTACGACCGCGACGGCGACGGTGAGATAGACTGCAGCGGTGACAGACTCCAGATAAGGATCAACTGTGTCGCGTTCATCATCGTTGAATCGCTCCTCAAGGGTTCCGACAAGGGCATGACGCCTGCACAATACGAAGCATACAAGGCTGAACTTGCCAAGCAGGCATTTACTTCAGAGACTTCTTCGGAGACTTCCAAGGGTTAAATTAACCTTACATTTGCCGATTTGATTCTTCTTGCTTATGTTATAATAAACAAGATAAGCATAAGGAAGAAGGACCTGTAGATGTCTTCCAACACATCTTTCATCAGCCAGATATTTGAATTTATAGGCGAGCTCTTTAACAGCCTTAATAAGGGCACGCTCTTCTTCGGCAGCGTCTGGGACTTCATCAGGTATGCTTTGGATATCATACTCGTAACGTTCCTTTTCTATACTGTCCTCATGTTCATCAGGCAGACGAGAGCATGGCAGCTTATCAAGGGTATCGTTCTTATCCTCATTTTCGTTGCTTTCTGCGGACTTATCGGACTCGACATGGTAGGGTTCCTGTTTAACCGCTTGCTTTATATCATCGCGATCCTGTTCGTGGTATTGTTCCAGCCTGAGTTGAGAAGAGCTCTTGAGACTGTGGGTCTCCGCACTTCCAACGCGGCTAATCCTTTCAGACACAGCGAGTCTGTTATGACAAAGGAAGAACTTACACATTTTATTAAGGAGATCAGCTCCGCCTGCAAGGAGATGTCCAGGACATATACAGGCGCATTGATCCTTATCGAGAGACACACGAGACTCGATGAGCTCGTATCTCAGGAAAACGCAGTTTCATTCGATTCTGAAGTTACCAGCTCCGTGCTCCAGAGTATTTTCTATAAGGGTTCTCCCATGCATGACGGCGGCCTTCTCATAAGAGACGGAAGGATCATCGCCGCAAGATGCCACGTGCCGCTCTCTGTTACCATGCATTCGCTTGAACGTGCCGGAACACGTCACAGAGCAGCAGTCGGCGCGAGCGAGATGGGTGATACCGTTGCAGTAGTTGTTTCAGAGGAAAGAGGCAAGACATCAGTCGCAGTCAACGGAAGACTTTTCGAGATGAAGTCTGCCAAGGAATTGGAAGCTAATCTTTCTTATCTCTTAGGCCTTAAGGAATACGGCGGCGAGCAGAAGACGTTCTTCGGAAAGATCCTCGATAAGTTCCGCCGCAATAAGGACGACAATCAGGATGTCTTAAGCCAGGAGGAAGTGGAGAACGCAGCAAAGAGCAAGCCTGTAGCTGCTGCTGTACCTGTATCTGCAAAGACCCAGGTAGAGACAGCAGGAGAGGCAGCAGTACCGATCGCTATCCGTACGCAGGTCGCAGACCAGACATCCAATTCCAAGAGAGTCGGTACAGCCACAAGGATCCTGTTCCTTGTCGTGTCGATCTTCCTGTCTCTTTTGCTTTGGATGTATATCCAGATCAATACAAACCCTGTTGTTTCCAAGACCATTACGGTCCCGATCCAGTATAACGACGAGAACAAGCCCGAG
>JAEFBB010000026.1 GCA_016292215.1 Saccharofermentans sp. | reverse complement strand
CAGATCCCTGCTCATCTTAACGGACGTAACAGATGTCAGCAAAGGAACTCTGGGATCCTTTAACTTGGTTGAGATAATCGTGGAGACGATCTTCTGGATCTCGTCCCCAACTATCTCAGGTCTTCTGCTTTTCATATCAGTCCCTCTTAACTTCAACGTTACCGAATGCTTCGATAATGTCTCCGATCTTTATGTCGTTATACTTCTCGACTGTAAGACCGCACTCGTGTCCGGATACGACTTCTCTTACGGAATCCTTTTCATGCTGCAATGAGCCGAGGACACCGGTGTAAACAACGACGTCATCTCTGATGACTCTTACGTTGGAAGATCTCTGGATCTTACCGTCTGTTACATAGCAGCCGCCGATAGTACCGATGCCGCTGACCTTGAAGAGCTGTCTGACTTCCGCATGGCCCCAGACGACTTCTTCGATCTTCGGAGCGAGCATACCCTTCATGGCGTTCTCGACATCCTCGATAGCGTTATAGATGACGCTGTAGAGTCTGATATCTACGCCTGTCTCTTTTGCCTTATCGATGATCATCTGAGAAGGTCTTACGTTGAAGCCGATGATGATGGCGTTGGATACGTCAGCAAGAACGATATCTGATTCGTTGATCGCGCCGACACCGCCGTGGATAACGTTGATCTTAACTTCCTCATTCGTAAGCTTTTCGAGGGACTGCTGAACTGCTTCGACTGAGCCCTGTACGTCAGCCTTGATGATGATATTGAGATCTTTGACATCGCCTGCCGCCATCTGTGCTGCGAGTGTATCAAGGCTCATCTTTGATGATCTGTGGAGCTGCTCTTCTCTCTGCTTGATCTTACGCTTTTCAACGAGCTGTCTTGCAGTCTTATCGTCGTCTACCGCAAAGAGGATCTCACCTGCCTGGGGAACCTCAGGAAGACCTAAGATCTCTACAGGAATCGAAGGACCTGCCTTCTTGATAGGCATACCCTTATCGTCGTACATAGCTCTTACGTTACCTAAGATAGGTCCGCATACAACTGTATCGCCCTGTCTCAAAGTACCTCTCTGGATGAGGACTGATGCGACAGCACCTCTGTTCTTATCGAGCTTAGCTTCGATAACGGCACCCTTTGCCTGTCCCTTAGGATCGGCCTTGAGTTCCATGACGTCTGCTGTAAGGAGTACATTTTCGAGAAGGTCATCAATACCTGTTCCCTGCTTTGCAGAGATCGGTACCATGATCGTCTGGCCGCCCCACTCTTCGCAGATTAGTCCGTAGTTTGTAAGCTCCTGCTTAACTCTGTCAGGATTTGCGCCCGGCTTATCGATCTTGTTGATCGCAACGATGATCTCTGTGTTTGCAGCCTTGGCGTGGTTGATAGCTTCGATCGTCTGAGGCATTACGCCGTCGTCTGCAGCTACAACGAGGATCGCGATATCCGTGAACTGCGCACCTCTTGCTCTCATGGTCGTGAATGCTTCGTGACCCGGAGTATCGAGGAATGTGATCTGACGGCCCTTAAGTCTTACGGTGTAAGCACCGATCTTCTGCGTGATACCGCCGGCTTCTCCTTCAGTAACGTTTGAAGATCTGATCTTATCGAGGAGTGATGTTTTACCGTGGTCAACGTGACCCATGACAACGACAACCGGAGGTCTTGTCTCGAGGTTCTCCGGATTATCCTCATCAACGAAGAGGATATCTTCCTCTGTCTTCTCCTCTAAGAGCTCGGCGTTGATGCCGAAGCTGTCTGCAACGAGGCATGCAGTATCGAAGTCCAACTCCTGGTTGATCGTAGCCATAACTCCGAGCTTCATCAAAGCCATGATGATGTCAGAGCTCTTCTTGCCGATACCTTCAGCGAACTCCTTAACTGTAATGAATGCAGGGATCTTGATCTCCGTGATGACCTGCTCTACTACAGCCTGCTGTGTCTCCTGCTTCTTTTTCTTCTTCTTGAATGAGAAATCATCATAATCACCGTCGCTGTTAACACGTCCCGTGAACTGCGATGTGCGTGACTGCTTTCTCTTATCGACGTTGGCATTCTTCTCGCTGTCACGTCTGTCATTGTTATTGTGCTTCTTATCGAAAGCGCTCTTCTCGGCATAAGAAGATCTGCTCTTCTTTGCATCTTCGATGGGAGCTTCTGCTCTCGGCTTCGGAGCTCTCTTGAACTGCGGACGCTGGTTATCATCGTCCTTGTCCTTGTCGAATCCGCCGCCGCCTTTGCCTCCCTGGAAGCCGCCTCTGTTATTGTTGTAGCCGCCCTGGCCGCCGGATCTCATCGGGCTCTTCTTATCTCTGCCGGCATATGTAATGACCGTAGAACTTCTGATCGTCTCGCCTCTTGCGGGAACGTCAGGAAGTGAGATAACTGCTGAAGAGAGTCTGGGCTTCGGCGCAGGCTTTACTTCAGGCTTGGGTTCAGGCTTCTTCTCTTCCTTAACGGGCTCAGCCTTTACTTCGGGCTTATTCTCTTTTACTTCTTCCTTGACCTCGGGCTCCTTCTTCTCAGGCTCCTCGGTCTTAGTCTCAACTTTAGCTGTCTTGGAAGAAGCTTTCTTTGCAGGCTTCTTCTCTTCCTTTACTTCAGCTTTTTCTTCAGCCTTAGCTTCAGGCTCTTTCTTTTCAGCTGTCTTCTTGGCCGTTGTCTTCTTTGCAGCGGTCTCTGTCTTTGCAGCTGTCTTCTTTGCAGTCTTCTTTTCTTCTGCAGGCTTTTCTTCGGCCTTAGCCTCTGTATCAGCTGCCTTCTTTGCAGAAGTCTTCTTTACAGGCTTTACCTCTGCTTCTGCAACAGGAGCAGGTGCGGGAGCCGGTGCCGGTGCTTCTGCAACAGGTGCTGCCACAGGAGCTTCGGGTGTCTCTTCAGTCTTCTTTTTATGAACACGTCCGAGTCTCATCTTCTTGCTGCCGGATACGCCTCCGACTGTCAGACCGCTCTTCTTGTTCTCATTATCTTCACTCATTAATTCTCTTCCTCCTCGCCTATCTTCTCGAGTATGGCGGAAATGCCTTCCGCAAAGCTTTTATCCGTAATTGCCGCTACCGTTCTGTCAGGTTTGCCCAGAGCATAACCCAGTTCTTCTGATGTTCCGAAGCTGTAACAGGTAATCTCTTTCGAGCCGGTGTTCTTCAGGATCTTTTCCAAAGAATTGCGCGAGATATCTTTGGTTATTATCAGGAGTAAGGCGTTCCCCGAACGTATCGCTCCTATAACGGCGTCGCTGCCCGATGCTAATTTGCCCGCGCGGGCCGCAAGCCCGATCATTCCGTATACTCTCTGCTTATCTGTCATCAGCTTTCCTTAATGCTCTCCATCAATGATTTTGCGAGAGCTTTTATCTCGTCTTCCGTCAAAGGCTTCTTAAGGCCTTTTGAAAGTCTGGCTGCTTTCTTAAGCTCCTGAGTTATGCATTCCTCGTTACGGCAAAGATATGCACCTCTTCCGGCCAGTTTTCCGGTCGGATCGTAAACGACATCACCTTCGGGTGTCATTACAACGCGCAGGAGATCACTCTTGTCTCTTACGGTTCTGCAGGATACACAACTTCTTTGCGGCTTCTTCTTCATAACTTCAAAACGCTCTGCTTATTATTCCTCTTTGCCGGCTTCGTCATCAACGACTGTAAAGTCATCGATAAGTGCCTTGGATGCTTCAACACTCTCGTCGGATTCCTTCTTGATGTCGATCTTGAAACCTGTGAGTCTTGCAGCGAGACGGACATTCTGACCACTCTTGCCGATAGCGAGTGAGAACTGCTGGTCGGGAACGATGACCTTAGCCTTTCTCTCGACTTCGCCGTTATCGTTTGTGGTGATCTCGATATCAACTCTTGATACCTTTGCAGGCTGCAGTGCTTCACTGATGAAGAGCGCGGGATCTTCCTTCCAGTCAACGATGTCGATCTTCTCTTCAGCCAGCTCGTTCATGATCTGCTGGACTCTCTGGCCTCTCTGGCCTACGCAGGAACCCTTTGCATCGATATCGGGATCCTTGGAGTAAACAGCGATCTTTGTTCTTGAACCTGCTTCTCTTGCAACTGATCTGATAACAACGTCGCCTGCCTTGATCTCAGGTACTTCAAGCTCGAAAAGCTTTGTTACGAGTCTTGCGTCTGTTCTTGAGAGAACAACGGAAGGTCTGCCGTTTGCTTCTTCAACGCCCATTACGAGGAACTTCATGATCCTGTCCTGATCGTAATGCTCGTTTCTGTTATTTCTGATCTGGCCTTCGTGTCTTACGACTGCTTCTGCACGGCCGATATTTACATATACGTTTCTTGCGTCCTTACGAACAACTGTACCGGATGTGATCTCACCGATCTTGCCGGAAAACTCATGCTCGATCTTGGCGCTCTCTGCGTCTCTTAACTTCTGGTTGATTGCGTTCTTTGCAGCGCTTGCGGCAAGACGTCCCAAATCCTCAACGTCGATACCTACCTCGATCTCGTCTCCGACTTCAACGTCTTCGTAACCGATCTCTTTTGCCTGCTCGATGGAGATCTCGTTTGCCTCGTCAACAACATCGTCAACGACTTCAACAAGCTTATAAACGTAGATCTCGCCTGTCTCTCTGTCGATCTCAGCGTTTACGGACTTGATGACGTCCTGCTTGTTGCCGCCGAACTCACGTCTGTAAGCTGCAACGAGACCGCTCTCGATCGCCTGGAATACTTCTTCCTCATCGATGTCTCTTTCTTCTGCGAGGAGCTTAACAAGACCTACCAGTGTATCCTTGGGTTCCTCTTCATTCTTCTTTCTGGGCATTTTTATTTCCTCCTGACATTAATAAACTTTAGAAATCTATATGACGAACGGCCTTAGCGATCTCATCGAAGCCGAGAGTAAGCTCTTCGCCGTTATCAAATACAAATGTTGCCTTGTCTTCTTCCGCGCCCTTGATGACTGCGGTAAAGCTCTTCTTGCCTTCCATGGGCTTGTAAAGTGATATGTCGACCTTCTCGCCTGCATATCTGTTGTAATCCTTGTCCGTCTCAAGAGGTCTCGTAAGTCCGGGCGAAGATACCTCGAAAAAGTCAGGATCGATCGAAGCTGCCTCATCGATGATGGGATCGACTGCACGGCTCACGGTCTCGCAGTCGTCGATGCCGATGCCGCCTCTTCTGTCGATATAGAGCGTGAGCACCATGCCGCGCGCCTCTTTGACGTAAGAGCAGTCGACAAGATCGAATCCGAGTTCTGTTACGACAGGCTCAGCCAGTTCGAAGGCTTCCTGTGCTACTTTAGATCTTTTTGCCAAAACCAATCTCCTTCTACAACAAAAAACGGACACGCGAAAACGCTGTCCGTTCGTAAAAACCCTTTTATGAACGCGCTAATTTTACCATATAGGCAAAAATAGTGCAAACCGAAAAATGTTCCTTAAATTTTACATATTTATATTCATTTCGGGCGCTAATTATACTAAAATAAGTCTATCCAGATACACATGGAAATATGATCCCCAAAGGAGACATTCTATGATTAAACTTATTGCAGGACCTAAAGGTACGGGTAAAACAGCCAAGCTCGTCGATGACATCAACGCAGTTGCAGCTACAGACAGCAACGTCGTATGCCTTGAAAGAGGAAACAGATTAGACCAGCTTCTTAAGCCCACAGTACGTCTTGTAAATATGAAGGAATACCCCATCGAAGGTTTTGACCAGGTTCTCGCGTTCATCTGCGGCATCTGCTCCAAAGATTACGACTTAACACATATCTACGTTGACGCGATCTGCAAGGTTGCAGGCGATTACGATCCCGAAGGCCTCGGCGCATTCCTTTTGAAGCTTGATGCATTCTTGAAGGATACACCTGTAGAAGCTACTATCCTCTACAGCGGCGACATCAACAGCCTTCCCGAAGAAGCAAGAAAGTTCGCATAATTTAATATCAATCCGTAAAACTCCCCGGGCTTATATTGGCCCGGGGTTTTAATAACAAAATTCAGGAGGAACAATAATATGGGTTTAATGAAAGAATTCAAGGAATTCGCGTTAAAGGGCAGTGTAGTTGATATGGCTATCGGTGTCATCATCGGTGCAGCTTTCAAGGATATCGTTACATCCTTCACAGATAACTTTATCAATCCTATAATCGCATCCGTCGGTGGAACAAATATCGCCGGATCCTTTGTACTTCCTTGGGTCGATAAAGCTGCTTTATTAGCAGACGTACCGGCAGAGAACGCCGCTGAGACACTCGCTTCTGTTTCCATCAATTACGGCGCATTCATCACAGCCATCATCAATTTCCTTATCATGGCTCTGATCCTCTTCTTCATGCTCAAGGGCATCAACGCTCTCAAGAACGGCGCAGGCAAGTTCAAGAAGAAGGGCAAGAAGGAAGAAGAACCCGCTCCCGCACCCGAGCCTTCTGATGAAGTTAAGCTCCTCACAGAGATCAAGGATCTCCTCAAGGCACAGAACGGCAAGTAATCTTTTACTTCAATTCACGTTTACAAAGGCTGTCCTCCGGGGCAGCCTTTTTCTTGCAAATTAGCGGCGGATAATGCGAGTGACGGAAAATGACACAAAAGGCCGGTGAAACGTGTCACTTTTTGGCAATTACCCGGAAAGTGACGAGAAGTGACACGGCCGGGACTCAAAACGTGTCACTTTCCGGCAATGCACCGCGGAGCCGGACACACCAAATAAAGAAGCTGTCTCACCTCAACTTGAGACAGCTTCTTTTTAAGGTTCCGATAGTACGGATCAATCTTTTTTCTTTTTCTTGGACTTGTCTTTCTTCTTCTTTTTCTTGCCCTTCTTGATCTTCTCGGAAAGCTCTTCTGCGGCAGGTGCTTCCTTGCGCTTTGCCTTCTTTTCTGAAGTAACTGTTTTCGAAGGATTCTTCAAAGAAGAGATTCCGGAAGCTACAAGATCTATCGTGTCCTTGTTGACCGAATAGTATGCAAACCTGCCCTTGCGCTTAACGTTTACAAGGCCGGCTCCTGCAAGACATGCCATGTGGTGCGAGAGCGTAGGCTGCGTGAAATCGAATTCCTCCAGAATGTCCTTGGCAGTAAGCTCGCCTTTCGAAGCGATCAAAGATAAGATCCTGTATCTGACTTCTTCAGACAGGACGCTTAATGCTTCAATAAACTGCGCGTCTTTTGCTGCCATACCGTTTACTTATCAGGCGATGAGCTGATCCTTTAATGCCTCTTCGAATTCGCCTAAGTTAGCGCATGCGATGATCTCGGCATTGTCTTCTAACAGGATCTCGTCCTCTCCTCTTACGAGCACCGTCATCGGTACGCCCATCTTGCGGAGAAGGATGAGCTGATATTCCTTGGAAGCCTCAGCGGAAAGATACTTGCAAAGAAGTCTTAATACCTGCTTTGCATCTTCGAGATAGATTCCGGAGAGCTTCATGAGATGGTCGATTACATACATTGCGAAAACATCATTGAAGTCCAGAAGATCCTTCATAGGGAAAACGGATGTGAAAGCGGTAAGAGACATCCTTCCTACGATCTCAAGATCCTTGAAATCCTGCATGGGGATCTTGAAGCTCTCTACGTTAGCAGAGAAAAGCTCCTGCATCTGGTCAACGGATAATTCGCTCTTGAGATCCTTGATGCGGCTGATCCTTGCGGTGATCTTCTCCTCAGGGAAGAATGTAGCCTGGCCGATCTCGGTTGCCTTATGAATGAACCAGCTCTCAGGGATCAGGCCCTGTCTCTTCCAACGATAGAGTGTACCGTATGAGATTCCTTCCCTTGTAAGCAGATCCTTTTTTGAAATAAGTCTGTCATCCATAAGCTAATTACCCACTTTCTTTTTTACTGATACCACGATTGTAAGATAACAATGTTACAGTCATAAGACATCAGGATAAAAAGAAGGCAACAAATAAAGATCCCTGCCTTGGAAGACAGGGATCTGAAGAGTCAATTAATTGTTCAAAAACTGATTACAGACCAACGGAATAAAGGATCTCATCGAGTGCGTAAAGGATCTCTGCTCTTTTATCCGGAGGAAGGATGAGTCCGACGACGATTACAGCTATCAGGCAAAGTATAATGCCGATGATGTAATATGCGAGGATCGCTCTTTCGAAGCGCTTAACATTTCTGTTGCGTCCTGCAAATGAGCAAATGATCGTAAAGATAAGACCGATGCAAGGCAGGAAACTCAAGAATCCGAACCAGAAATACTTGGATGTCGATACCGGCTTATACTGCGGAGGGCATGCATTGATGAGTGCCTGCTCTGCTTCCATCTTCTGTCTCTTCTTCTCAGCCTTGGCTGCAGCCTTCTCCTGGGCTATTCTCTGCTTCTCTGCTTCTTTCTCAGCAGCTTTTCTTGCCTTCTCGGCTTCCTTCTCTGCTGCGATCTTTGCCTTCTCGGCTTCCTTGGCTGCCTGTTCCTCAGCCTTCTTTGCTGCCTTCGCAGCTTCATCTGCGATCTTTGCTTCTTCTGCCTTCTTCTCGGCAACTGCTTCTGCTGCAGCTACAACTGTTGTGGCGGCAGCGGCGGGCGCTGCTACGGCTGCCTCAACAACCGCTTCTGCGGGTGCCTCAACAACCGCTTCTGCGGGTGCCTCGGGTGCATTGCTGATCTCAGGTTGCATGTTGTCTTTAAGTTCTTCTGCCATATGAGAGCCCCTCCTTATATGAATGCATTAATTATATCATAAAAATATTAGATGATAAGCCGTGAAGGCCTGTCACCGCCGTGATGTTTTCCCCCGTGAAAAGCAATGATTCAAGCTATTTGGAATACCAGCGGCGCCTGTTGCTGTACGCCCTTATTACTCTTACGATTCCGTCGCAGACGGCAAGGCCGCCGACTATCAGCATGTAGACCAGAAGTGTGTTTTCGGGCGCGAAAAGGATATAGATTCCGCTGATCGCGTAGAGCGCCGCCATTATCACGCAGAGCACGTCGTACGTCCTGTTGGAAGTCTTCTTCGCTCTTGCCATTCCGTTATATGCGCACGCAAAAAGCAGCGCTGCGAAGATGCCGCTCGCCATTACGAAGAGCGCGCCTTCCTTAACAAAAGTGATTACCGTTGTTGCAACGAGAGCCGATGATATCGTCGCATCTACAACATGCTTTTGAAGATCCCAGTTATCCTTCTTCATTTTCTTCACAGTGAGGTAGATCGACACGACCGTGGCGACGACCAGGAGTATGCCGACCAAAAGGAACATGAAGCCTTCAGGGATAAGGAATATGCAAAGTCCTGCGAGTATCATGGCCAGGCCCTTTGCCATATCAGATCTTCTGAACTGCCTGTAAAGACTTGTCCTTACGACCTTCTTGCCCGTGCCGTCAAGGAACATCTGGTCAGGCAGAGCCGCAGCGGCATTCCTAAGGCCTTCGTCATCACCTAAGACGACTTTTAAGATCCTCTCCCAGCCCTTTGTACCCTGCGCCGCGAAGTCCTCCAGAGTCTGCGTTCCGTCCTCGCTCATGGAATCAAAAAAGGCGTTGATGAATCGTTTTCTCTCTTCGATATTTACCGAGTAGACCCACTTGTCTATTCCCCTGTTGATCTTCGCAGCCAGAGGATCGATGCCTTCGGGCGCAATAAGCAGATCGCCGTGGTCGATGCCCCATGAGCAGAGCTCGTGCTGTTCTATCATCTGCCTGTCGGTCTTGATGACGTAGCTGTCATCGATATCAGGCGCAAAAACGCTTCCTACGACAGTAAACTGGGGAATGATCCTCGTTGCCTTGGGATTTACTCTTTTGATCAGGTCTTTGCCGAGCACTTCATCGCAAAAACCGGGGCCGTCATTGGTATAAACATGCTCTATCCTGTCAAAGAGCTCATCAGGCAATACCGCAACCGAATAAACAGCGAGGTTTCCGCCCTTTGAATGGCCTCCGACAAGAAGCGTATCGAATGTCTCAAGCCTTGCGCGGACATACTCTTCAGCCATCTTCTGGGAAGATGTCAGTGTAAAGCTCGTCATGAAGTCTTCCTTCCAGCCGGCGATCGTGCTGTCCGTGCCTCTGAAAGCGACAAAGCCCCAGCCTTTCGCGCCGGGGTTAGGCGAGAACGTCATGGCCGAGAACTGGATGGCGTCTTCCTCGTTAAGTACGTCCGTAAATGAGGAGATATAAAGGCTTCCGAATCTTTTCGAGCTCGCGCAGGTCCTGACGAGCCGGGTAAATCTCTCGCTGTCATCAGGTGCCATCTTGCGGATCGAAAGTCCGAGATTTGTAAGGCTGGCGACGCATTCTTTCAGCGTCATCTCGCCGCCTTCTTCATTCATACCGGGGATATCTTTAAGATCGAGATAGCATAACTGGCTGAGTACGATATTATCGACTCTCGAAAAGGGCCTGCCTTCAAAGCCGGTTCCGCCCACCCAGCGGACATAGTCAGTTATGTTATCCATAGATTTAAATCATTATCAGGTCTGACCTACGGAATAATAGACGACTCCGTTCTCTAATCCGTTGCTGGTCTTCAGAAGTCCCAATTCCTCGACTGTTACGAGCTGGAATCCTGCTTCGATAAGTGCGGGAACGAATCTCTTTGTAGCTTCCGCAGTGCTTGCATAGAGGTCATGGCAGAGGATGATATCACCGTCTTTGACCTTGCCGATGATGCGGTTGCAGACAGAATCCGCGTTTCTGCTCTTCCAGTCCTCTGAATCGACGCTCCAGAGAATTATCGGATATTCGCAGGTCTTGCAGACTTCCTTAAGGTTGTCGTCAAATCTTCCTTCAGGCGGTCTTAAGCATGTGGGGGTGTTGCCGGTAACTCTCTCGAGTTCAGCAGCCATTTTGTCCAGTGTCTCTTTCTGACCGTCAGAGCCAAGGCTCGTAAGCCTGTCATGTGAATATGTATGGCTTCCCTGCTCCATGCCGAGCTCAGCCTCGCGGATGGTGACTTCTTCATTCCAGCTGATCCTGTCGCCGACGATAAAGAAAGTGCACTTTGCGCCATATTCTTCGAAAGTATCAAGTATGGAATCCGTGTACTGCGAAGGGCCGTCATCGTATGTTATGGCGACCATGGGCTTGGTGCCGTCGATCTCACGCGTGACCTTGCCGTCACCGCCGAAATAGTAAAGATGCTTATCGGCAAGCGCCCTGTGGTTCGTGATCATAAGACCGCCCATAAAGCCGTACTTGTCGCCGTCTATCTCAAAGATGCCGTCCTTGCCGGCACCTGTGTCTTCCTCAAAGTAATACTTGTCTTCACCGATATCAACCCAGCCTGTCGTCATTACGCCGCTCGTCTGGTCGAAGAAATACTGTTTGCCTTCAATGACTGTAAGGCCCATGGATACAGCTCCCGTCGCGGGATCCGAATAATACTTCTTGCCCTCAATCTCAAGCCATCCGGTCATAAGGATGCCTGTCTCGGGATTATAGTACTTGGTAACTCCGTCAGTTGTCTGGAACCCGGTCTGCATGATGCCGTCGCCGTTAAACAGATACTTATTGCCGTCGATCTCCTGCTCGCCTGTCGCCATGGCAAAAGTCACGGGATCAAAATACCTGACAGTGCCGTCAGGCATAACTTTCAGACCGGCATACGCTTCGCCGTGTTCATAATAAAACGTGCCTTCATCGGTAGTTACCCAGCCCTTTTTGCCGCATCCTGCAGACAAGAAAGAACTCAGGCAGATCGCTACCGCCAGGCATGCGATTATCGCCTTTTTTGTTTTCATTTCCTTCTCCTCTTTGTAGTCCTATTTTCCCCAAATAAGTGTATCACAGACAAAATTAGCCTTGCGAAACAATTGTGTTACAGAATTAATCGCCGTCAGCTTAAGGCTTTCTCAAGCAGACTCTTCAGAAGGAGGTATCTTTGGTACTTCTCTTCCTTCGCGAAATGCACTTCCCTGCTCTGCGGATTCTTATCGTCATAGACAAGGCTCTCCGCCTCATCCCCGAACTGCTCGATCGTCAGGTCATACTGCTTTCCGTCTATTACGTTATAGCAATGGTAATTCCCGCCGGGTCTTAATATCCCGTAGACTTCACCGCCGAAGATATCCTGCACGAGAAATGCGGTAATGGAGCACTGTCCCAATGTCTTATTTTCTTCGCTCCATTCGTCTCTCATTCTGGGCGCGCAGGTCTCAGCCCTCCAGATGCCGTCAGATAAGACATCGTAGAGCTCCTTAAGAGATTCCGGTCTCAGGCCGCAATCTGCGAGCGGCTTAACGTCAGCAGCCGTCTCATGTCCCAAAAATCTATATTCCATATGGTTTTCCTTAGGTTAGCGATTAATCGCACTTATATTATCCGTACAACCGGGTTTTGTATAGCAGATATTGGTTCAAATTTTGGGTATTAATGCGGACAAAAAAAGAGGCTGCACTAAGGCAGCCTCCGTATATTCAATTGTAATTAGGTTATCAGTATTCAGGTTCGAGCAAGCCGTATCCGCCGTCGAATCTCTTGTAAACTACGCAGACAGAATTCGTGTCACTGTCGAGATATACATAGAAGTCGTGTCCTAACATCTCAAGCTGCAGGATAGCGTCCTCTGATGTCATGGGTCTTAAAGCAAACTGCTTACGCTTTGTGATCTTTGCTTCCTTCTCGTCAACGATGTCAAAATCTGCGCCACCGTCATCCTCAAGATAATTAACGATTGCCGGGTACTCCTTCTTCTTCTTGAGGAACTTGGTCTTTTGTCTTCTGATCTGAGACTCGAGCTTGTCGACTGTTCTGTCAACTGCTGTCAGGATATCCTCGTCACATGCTTCAGCTCTTAAGATCTTCCCGCCAAACTCCATGGTAATCTCGACTACCATATCGGGTCCTTCAGGTCTGATGCGGACGTTGAGTGTGCCTTCATCGCCGAAGAACTTATCGAACTTCGACATCTTGGAAGCGATCTTCTCCTCAAGTCTTGTGCCGATGCGGATTCCGTTGCCCTGTGTAGTGATCTTCATAAAATCACTCCCTTCCGTTTGAAGTTTCAAAAGGCTTTGACCTTTGATTTAATTATAAACGAATCAGGGAGTAATTTTGATTAAATTTGTATTAATTTGGATGTAAAGTCAGTCCTCGTGTTCGGACCAGATATTAGCGCCTCCGCGGTCGAGAGCGACAAGTCCGGTACGGCACATTTCGATGATCTCAAACTTCTTCATATACTCTATGAAAGCGTCGATCTTCTGGCTGTCGCCGGTAGCTTCGATACTAATGGCTTCATCCGTAAAATCGATGATCTTCGTGCGGAAGATATTTGTCGCCTCAACGATATCGGCGTGCTGCTGCTCGGTGTTTTTTACCTTGATGAGAAGGAGCTCGCGCTTGATACAGTCTTCATTAGAAAGGACGACGACCTTCTTGACGTTGTAGAGCTTTCGAAGCTGTGATACTACCTGGTCCTTATCGTTCTTCTCGGCAGTCAGCGTGATCGTGATACGGGAATACTCGGGCGACTCGGTCTCACCTACCGTCAAAGAGTCGATGTTATAACCTCTTCTCGTGAACATCGCAGTTACACGTGAGAGGACACCGTACTGGTTATCAACGTAGATCGCAATAATTATCTTATTCTTAAGCATCGCTGATATCCTCCCTTCTCAGGATAAGGTTGTTGAATGTTCCGCCGGGTTTGAGCATCGGAAGAACGAGGCTGTCCTTCTTGATCGTAAGATCGATAATGGCAGGACCTTTTACCTTATATGCTTTCTTGAATGCTTCCTCGAAAGACTCCTTGTCCGTAGCCTTGAAGCCCTTTGCGCCAAACGCCTGCGCGAGCTTTACGAAGTCAGTCTTGCGGTCGAGATTGGTATTCGAATACCTGCCGTCGAAAAATACCTTCTGCCACTGTCTTACCATTCCGAGCGCATGGTTATTGAAGATAACGATCGTGACCGGAACATTGTAAGTTACTGCAGTCGCGAGTTCGTTAAGACTCATGCCGAAGCTTCCGTCACCTGTGATGAGAACGCTTCTTGTATCAGTACCTATCGAGCTTCCGATAGCAGCGCCGAGGCCGAAGCCCATCGTGCCCAGACCGCCTGATGTGATCCAGGTGCGCTTTTTCCTGAACTTGAAGAACTGCGCTGCCCAGCACTGATGCTGGCCGACGTCAGTTACAAGCCTTGTGTCGGGCTTGATGATGTCAGAGATGATATTGATGGTATCGCGCGGAAGGAAAGGAAGGCCTTCGTACGCGTCAGCTTCTCTTTGCTTGAGCTGGTCGACCTTCTTGATCCACTCGGTATTCTTGCGCTGCGGAGCCGCCTTGATGAGGCGCTCTACAAAGTCTTTGATATCGCAGCAGATACCGAGATCGACAGGTACGTTCTTGCCTATCTCGGCGCGGTCACAATCGACGTGGATCTTCGTGGCAGACAAAGAGAATTTCTCTGTCCTTCCGGTCGCTCTGTCCGAGAATCTTACGCCCAAAGCGATGATGAGATCGGCCTTCGCAAGAGCTACTGAAGAAGCGTAACGGCCGTGCATTCCCTGCATTCCCAAAAATCTCGGGGATTCAGAAGGGATCTCGGATAAGCCCATCATGGAGCAGCCGATGACCGCGTCAAGTTTATCAGCGAGCTTTACGATATCTTCGCCTATTGAAGTCCTTACCGCGCCGCCGCCGAAATAGATATAAGGTCTCTTCGATTCCTTGATAAGCTTAATGGCATTCTTGATGTCATCGTCTTTGCAGCAGGGGATTGCTGCAGGCTTAACAACGGGTGCTTTCTTATAGTCAAAGATCGCTTCCTGGACATCCTTAGGGATATCGATGAGGACAGGGCCCGGTCTTCCCGACTGCGCGAGTTCAAATGCTTTGCGGACTACATCCGCGAGCTTGGATACCTTATGGACGAAGAAGTTGTGCTTCGTGATGGGAAGCGTGATGCCCGTGATATCGATCTCCTGGAAGGAGTCTCTTCCGATCATGGAATTTCTTACGTTTCCCGTTATCGCTACGAGAGGGATCGAATCAAGATAAGCGGTAGCGATACCTGTGACAAGATTGGTCGCACCGGGGCCGGATGTCGCGATTACGACACCTGTTTTTCCTGTGGCTCTCGCATAGCCGTCAGCGCTGTGTACGGCGCCTTCTTCATGCGCGGTCAGGATATGCTTTATCTTATCCTGCTTGTCATAGAGCTTGTCGTAGATGTCAACGACCATTCCGCCCGGAAAACCGAACACGGTATCAACACCTTGTTCAATCAAGGTCTCGACAAGTATCTGTGCTCCGGTCATCTTCATTTTCGATTCACCTCATAAACTTATAACTGCAAATTACGCCGACGTTACCTGGCAGCAGGAGAATACGATGCTGCCGCCGCCTGAAGACTCGCTGATGGCAACGTAGTAATAACCGGGTTCGATTCCTTCAGATGCGGGCAGAGTGAACTGATACTGGTACTTGCCGCCGCTTGCTACAGGTGTAACAGATCCGCTGTAGATAACTTTCGAGAATTCTTTATCAGAGAACATGTTATCACTGCTGTAGTAGAACGAGAAATACAGTGTCTGTGTAACACTCGAATCGACATCGAAGGCAAGACACAGTTCGTTGGTGTCAGCATAGTAAACGGAATCTGCTTTGATCTTGTCATTTGAAGAGATCCAGTCACATTCTGCGTCGCTGATGACCGTGCCGCTCTTGGAGATGTAGACATAACCGATCATGTCTGTAACATCAGTCGTGCCTTCTTCGTATTCGTCGTCGATATCGATCTCGTAAGCCGGTGTGCCGGGTCTGAAATCGATGTAGTAAT
The DNA here is from genome assembly GCA_016292215.1 of Saccharofermentans sp. Classification (GTDB taxonomy): domain Bacteria; phylum Bacillota; class Clostridia; order Saccharofermentanales; family Saccharofermentanaceae; genus Saccharofermentans. The sequence continues at coordinate 15,086 of JAEFBB010000026.1, read as the reverse complement.
CGTTGTTGTAAACGTCGAAGATATCGAAGCCGATATAAGCGTTAACATCCGAATAATCTACAGAAGAATACTCGTAATTCTTGACGGCAGTCTCATAGTCAACTGCATCGCCGAGCTCGTAGTAATTAAGCTCTCCTGTGTTTCTGTCATAGTACTCACCGACGAAGACGATAGTATCGGTATTATCATCCCTGAACTTATTGCCCTGGTTCGGATCGTATGTGTCGTTGATGATGTCTGCATAGTAATAACCGATGATCGTTCCTTCCGGATCGTCTGAGCTGGAAGCGATTATAACATATGCGGTCTGGCCGTTTACCAAAGCCTCTGCGCCGAGATACTTTGTCCACTTGCCGTCAGGTGTGCGCTCGAAGTCGAGGCAGTAACAGGTAACGAATCCGAAATCCTTGAAGAATACCCACTTTGTAGGATTCTCGAGGATGATGTAACCGTTGCCGTCTTTTCTGTACTGCTGGTCGATACCCATGTAATAGATCCTGTCAGGTTCGTCATCCAATGTGTATGCGAGATGGACTTCGACAAGCTTGATGATGTCCCAGTCTTCATCAGTCAGCGCGATTGCTTCGTAGCTGCCCATATTGACGATGAGATTTGAGATGTCGTAGTAGTTGCCTGAGCCGTTGTTCGGAGCGCCTGCAGGCTGTACATACCAGCTGCCTGCATAATTCGTGGCATTGAGGAAGTAGAGCTCGGCACTTACGAACTTATCGAAGAACTTGATAGTAACATCGCTGTATCCGAGCTTTGTAAATGTTTCTCTCGCATAGTCGTAATACTCCGGATAATTGTAAGGAGCATATGCGGTCATGCCGTGAGCATATGTATAAGAGTTGTTGCTCTCTGTGAATACGCAGTTACCTACTTCGTTTGTAAGCGTGCTTGCTGCGGACTTGAGGTTCTGGTCGTCACAGTCGATATACTTGCCTGCGAGAGTGATGATGTCAACAGAGTCAGTAGATTCGAAGCTTCCGCAGGATTCTCTGATCTGAACAAATTCAGCATATCCGTCCTGCTCGAAAACTCTCTTGTCCAGAGCAGCGATGAACTTCTCGTATGCATCGAAAACCTCATCGACATTATCCGTATCGATAGCGGACATGCAGGTGTCGAAAGTGTATCCGGAAGATGCCTGTGCTGCTTCAACGTTGTCCATGTAATCTCTTACGATGAACTCGCTGTAATCCTTGGCATCACCATTGAAATCTCCGCCGATGTAGTTAAGGAAATTCGTGTAGTTGATGCCGAGATCGTAGTAAGCGCTTCCCCACGTAGGGCTCTCAGCCGCAACGATGTACTCTGTATAAGGATCGAGAGCCTTAGCGACTTCCAAAGAACCCATGAGACATGCATTGAAGATAATGGACTCGAACTCGATATCGCAGTTGCCGATAGCTTCAGCCATCTCGATCTCTGTAAGCGTGCCGTCATGGATCTCATCAAAACCGAATGAAAGCGGTACTCCGCCGCCGTGATCCCACATTACGAGGATGTAATGTTCAGCCGGATAATTCTCTTTGGAGAACTTGATAAAGTCTTCAAGAGTACCTGAATCTACCATGCTTGCTCTCTTGATGTCATCATCGTCAAGCTCTTCGATGTTGCCGTCGATGATAGAGAAACGCTGTGTGATTCCGCCCTTCATTCCGAAGTTGTTATGGTACTCATTGCATCCGCCTGTCTGGAGAACGATATTGACTCCGTCACCGGGATTAGCCGCGAGCATCTCCTTGATGTCAGCTGTAAGGCATGCGCCTTCAGACTCAAGATCAGTACCGATCGCATATACCATGATAGTTCTTGAGTTGCTGTCAGTTACAACAACATCATCCGGCTCATCAGTTTCTATAGTAGTCGTAGGATCAGGTGTGCCGACCTTGCTGACTATAGCCCAGATACCAACGCCGATACCTGCAAGCAGGACGACTGCTCCTGCAACGATACCGATGATGAGACCGATCTTGCCCTTCTTGCCTTTCTTGGCAGGCTCAGTTTTCTCAGCAGTCTGGACAGGCTGAGCCGCAGGGCCGGGAATATTCGTGTTAAAGATCGATGATATCGGTTCAGGCTCGGGTGCAGGTGCGGGAGCTGCAGCGGGCGCAGGTGCTGCGGGTACAGCCGGAACTGCGGGTGCAGCGGGAGCAACAGGTACCACAGGAGCTGCGGGTGCTTCGGGTGCCGGAGCAACCTCAGCAACAGGAGCTGCAACGACCGGAGCAGGGACTTCTGCCTTGACCGGTACAGGCTCCGGCATTACGGGCGCAGGCTCAGATACAGGAGCCATAGTTGTCATAGGCGGAACAACTACGGGAGCAGTCATCGTGCCGGGAGCTGCGGGAACCGGAACAGGTGCGGGGATCGGAGATTCCTTTACGGGTTCGGGTACCGGTGCCGGGATCGGTGACGGCTTAACAGGCACGGGTACAGGTTCCGGAAGAGGAGCCACCTTGATGGGCTCGGAGACCGGAGCTGCTACGGGAGCAGGCTGTGCCGGAGCGGATACAGGCGCCTGGTTCTGCCAGAGGTGCGATACATCAGATCCGCAGCCGCCGCAGAATCTCTGGTTGTCTTTAAGTTCTTTTCCACAATTCGGACAATGCATTGTTTTTCCTCTTTTCCCTTATTTATTCTCAATATCATTCTTTATCGCTTCCGCAAGTTCGGCGAGAGCGGTTAATGAATCATCGTTGCCTGCAGACTTGATCGTGACAGTCTGCCCTGCAACCTTGCAGTTCTTAAGACCTTCAATGATTGCCAGAAGGCCCTTTCCGCTGCTCGGTGCCCACGTACCATTTTCTATAACAGAGAACGCTCTGCCTGTCAAACCGTGAGCGGCTAACTCCGTGACCGCGTGCTCTACGGGAGAATATATTCCGTTGTTATATGTAGGCGAAGCAATTACGATGTGGCTGTACTTGAAAGCGTTCGCGATAATGTCTGAAATATCCGTTACGGAAGCGTCAAGGATAACTGCTTCGATGCCTCTCTTATCAAGCTCGGTCATGAGGACTTCGCAAGCGTTTGCGGTATGTCCGTAGATAGATCCCTGAAGGATGAAAACGCCGTTTTTCTCAGGTGCATATGATCCCCATGTCTGATAACATTCGATTATTTTCGAGATATCCTTGCGCCATACATAAGAATGCAAAGGGCAGATCATCCTGATATCAAGAGCGGACGCTTTCTTGAGTGCGCCTATCGTCTGCATTCCGTACTTGCCTACGATATTTGTGTAGTAACGGCGCGCTTCGTTAAGGAGCTCAGACTCGAAATTCTTACCGTCAGCAAAGATCGAACCGTTGATCGCGCCATAGCTTCCGAACGCGTCTGCGCTGAACAGAGTACCTTCCGTCATATCGAAGCTGAACATTACTTCGGGCCAGTGTACCATGGGCGCGAAAATAAACTTGAACTTGTGACTACCAAGATCTAATTCATCGCCGTCTTTTACAATGATTGCTCTTGAAGAATAATCCTTGCCCGGGAAGAACTGCGATATGAACTGCAGTGTCTTGGCATTCAATATGATCTTGGCCTGATCATTGGCATCAAGCACATTAGCAAGAGTCGCGGAATGATCGGGCTCCATGTGCTGTACGATGATGTAATCGAGAGTTCTTCCGTTAAGGCAGTAAGCGAGATTTTCAAGGAAAACATCTTCTAAAGCCTTGTCTACGGTATCGATGAGAATGCATGCTCCGGAATCGAGAAAATACGAATTGTAATTCATTCCCGAATTGAGCTTATAGACATTCTCGAACTTCGTGATCTTGCGGTCACTTACTCCGATCCATGTCAGGTCATCTGTCAGTTTTCGAACGTTGTACATAATATCTCCATTTCATTTATCGGTCTTCACGATAGTAATTGCGTCCGATAGCCTGGGGCTCGCCGCTCTTTTTCTTCTTGGACAGAGAGCTTGCGATGAGGACGATAAGAGTGATGATAAACGGCAGTGCCGAGAAAAAGTGCGAAGGTATCTTTGTAAGCCATCCCAGAGCGTTCGGGAAAGCATATGCGAGTGCCGCATTCTGCACTCTGAGCGTGTTAAAGAATCCGAAGATGAATGTTCCGAGGATCGCTTTTGCAGGGCTCCAGTTCGCGAAAATTACGAGCGCTATAGAGATCCATCCGTAACCGTTGATCCAGCAGTTGGAGCCTTCAAATGTACCACCCATGTTAAGTCCCATGTAAAGGCCGCCGATGCCCATGATGCCGGAACCGATGATGATGTGAATGTACTTGTAGAAAGTGACATTTACGCCCAAAGAGTCAGCTGCTGCGGGGTTCTCACCGATCGCACGGAGCTTTAATCCGGGAACGGTCTTCTTGAAATAGACTGACATCAAGATCGCAATGATTATTGCAACATATACCAGAATGCCGTGTGAGAACAAAGCCTTGCCGAAGAAAGGAATGTCTGACAATACCGGGATGTGCAGAGCCTGTGACTGTTCGTAGAAAGCCTTTGTTGCGCTTTCGTCAGCACCACTGAACATAGGCCAGCCGCCCTTGCTGTTTGAAAGAGCATTGCCGATAAAATAATAGAAAGCAACACCGAATGTTGTGATAGTAAGTCCTGTTACGTTCTGATTCGCCTGCAGAGTAACCGTCAAGAAAGAGAATAAAAGACCGACGAGACCTGCTGCGATAAAGCTTACTATACAAGCAACAAAGAGACTGTTTGACTTGGCACCCGCAAGATAACCTACAACAGCGCCGATCGCCATCGTGCCTTCTACACCGAGGTTCAAAGAACCTGATTTCTCGATCATGATCTCGCCCGTCGTACCGTAGAGAAGCGGTATGTTGTAAACGATTATGTTAAAGAGGAACAGAGTAAATACATCAAGCATTCTTTGCTTCCTCCTTTCTTGCGATCTTAAAGTTAGCTGCGAAGTCAGCAACTAATACAGAGAACAGTATTATGCCCTGCAGGAGATCAGCGAAATTAATATCGATGGCAGGATACTGTGTGGCGGCAGCCTGGCATCCGTACTGCAGTACCGATATGAGTATCGATATGACAAATACTGCAGGGACATTGAGCTTGCCGAGCCATGCAACGATGATTCCCGTCCAGCCTACGCCGTTTGTGATGGTATCAGATATCGTGCCTGCGGCAGATACTGTAAGAGCAGCTGCAAGACCGATCAAAGCAGATGAGATAAACATCGTGCGGAGTACGATCTTACCGACGCTCATGCCTGCATATTTTGCGGTAGCGCTGCTGTCACCGACAACAGAGATCTCATATCCGTGCTTCGTATATTTGAGATAGACGTAAATGATGACCGTAAGAGCGATGGCAATGATGACAGACCAGAGGAGATTAAACTTTCCGAAGTGGATCCCGCCCATGACGGCCGGCTCAGGGAATGTGCCGAATTTTGCTCTCTTAGAATCTTCTCTTAAGAAGAAATTCCAGTCTGCTTTTGTCTCGCCGATATACCTTATGACGTAGAGCATGATGTAGTTGATCATGAGTGTCATCAAGGTCTCATTGGTATTAAACTTTACCTTCAAAGCGGCAACTGCGACACCGATTATTCCGCTCGATATCATAGCCGCAAGACACATCAGCAGAACTGTTACGAAGTTCGGCATTCCCGTGCTGTGGAAAGCGATTATCGAAGCTGCGATCGCGCCTATCAGGAACTCGCCCTCACCTCCAATATTCCAGAAACGCATCTTGAATGAAAGGCTCAATGCAAGAGACGTTATGAGGAGCGGCACAAAGATCTTCAAAAGTCCTTCAACGCTCTTATATGCATACTTGTTTCCGATAAGTCCGATAGTGAACATCTTGCCGTAATACTCCCACGGCTTGATGCCAAGCACCCAAAGAATGACTGCACCGATCACAAGCGAAATGATGATGCCGATCAGACAAAACAGCAATGTTCTCCAAATACGCGCATCCGCTCTTCTTACCAGATGGAACTTGCTCATACGCTCTTGTCCTCCTCATCTGAAGCGAAAGCGGAATCTTTTGCGATACCGTCAGTCTTGCCTTCTTTATTTACGATGTTGAGAGTACCGGTCATCATGAGACCGAGCTCTTCCTTTGTTGTGTGGTCGCTGTTTACGACGCCCTGAAGCTTGCCGTGACAGATGACCATTATCTTGTCGCAGAGAGCGAGCATAACATCCAGGTCTTCACCTACGAAAAGTATGCCCGTGCCCTTCTTTTTCTCATCATTCAAAATGTTGTATATCGTGTAAGATGAATTAATATCAAGGCCTCTTACAGGGTAAGCGGTAATGAGCACGTTAGGACCTGATTTGATCTCACGTCCGAGCAATACTTTCTGTACGTTACCGCCTGAAAGACGCCTTACCGGAGTCTCAGTGGAAGGCGTTACGACTTCCAGTCTGTCGATGACTTTCTGAGCCTCTTCCCTTGCAGATTTACGGTCGACAAAGGGGCCTTTTGCCTCGTTGTAATTCTTGAGGATCATGTTGTCCGTGATGGACAGCGAAGGAGCAAGGCCCATGCCCAGACGGTCCTCAGGAATAAAGCTCATCGAGATGCCGTGCTCTAAGATCTTCTTAGGCGACATTCCTACGATGCTCTCACCCTCGTGGATCATCTTTCCTTCTTCGATCTTGCGGAGACCCGCTATGGCTTCACAGAGTTCCTTCTGGCCCGAGCCTGCGATGCCTGCAACGCCGAGTATCTCACCGCCTCTGATGTAGAAATTGATGTGGTCGATCGCAGTAGCGCCTTCGTCATTTTTGACCGTGAGGTCTCTGATCTCGAGGAGCGGATGTGTCTTCTCGATGACCGGTCTGTCGATGTTAAGCGTGATCTTGCGTCCTACCATGAGCTCTGTGAGCGTCACTGTATCAGTCTCTTTTGTTACGACGGTATCGATATATTCGCCGTGTCTTAAGACAGCGACTCTGTCTGATATCGCCATAACTTCATTGAGCTTATGCGTGATGATTATTATCGAATGTCCTTCTGCCTTCATCGCGCGGAGCACGGCGAAAAGCTTTTCGATCTCCTGTACTGTCAATACCGCAGTAGGTTCATCGAGGATGATTATTTTCGCGCCGTAGCAGAGGACCTTAAGGATCTCCAGAGTCTGTTTCTCTGAGACTGCCATATTGGAGACGACCTTATCGAGATCTATGTCAAAGCCGAACTTTGCGGCTGTTTCTTCTATTTTTTTGCGTACGTCTTTGCCGTGAATAAAACGGCCGTTATTCCTCATTCCGATACGGATATTCTCGAGCGCCGTAAACCGCTCGACCAGCTTAAAGTGCTGGTGTACCATTCCTATCCCGAGTCTGCCGGAGTCTTCCGGAGAATTTATCCTGGCTTTTTTGCCGTCAATAAAAATAGAACCGCTGTCGGGCATATAGATGCCCGACAGCATGTTCATAAGTGTCGTTTTACCTGAACCGTTCTCGCCAAGCAAGGCAAGGATCTCACCTTTGGCAAGAGACAAATTGATGTTTTTATTGGCCGCCACAGGGCCGAAGCTTTTTGATATTCCTTTTAGCTCTATGGCATATTCCATAAAACACCCCTCGATCAAGTTTTTTGTTATCAGTTAACCTGTGTAACGCCTGCTACGTAGTAATCCATTGAACCCTGGATAACGCCGTCATCAACGGAAGCGCCGCCTGCAGCAACGATCTCTGCGCCTGCATTAGTAACGAGAGCATCGTTAACCTTATCTACCTTAACGGAACCAGCTGCACCGCTGAATGAGAGCTTAACGCCGGAGAATACATCCCACTCGCCGGAGATCATGAGATCCTTAGCAAGCTGGATTGCTTCTGCTGTCTCAGGCTCACAGTTCTTGGAAAGCTCGGAAACGTCAACGAGGCCTGCGCTGAGTCCTTCATAGTAGTTGCCTACTGTCTGCATGAATGAATCAGGATCAGTCATAGCTGCCTTCATAGCTGTTGCATAGTAAGCATCCCAGTTCCAGATAGGAGCTGTGAGGTGAGCATCAGGTGCTTCAGCTGTCATGTCGGAGTTGTATCCGCAGCCGAATACGTTCTTCTCGTTAGCAACGATCTGAGGCTGTGAAGAGTCGCAGTGCTGAGCGATAACGCCGCATCCGTATGTCTGGATAAGTGTCTCAGCTGCCTGTCTCTCGAGCTCCTGATCGCCCCATGTGAAGATCTCATAAACGCTGATCTTTGCATTAGGGTTAACAGCCATGCATCCCATAGCGAATGCGTTGATACCGGAACATGTCTCTGCGTACTCTGTACCCCAAGCGGAAACATAACCGATATTGTTGTTGCCGATAGCAAGAGACTTATATCCTGCAGCGATACCTGCGAGGTAACGTGCCTGATAGATTCTTCCGAAATAGTTGTTGAAGTTCTTGTCGTTGGAAAGATAACCTGTTGCATGAGAGAAGATGATGTCAGGATATTCCAGAGCCTTCTCTTCGAATGCGTTGAGATAACCGAAGCTGATACCGAAGATGATATTGCATCCGTTACCTGCGAGCTGGTCGATAGCCTGCTTAACCTTTTCGTCGTCCTCAGGGATATTGTCAACGATGTAGAGGTCTGTATCGGGATTAAGTCCGATAGACTTCATAGCTGTTGTAATACCCTTGTGGTGAGCATAGGTGTAGCCGGAAGTATCGTTCTGGCTGTTGATGTAGATAGCGCCAACCTTAAAATCCGAGTCGGAATCAACAGGTGTAACCGGATCATCGCCGTCATCCTGGCTGGCAACAGTACCGTTGTCCTCATTTGAATTGCTCTCTTCGCCTTCAGCTTTATCACAACCTGCAAGTGCGAAGACAGATGTAACTGCAAGTGCTGCTGTTACGAGAATAGAAATCAGTTTCTTCATAAACTGCCTCCTTCAAAGATATATATGCAAAGCAAATGCATATCAAAAGTTAGTAACCAGGTCTTTATGACCTGAATTCGAGCGAATCTTCGGTCATCTTGTCGATGATCGCCAGAGACTCTACCCTGATGCCCTTGGCACGCAGCTCATCGCCGCCGCCCTGGAAACCCTTCTCGATCGCGATCGCGCAGCCGGCAAGTTTTGCTCCTGCCTGCTCAACGATATCGATCAGTCCTGCCAGAGCATTGCCCTTGGCAAGGAAGTCATCGACGATAAGCACCGTGTCATCTTTGGTGATGTAATCACCCGATACCACGATGTCATATGTCTGCTGGTGTGTGTATGAGAAAACCTTGGATGTGAGGATGTTGCCGGAGACATTTAAGGACGAATGCTTCTTCGCGAAAACGACCGGAAGCCCCATTGCAACTCCTGCGGCAAAAGCTATCGCAATACCCGAAGATTCAATGGTTAAAACCTTTGTAACATTGTTACCTTCGAAAAGCCTTGCGATCTCTTCTCCCATAGCCTTGATGAGTTTGGTATCGATCTGCTGGTTGAGAAAACTGCCTACCTTGAGTACTTCTCCCGGCAGGATCTGTCCTTCTTCAAGGATCCTTTGCTCTAACTCGCGGATAAAAATCACCTCCCCACAAGGACTTTGACCACGTACTAATATTATAATTATTACAAATACGTGTCAAACTCAAAGAGGTCTATTTTTTGCACATTTTTGAGACTGAAAGTCTTTAATTATCGTTATTCTTGCGGGGTGTAATCAGACAGTGCGACTGTTATCTGACCGGTTATTGCCTCAGCCAGATCCATTCCGCCTGCCGTGACCGCCTCTTCCGACAAGGGATTCTCCGTATAACCGGCTCCGAGACAGTAATAAAGTGAGCTGCCCTCGCCCGTTTTGAACCTTCTGTATGACAAGATCCCGCCAAGAGCTTCAGAAGCATCATTGCCGATAGCGATAACAGGCACGCCGTTTTGCGCAATGCTGTTCAAAAGCGCCTCGCTTCCGGCCTGTGTAAATTCCGGAGTCCCTGAGATTACTATCACCAGATTGTCAGTATATTCGATCGGGATCTGTTCTGATACGAGCCTGCCGAACGAGTCATGCACCTGCGTGTGGAAGTAAGGGCTCTTTACCGGAAGATTATCATCATTTGCTGACCCGGGCGTTATAACATTTACCACGGGCATCAGGTGCTCGAGCTCTTCCGGCGGAGGATCGCCGATCCAGTAGATAGTGGTATCTGCGGCTATTATCGTATCGATATTGGCATCAAGCGCAGCCTTCCTGTCGATGGCCTGCTGTCTCTTCGTACTCGAACCGAAAAGGATCGCGATGAAAAGAATAAACATCATCGCGATTACAGTCAGTACGATAAGACCTGTCTTGCCTCTGCTCATTGTCAGCCGTCATTCCTTGCTGCAAAAGGTTTTACGCCTTCGATGACTTTTTTAGCGAAGTCTTCCCTGCTCGATACGACCATGGCATCCATGTTATCGAGATAAGGCAGAGAATACTTGCGCAGGTTCTCAAGCGTATATTTCAAAGGCTCTCCGTCGCCTTCTGCATCTGCTACGATGAGCCAGATCAGGCGGTCCGTGCCGTTTTCTCTCATAAGTCTTACCCAGATCTGAGATACCGTGGGCTCGATCTGAAGATAGCCTTCCAGAGCCTTCTTAAGCTCAGGCGGATATTTATCGGGCTCGCCGACCTTCGCCGTGCCGTCGCCTCCGATACCCATCTGGGCAGCGATCATCTTGAGCATGTCCTTGCCGAACAGCACTTGCTCAGAGCCGGGATTGATAACGAATCCCGACAGATCCATTTTTGGAGCCATGACGACGTCGATAAGATCCGCAAAGCCTGCGATAACGCCGTTCTGGGGCTCTTTCTTATCCTCGAAAGCGACTTCGAAGCTGTCGGAATCGCCGTATACGACCATGTACTTAAGTCCCTTTGAATCACTCATGGCGTGGAAGCTGTAATTGCCTTCAGTGCCGTCAACGGGAACAAGGAACTTGGCGACAGCCGCCTCTTTAAGGACGGCGATCATGTTCTCTTCGGAAGGATCCTGACGGATCTTGCCCATCAGTTCAACCAGCTTCTCGTTCTCGATCCTCTCGATCTTATTGGAATTCTCACTCATTTTCCATTCCCCTTATCTTCAGAATACTGCTTTGACTGCCCACGCCCAGAACATAAGCGTTACGAGCATAAAAATCATTGAAAGAGATACGGTGCGCGCACTAAAATGCGGAGCCACTTCGTAGTTCTCGGCAAATATAACATTCATCGAACCGCTAGGCAAAGCGCACATCAGGACTATTACGCTCATTGTCTCGGGAAGCATTTCGATCCATCTCGAGAGAATAAGCAGGACGCCCATGACGACTGCCGGGATCACCATAAGTCTCAATGCCGATACGATATATGCTTTCTTATCTGTCAGGAGTTTTTTGACGTTGACGCCGGCGAGCATCGAGCCCATGACTATCATGGACATCGGCACTGTCATGTCACCGATCATCTTGAATGTCTCTGCGATAAACGAAGGCATCCTCCACGGTATTATGAACAGCACGATCGCGAGGATGGATGCAAGCGATACAGAGCTCTTGAACATGTCGAGGAGCGCGAACTTCGGTTTTCTCGAGAACAGATATACCGCATATGTGTAGAAGAATACGTTGTAGCAGAGGTTATAGACCGCCGCGAGAAGAAGCCCGTAGCTTCCGAACAATGCTTCCATCAGAGGGAATCCTACAAATCCCGTGTTCGCGAAAACAGTACACGTGACCATTATCCTCTTCTCGTCTTCTAAGATATTGACTTTGCGGAGCGACAACCGCATCGCGACCAGAGTCAAGGCATAGTAGCCGCAGGCGACAACTGCGCAGGTGATCATGCCGTTCATCGCATCTGTCGAATAATCGTGCTGGCTCGAGCTTAAGATCATGAACGGAAGCACTGCCTTGAGCAGAATGTCCGACAATGCCCTTTCACCGCTGCTGCCGATGACCTTGGTCTTGTTAAGTACAAAGCCTAAGGCCAGGAAAACGAATATCTTGAAGAAAACTATATAAACCTGGATCATTTGATCAGTCGTTGCCGGAAAGAAGTGTTGCTCTTACGGCAGAACGGTAACCCTCCATCTTCTCGGATACTTCAAATGCCGACATCTTCGGTTCGTATGAAGCTCCCGCCTTATAGAACCTGCTTGTCGCTTCAACGGACTCAAAGATCCCCGCCTGTATACCGGCTGCAAGGCCTGCGCCCATCGCGGTCATCTCATCGCTTAGTGCTCTCGTTATCGTGACGCCCAAAAGATCAGACTGAAGCTGCATGAGGAAACTGCTCGCGCACACTCCTCCGTCAACCTTCATCTGTCCTGCCTTGATGCCCGTATCGTCAGTCATGAGGTTAACGAGCTCTGTTACCTGATATGCGATGGACTCAACGCCTGCTCTTATGATCTGTGCTCTTCCCGTACCTCTTGTAAGGCCAGTCAGAATGCCTCTTGCCTCAGGCTTCCAGTAAGGGGCTCCCAGGCCCGTAAATGCGGGCACGAGATAAACTCCGCCGCAGTCTTCGATCGAATTGCAGAAGCCGTCGCACTCAGAAGGATCGCTGATAAATCCGAGCTCATCCTTGAGCCAGCTTATTACTGAGCCGGCCTGGAAAATGCTGCCTTCCAAAGCGTAGCTCGTCTCGCCTTTGATCGACCAGGCGCAGGATGTAAGAAGTCCGTTCTTTGAGAAAACCGGCGCAGTGCCGAGGTTCATGAGAGTAAAGCTTCCTGTGCCGTATGTGGTCTTTGCTTCGCCCTTGTGGATCGCGTTCTGGCCGAGAAGTGCGGCAGGCTGGTCGCCTAATACACCAGTGATGTGAACGCCGTTTATCGAGAGAAGATTTGCGATATCGTCATCGTCAAATCCGTTGTCTTTCAGGTAGTCTTCCTTAAGGTCGATCGTGCCGTAATCAGCGCAGGATTCCAAAGGCTTTGCAAGGCATCCTTCGGGGATTCCGAAGAGGTCCAAAAACTCGGGATCGTATGCTTTTCGCGCGATGTCAAAAAGCATCGTTCTGGAGCAGTTGGAATAATCCGAAGCATAAGATCTGCCGCCCGTAAGTCTGTATACCAAAAAGCCGTCGATCGTTGAAAGATAAGCTTCTCCGGCTGCGCAGCGCTGCCTTAGGCTCCTGACGTTTTCTAAAAGCCAGAGCATCTTTGTAGCAGAGAAATACGGGTCGATCTTAAGACCTGTGATCTCTACTATTCTTCTGCTCTGTTCCCTTATCTCCGGGCGTCTGCAGATGTCAGATGTTCTTCTGCACTGCCATACGATGGCCTGGGTAAAAGGCTTGCCCGAAGGCGAGAATGCGATAGTAGTCTCACGTTGGTTCGTAATGCCCATCGCTTCGATGCTGCCCTTTGCTTCCGGGTGCTCCTTGAGGATCATCGCAACTGCCTTAAGCACGGAAACATAGATCTCCTCTGCATCGTGGCTTACCCATCCCGGCTGGGGATAGTACTGCTTAAAAGGAACGTGTGTCCCCTGTGACAGATTGCCTTCCGCGTCAAGAAGGAATGCCTTTGTCGAAGTGGTTCCCTGATCGATGCAAAGAATGTATTTCATAAGGTTTCTCCTTATCTGAAGTAGATCCTGTTGAGATTCCTGTACCAGTCGTTATCTATGGAGTCAAAGTCTTCCTTGGTAAACCTTACCATCCAGTTGCCTGTGGGAGTGCCGGGGACATTCATCCTGGTATCTCCGCCGTAGCCCAGCATATCCTGGATAGGGATTATCGCTACATCAGCGTGGCTCATCCATAGAGTCTTTATGATCGCTCTGCAAGAGCCGCTGTGCGTGCCGCCGTCGCCCCAGTTATCGCCTGTGAATCCGCAGTATTCGAGGCAGCACTTACGCACTTCCTCTTTGCTGTCCCAAAGCCAGCCCAAAAGCGTGTTGTTGTCGTGTGTGCCTGTGTATGCGACGCAGTTGTTATCAAAGTTGTGAGGCAGGAACGAGCTGTTGTCGCCCGGATAGAACGCGAATTCCATGACTCTCATTCCGGGGATTCCTACCTTGCCCATGAACTCAGCGAGGTCAGGCGTTACTTCACCCAGATCCTCAGCTATGAGCCTTGATCTGTCCTTAAACTTCTTGTCGTATTCTTCGAAGAAATCAAGGCCCGGACCGGGGATCCACTTGCCGTCTCTTGCAGTCTCGGCATTGGCTTCGATCTCGCAGTAAGAAGAGAACGCGCGGAAATGATCTATCCTCAAATAGTCGAAGAGCTTGAAGTTGTCTTCAAGTCTGCTCATCCACCATGCATAGTGGTCAGCCTTCATCTTCTTCCAGTCGTAGATGGGGTTGCCCCAGAGCTGTCCGTCTGCGCAGAAATAATCCGGCGGGACTCCTGCTACGCTCTCGAAAACAAGAGCTTCCGGCTTCGGCTTTCTGGGCTCTCTCAAAGGCTCTCCGTTCTTATCCGTGGTCTCGCCTTTTTCTACTGCCTTCTTATACTTATCAAGAGCCTTCTCATAGTCTTTCAGGACCTTGTTGACTCCTGTCGCTGTAGCCATCTTGAAAAGATCCCTGCTTGCCCAAACATCAGCGGAATCTCCTGATACATAGAACGGAATGTCTCCGATAATTGAGATTCCAAGATCGTTGATCTCCTTCTTGACCTGTGCCCACTCGTCAAAGAACAGATACTGAACAAAGCCGTGATATCTGTAGTTGGGATTACTCTTAAGTCCTGCCACTGCGGACTTCTCGTAGTTCCTTAAGTTTGTGTCAGCCCATTCCCACCAGGGCTTGCCGAAGTCGGCATCTTTAACAGTCTGGTATGCGGCAACGTCCTGGACCCACTTGTTGTCCTTGATAAACTTGTCAGCCTTGGCGAGAAGGTCCTTATCTGCTCTCTCAAAAGCCTTTCTCAAGAGCTCATCCCTGTTTGTCCTTAAGAAATCGTAGTCGATCCTCCACTTGTTCTGCGTATACTCTGCCTGCTGGACCTCAGCGGGAGTAAGAAGACCGCGCTTTTCGAGCCTTCTGGGATCTATGAAAAGCCAGTTGCCTGCAAAAGCCGAGAAACTCTGATAAGGAGAATTACCCATACCGGGATATGAGAACGGCAGCACCTGCCAGTATTTCATTCCCTGGGAAGCCAGTTGTTTGGCAAAATCAACAGCCTCCTGTCCGATCACAC
>JAEFBB010000059.1 GCA_016292215.1 Saccharofermentans sp. | reverse complement strand
TTATAATTGTTAATATAATTTCCGGCCGTGAGGGGATATCAAATGATCGACAATTACATGAAAGTTAAAGGCATCAAGGCCTACGCAAAAGATTTAGGCAGGCTCGATTACTCTAAGAAGGATCCTGGTGTTTTTGAAGTCTTTGATGTGTCCTACATTGAAGACGAAGATCCCTGGCACATGCTGGATGTTTATTACATAAGGGATGGGAAAACGAAGCCCGTTCTCATTGATATTCACGGCGGTGGTTTTATCACTCACGACAAGGATGTAGATGAGCTTTTCTGCAATGCGATGGCAAAAAGAGGATATGTTGTTTTCTCTTTAAATTACAGCCTGATATATCCTGAATGCGATTTCTTTGATCAGGTCTCGGATATAGATAACGCGGTCAGATGGATCGTAAGCCACGCTGCAGACTACGAGGCTGATACCGCCAACATCTATATCGCAGGTCATTCTTCGGGAGGCGTTAATGCTCTGACTGAATGCCTTCTCTGCCTTGATGAGAAGATGAGAGCAGATTATAAGATCGCACCGCGTGACTACAAATACAAAGGCATTATTCTCGATTGCGGACTGATGCAGTTTTACAAAAAGAGCATCGCATATAACGGCATGCGCAAAATGATCTTCCCCAAAGGGTATGAGACAGATAAAAGATATCCTTATCTTGTGTTTGAAGGCAATGAGACTCTTAAGCTTCTGCCTGAGACTGTCCTTATCACGAACCGTAAAGACGAGCTTAAAGGAATGACTTTTTATTTCCAAAAACTGCTCGAAAGATCAGGCGTTACAAACACATTGCTCGACCGGGGACCGGACGGACATATGGGCATTATTTTCGAGCCTTTTTCCGAGAGCGGTAGTCAGCTGCTCGACGGTATCAGCGGACAATTAAAATAAGACCCGGTCAAATTGATATCCGTCATTGAGAACTCTACACACATCAAATATAATTGTAGAGGTGGTTTTCGGGGTTTCCCCGATGAAAAATGAATATGAAAGGATATCAACACTATGAAGATCGGATGCGTAAAAGAGATCAAGAACAACGAATTCCGTGTAGGCCTTACTCCTGACAACGTCAGAGCTTACATCGCAGCAGGACACCATGTTTACATCGAAAAGGGCGCAGGCACCGGTTCAGGCTTTGCAGACACAGAGTATGTAGAAGCCGGAGCTTCCCTCATCGACAATGCCGCAGATATCTGGGCGCTTGTTGACATGATGGTCAAGGTAAAAGAACCCCTGCCGGAAGAGTATCCCCTCTTCAGAGAAGGACTTATCCTCTACACATATCTTCACCTCGCAGCTGACAAAGAGCAGACAGAAGCTCTTCTCGCAGGCAAGGTAAAGGCTGTCGCATATGAGACACTTCAGGAGAAGGACGGATCGCTTCCCTGCCTCGCTCCTATGAGCCAGATCGCAGGCCGTCTTTCCATCCAGGAAGGCGCTAAGTACTTAGAGAAGAAGTTCGGCGGTGAGGGCATCCTCCTCGCAGGCGTTCCCGGTACACCTAAGGCTAATGTCGTTATCCTTGGCGGCGGTACAGTAGGTATGAACGCATGCAAGATCGCTGTAGGTATGGGCGCTAACGTTACTATCCTCGACGTAAATCTTAAGAGACTTGAAGAGCTCGACAACAGGTTCGGCTCTCACATCCAGACTCTCGTTTCCAACGATTCCAACGTTGAGAGAGCAGTTAAGACTGCTGACCTCGTTATCGGTTCAGTCCTTATCCCCGGCGGCTCCACACCTAAGCTCTTCAAGAAGAAGTATCTCCCTGAGATGAAGAACGGTGCGGTATTTGTAGACGTCGCTATCGACCAGGGCGGATGCGGTGAATCTTCTCACGTTACAACACACGACGATCCGATCTATGTTGAGGACGGCGTTGTTCATTACTGCGTAGGCAATATGCCCGGTGCTGTTCCGAGAACAAGTACTATCGCTCTTACAAATGCGACACTTAAGTATGGTCTCCAGATCGCTGCAGCAGGTCTTGAGGAAGCATGCAAGAACAGCCCTGTTATTGCTTCCGGCGTTAACTGCTATGCAGGCAAGATCACAAATAAGAACGTCGCTCTCGCTTTAGGCTATGAGAATACTGATCTTAACGATCTTATCTGATAAACTGAAATACGTAACATTTTGTATTTATGGAGGCGTGTAAATGGCTTTTTGTATGAAATGCGGTTCGCCGTTAGATGAAGGAAACAAATTCTGCAATCGTTGCGGCTCTCCTGTTGCTTGGGAAGATAATGCTGCTGCCGTTAATGCGGCATCACAGTCTGCACCTGCACCCGTGCCGGCACCTGTACCGGTACCTGCTCCTGCAGCTGTCCCTGTTGCTCCCATGCCTATTCAGACGCCTATGAACGCAGTTCCTAATTATGCTTCTGCTAATGCGGTGGCAGAGCTGGACCGCATGATCGGATATTTCATCCAAAAGCAAAATGCGTATGACGAGTATGATGCCTTAATAGACGAGCTCAAATCGAAGAGAGTGCAAAATGCTAATCTTCCGAGTGGTACAGGTTTTACGGTAGCCGGTGCCGTTTGTATGGGTATGAGTATTATCTTCATGGTTGTTGCCTGGCTTTCTTATTATGTTGTTTCAAGCGCTAAACAGGCTTTGACCGGCCGCTCTACTTCAAGGTACGATGGCGACTTTACCTGGTGGATGATCGGTCTTGCGGTTTTGCTGGCAGGCGGAATAGCAATGTTGGTCATTGGCTTGATCATAAAGGCTAGAAGAAGGAGATTAACCAGAGAAAGCAAGGAGCAGGCCGGCGAAGAAGAATACTTAAGATTAGGCCAGCTTATCGGAGAACTTAATTCCTTTTATATGGGTTTCGGTTATTGCCTGACCGGTTCGTATTATACGAATCCTAAGATCTTAAAGCTTTTAAAGGATAAGATCTTATCCGGCCGCGCGTATACAATACCTGACGCGATACAGATACTTCACCGTGATGCCCGTGTTTCAGCCCAGCAAATAGCGAATTATATGAATTCCACTCTGGCAGAGTATTCGGATTATGGCGATCTGAAAGCGCCGTTCTTCCCTGCTGCGCATTTTTACGTGGTATAAACCGGTCCGGGTCATTTTAGTTTTGAATAAAGAACGGGGATCTCGATCCCCGTTTTTTCTTTTAATTCAAATTTGATTTTCGATTTGTTTACACCGCGAAAACACCAAGGAAATTTGAGGGGCGTAGTATTAGTCCATAAGGTTATTACATTTGTTTGGAAAAACGGAAAAGGAGGCAGATATGATTTTCGATCTGGCGGGATATAAAGATGAACAGATAACATACGATGACAATAAACAGAAAATCGATGACGAGAAGATATTCCTTTTGGGGGTGCGCATCAAGGCTGATATGGTAGAGCTCCTCCTCAACGGGATCAAAGCTAAGAATATAAAGGTAAAAAAGCTCGATGCCTCGGAGAACTCCAATTACGGAGTGATAAATGTGGTAGCGGCTTCAGCGCTTGCCGACTGGGGATTTGAGCTCAAAGAACCATATGAGATAGGCAAGGAGCCTTTATCACCTGAAGAAGAGATCGCTGAAGCAAAGAGCAAGCTCGCAGGAACCAAATTCAACAAGGTGGAATATGGCGAGACCAAGATCTTAAAGAAGACCATTACGGGCTTTAGGATGGGCAACTCAAAGAATAAGGAAGAAGCCTATATCGCGGCTCTGCAGGACGATATAGACGCCTTCAGGGACCAGCTCAACAACGAGCTCAACGCTTTCCCTACGCCGACCAGAGAGATGATCATGATGGCCATCCTCGACAGGTTCCATTACTGGGAAAAGAGCAACTGGGAAAACGACAGATGGTCATAAGATAAACAATTTTCTCCTCCCGAGAGTTTTTAGCAATAAAGCCCCTTCCGTAAGTTTTGCGGAAGGGGTTCTTTTAGTCCGGATTAAATCATCAAGAATAATTGGTAGTAACAAGAGTAATTCTGATATAAAATCTGTGCTTGGAAAAGAAATCTTTCGGGAACAGGAAAATGAAGAACAAACTCATCACATCTTTACTTTGTGCGTCGCTGATGATCAGTCTTGCAGGATGCGCAAAGCAAACGGATAACACGACACAGCCTGCTGCAAAAGCGACAGATGCTGTGGTCAACATGGTGAGCAACACTTATCTTGAAGGATATGACACCTTCGAAGTAACTTCTCCTGACGTAATTGACGGAGTCTGGGTAGATGACATATCAAATACCAAACTGGGCGATAACAGCTCGCCGGCTCTTTCCTGGCAGCCGGTAGAAGGCGCGGAAGAATATGTCATATACATGGTCGACAGGAACTCAAAAGGATTTTTGCACTGGAAGTCAGGCGGAGTAAAAGAGACCGAGCTCCCTCGCGGATGGGCACCCAAAGATCTGGAATATAACGGCCCTCATGTAGGTCACGGATATACCCACATGTACGACATCTACGTCATTGCTCTCAAGGCGCCTGTAGATAAGGTAGACGGAGCCGTAAACTGCAATAACGGAAGGCTCGCGGAATTCATCGAGAGCCTTAACACGGACAGCGACGGCAACACCGGAAACATCATATCTTACGGCGTGGTATCAGGCACATTCACTGACGCAAGATTCAGGGACGAAGAGCCTACCGGAGCTTATAACAAATAATCACTTTACTTTTGCCGGACGCGGTCTCTTCGTGGTCAATCCCTTAAGTATCTCTATATATTCTGAAGTCAGATGTGAAGGGTGGATGGAGTTAGGAAGGATGTATCCGATCTCCATGTAATCGTCTACTTTAAGCTTCTTGGCAATGATATTAGGTCCGTTAAGTTCTTCGTTGATAACGCCGCTGCAGATCGTGTATCCGTTAAGACCGATAAGCATGTTAAAAAGCGTCGCGCGGTCAAGCACAACCAGTTCCTTATCGCAGTCGACTGTACTCAAGATCTCCTCTGAGAAATAGAAGGAGTTGTGGCTGCCCTGCTCGTAAGAAAGTCTCGGGTAGGGCTTAAGATCTTCTAATGTGAGATATTTCTTTTTGGCCAAAGGAGAATTCTTTCCGATGAAGACGTGGGGCTCAGCCTTGAAGAGAGGAGTAAACGAGAGATTGTTGTCGCGCAGAGTCTTCATGATGACTTCTTCATTAAACTTATTGAGGTAAAGGATGCCGATCTCGCTTCTTAAATGAGACACATCGTCAATGATGTTGAAGGTCTGCGTCTCACGCATATGGAATTCGTATTTATCCGCACCGCTCCTTTTAAGGAGCTCCACAAATGCTTCGACTGCGAATGAGTAGTGCTGAGCGGATACGAAAAACTTGAGTTTGCCTGACTGCTTGCCTTTGTAGCGTTCTTCGATGAGCGTCGTCTGATCCAAAACCTGCCTTGCATAGCCTAGAAATTCTTCGCCCTCTGACGTCAGCTTTATGCCTTTATTTGAGCGCATGAAGATAGTGATCCCATATTCGTTTTCCAGTTCTCTTATTGCAGAAGTAAGGCTCGGCTGGGCAATGAAGAGCTTCTTGGCAGCGCTCGTGATATTGCCTTCTTCGGCAACTGTGACTATGTATTGAAGCTGCTTATAGGTCATCTTAAAGGCACCTCTTTTGAATAGATTGCATTTGCATTATAACGCTTGCTATAGATTTTATCTATGGATAGCCACAGATTATTTGTATTTTACCTATTGACTTAGTGGGTCTATACTCCGAGACAACAAAATATCGAATCTATGGAGGAATAGGAAATGAATACATCAGTTATCGGTTATCCGAGAATAGGTAAGGACAGAGAGCTGAAGTTCGCATCGGAGAAGTTTTTTTCAGGCGGGATAGATGAGGCTGATCTGCAGGATGTAGCAAAGACGATCAGAAGAGATGATCTTCTCAAGCAGAAAGAAGCAGGAATCACATATATTTCTTCAAATGATTTCTCTTTCTACGACAACGTTCTTGATACTGCATTTTTGTTTAATGTGATCCCTCAGAGATATAAGGCTCTCAGGCTTTCCGAGCTTGATACTTATTTCGCGCTCGCAAGAGGATACCAGGGAGAAAAGGGCAACGTTAAGGCGCTCGCGATGAAGAAGTGGTTTAACACCAATTACCACTATCTTGTGCCCGAGATCGATGACGATACTGTCATAAGCCTTGTCGGCAAGAAGCCCGTCGAAGAGTTCCTTGAAGCAAAGGAATTCGGTGTTGATACAAAGGTCGCTCTTGTAGGTCCTTTCACGTTCTTAAAGCTCGCTAAATTCACGGGCTCGAAAAAGATATCCGACGTTTATGCAGTCCTTACAGCCGAATACATCAAGCTCGTATCACTTCTTGCATCAGTCGGCGCGAAAACGATCGAATTTGACGAGCCTTATCTTGTAAGAGATCTGAATAGCGACGACATTGATCTTTTTAAGGAGATATATTCACTTATCCTTGCAAACAAGAACGGAACCAAGATCTTGCTCCAGACTTATTTCGGAGATATCAGAGATATCTATAGCGAAGTTATCAAGCTTGATTTCGATCTCATCGGACTTGATTTTGTCGAGGGAAGAAAGACATTAGAGCTTGTTAAGACAAACGGTTTCCCTGCTGACAAGATCCTCGTAGCAGGACTTGTTAACGGCAAGAACATCTGGAGAAATGATTATAAGAAGACACTCTCAATCCTGAATGACATTGGTGTTCAGAATGTCGTTCTCGGCACTTCATGCTCGCTTCTCCATGTGCCTTATACGCTGGACAGCGAGACCAAGCTCTCAGACGATTACAAGAAGCATTTCGCATTTGCTGAAGAGAAGCTCAGCGAGCTTTTTGAGCTCTCTGCGATCGCAGGAAGTGACTATGAGAATAGTGATATCTATAAGAACAACCAAAAGCTTTTTGAGGGCCGCAAAGATAGTGAGGATAAGGATGTACAGGCGAAGGTTGCTGCGATCACAGACGCAGACTATGTAAGACTTCCTGCCCGCGAAGAGCGCGAAAAGATCCAGAAAGAGATCTTAAATCTCCCGCTCTTCCCGACGACAACGATCGGTTCTTT
>JAEFBB010000025.1 GCA_016292215.1 Saccharofermentans sp. | reverse complement strand
CGTCCTTTAAGACTGACCGCTTTGTCGGCAGACTCCTCGGCACACGTAAAGTAGGGCATCTGGGAACATTAGATCCGTTCGCAACGGGTCTTCTTCCCGTGTTCGTCGGCAAGGGATTAAAGTTCTTAAGATTCTGCGAAGGCTTTGACAAGGGGTATTCGTGCAGATGCATTTTCGGTGCGGAAACGGATACGATGGATAAGACCGGCGAGATCACGTCTGAGAATTATCCTTCAGCTGATGTTTTAGAGCAGCTCGAGAAGTCCGACTATAAACAGATCCGTGATGCGTTCGCAAAAGTAAAGGCTACCAAGGAGCAGCTCCCGCCTGCATACTCGGCAAAGAAGATTGACGGCGTAAAGGCGTATGAGCTTGCAAGAAAAGGCGAGACGCCGGATCTTAAGCCCGCGCCTGTCACGATCTATTCACTTGATATCACAAATATAGAAAAGCCCGAAAAAGGTCTTGCAATAGACTTTGACTGCCTATGTTCCAAAGGCACATATATCAGGACCATCTGCTCCGACTTAGGTGAGATCACAGGCTATGGCGCGTATGCCGAGACCTTAAGAAGGACCGTTAACGGGCAGTTCAATGTTAAAGATGCGTATACACCCGATGAGCTTGAGAAGATGGCGCAAGCAGGTGACTTCTCTTTTGTAAGAGATGCTTCTGAGACCATCAGTTTCCTGCCTGAGATAAAGCTTGACCCCAAGCAGACGAAGGACATCAAGTTCGGAAGAAAGATTGCTTTCCCGGTTGATGTTGATCTTGAGGGCGATGAGCGCATCTACTACAGGGCAACATCAGAAGATAAGCTCATCGCAGTTGTTTTCCCCGCAATGGAAAACGGCACGTTAACTATGAGGATCGAGAGGCTTTACGCTCATGATTAAAGTTTGCAACACATACACGCTTAATGACCTGCCTCTCGGTACAAAGGGAAGAGTGATCGCTCTGGGGCTTTTTGACGGTCTCCACACGGGCCATATGGACATCATTAAGAAGGCTGTTTCCATGGCTGAAAGAGACGGCCTCACATCGACCGTGCAGACATTCAAAAATCTCCACAAATATGACAGCAAATCGCTTTATACTTCCGAAGAGAGGACTAAGATCATTGAAGAGATCGGCGCTGACGAGATACTTGTCCTGGACTTCGATGAGATAAAGGACATGGAGCCCGAGCTGTTCCTCTCGAATATAATCTCCGCGCGCTGCATCGCCGATACGATCATCGTAGGTGAAGACTACCGCTTCGGCCGCAATGCCAGGGGCGATGTTACCATGATCGAAGAGTTCTGTGACACTAACGAGATAAGGCTCATCGTGGTAAAGGACCGCATGCTCGAAGGCACAGGCAAAAAGATATCTACCACCTGGCTTCGAAAAGCTCTGACAGATGGCGATGCCGATATGGCAAGAGCTCTTTGCGGAGGAAGGAATTACACATATTCCGGCCGTGTCGTGCAGGGCAAGATGCTCGGCAGGGAAATGGGTTTTCCCACCGTAAATCTCGTTGTGCCCGAAGAGAAATTTGTCGTAAGAAGAGGCGTTTATGTCTCGCGCGTACATCTCGGACAGAGAGTCCTTTACGGCGTTACGAACATCGGCAGAAGGCCTACCGTGGAAGATGCCGTAAACGATGTCGTCGAGACTTTTGTTTTCGACTTCAACGAGGACATATACGGCGCAAAAATATCGGTCGAGCTGATGCATTTCTTAAGGCCGGAGGCGCAGTATTCGTCAAAAGAAGAGCTGATAGAAGCCGTTAACTGCAACAAGGAGCAGGCTTTGGAATATATCAAAAACCTCAATTAGACCGCGAAATGAACCCTAAAAAGCCATATACTTTATTTTGTGGTAATATATCAGGGATTTGTTTGGCCCTAAGAGGGGCATGGAGGATTAAGGACAAATGATAAGTGCTGTTGAAGTTAAGTTTCCGGGCTGGGGGATCAACGTCGACGTTAACCCGGTAGCATTTCACCTCGGTAAAATCGATGTATATTGGTACGGTCTCCTGATCGCGATCGCGATCATACTGAGCGTATTCCTTGCGGTAAAGCAGGCAAAGAGCCTGAAGTTCCCTGAGGGTCTCGTATACGATACGATCCTTATGATCATTCCCTGTGCCATTATCGGCGCGAGAGCATACTATGTCATATTCAATTATGATGAGTTCAAGGGCAACTTTAAGAGCATATTTGATATCAGATCCGGCGGACTTGCTATCTACGGCGGCGTTCTTCTCGTATTCATCGGCGGCCTTGTTATGTGCCGTATCAGAAAGATACCTTTCAGAGAGCTTGCTGATTACTGCGTAGTTTACCTTCCTTTGGGACAGGCTATCGGCAGATGGGGCAACTTCTTTAACCAGGAAGCATTCGGAACTACTACAAAGCTTCCGTGGGGCATGACCAGCAGCACTGTAGAGGCATATCTGGAACGCTTCTGCCCGACACTTGTTGCGACACAGCCGGTTCACCCTACATTCCTCTATGAGTCACTTGCAGATCTCGCGATCTTCTTTATCCTGCTCTACATCAGAAAGCATTCGAAGATCTCTTTCGAGACATCATGCGCTTATTTTGTACTTTACGGAATTGTCAGATTCTTCCTCGAAGGACTCAGAACCGATTCGCTTTATATCGGCCATACAGGCATCAGAGTATCACAGCTCCTGTCACTCATCCTGGTCGTAGCAGCGCTCCTTTATATCGCTGTTGCTAGAAGCAAGAGATGGGAGAAGAGACCGTTTCCTGCCAAACTCTATGCTGAAGCAGGAGAAGGAAAGAAGCAATAATGGGCAATGCAGGTTCCGGCGTAGTCAGACTCCGCGGGAAAGACGGTCTTAAAGCCGTCGACTATTATCTTGTCGTGCCGATCCTGGCGATGACGATAATAGGCCTCTTTGTTCTCCAGAAAGTTTTATCCAAAGGATATGCGGCATACCCGGGCAACTATTACAGACAGGTAGCTGCCACTGTAGGCGGCATTGTCGGCGCTCTTATCCTGAGCCTTCTCGACTCACACTTCATGAAGATCGTCGGACGCATCATCTATATCGTGTCGCTCATGCTCCTGATCCTTGTCCCGATCGACGGTTATTCACTCGTCGCCACATGGGGCGCAGATTCCTGGCTCAAGCTTCCTGTCATCGGTAACTTCCAGCCTTCAGAGCTCGCCAAGCTCGGTCTTATCATGGTTGCCGCAGATATCTTCGAGAAGATGGGCAACAAGGAATACACGATCCTCAAAGGCTTCGGCGTAATGGCCGCGTTCTATGCGCCTCCGATGCTCCTGATACTTCTCCAGCCCGACTTCGGTACCGCGATGGTTATCGCGTTTACCTTTGTCTGCATGCTGTTCGCTTGGGGAGTGCGATACAGATACTTCCTCCTCGCGTTCTCATTCTTTGTCGTTGTCGTTATTCCGGCAGTCTGGACTTTCTATCTCAAGCCTTATCAGAAGGACAGGATCCTGTCGCTTGCATTCCAGGGCTCTGACCCGCGTTCCGAGTACAACCTCATGCAGTCCAAGGCGGCCATCGCTTCAGGCGGTCTTACAGGCAACCACACGGGAATCCTGACGACCGTTCCGGTTAAGGAGAGTGACTTTATTTTCGCTGCCATCTCGGAACACATGGGATTCATCGGGACGACAACGGTAATAATCCTCGCATTCTTCTTCCTGTGCAGATGTCTTTATGTTGCGGCCAAGATCCCGTCGAAAACCGCAGCGTACACCATCACGGGATTTACAGGATACTTCGCATTTCACTTCATCGAGAACATGGGCATGGCGGTAGGACTTCTTCCTATCACGGGTATCCCGCTGCCGTTCATCAGTCTGGGAGGTACGTCGATGCTGATCAACTTCCTTGCGTTCGGCGTCATCCTGAATTACTCGATGTCGCGCAACATAACGTAGGAGATCATCCGTGGACCGCAGGTGGAGACAGAATCTTCATATCGAGGCACCGGAAGGCTGGCTCAACGATCCGAACGGCCTGTGTTATTTTGACGGTCTGTATCATGTTTATTTCCAATATTCTCCGGGCACGCCCAAGGGCGAAGCGACACGCTGCTGGGGTCACTATGTAAGCCCTGATCTTCTCTCGTGGAAATATAAGGGCATCGTCCTTTATCCTGATATTCCCGAAGATCGGGACGGCGTGTTCTCGGGTTCTGCAATAGCGTTTGAAGATCATATCGAGATATTCTATACCGGCAACGTTATGGAGGAAGGCCCTTACGATTACGTGCTGGAGGGCAGGGGCGCTAACGTCATCAGCGTCACTTCTTCTGACGGCGATACGATGTCATCGAAAAAAGTCCTGCTTAGGAATTCCGGTTATCCTGATTTTTGTTCATGCCACGTAAGAGATCCGAAGGTCTGGATCGAAGACGGCGTTTACAAGATGGTCCTGGGCGCACGCACCAAAGTTGACAAGGGATGCGTGCTGCTCTATGAAGGCGCTTCTCCTGATTCATTTAAGTATGCAGGCTGCCTTTCCGTACCTGATATGGGCTTTATGTGGGAATGCCCCGATATGTTTACGATAGAGGGCAGGAAGTTCCTTGCATTATGTCCGCAGGGCACTAAGCGCGGTGAGTATAAGTTCCAGAATATTTTCCACAGCGGATATTTTACGGTCGATGGCGATAAGCTCATTGACTTTGAAGAATTCGATTACGGTTTTGATTTTTACGCGCCTCAGACTTTTACCGCGCCTGACGGCAGGAGGCTCCTTATCGGCTGGATGGGAATAGGCGATGATTCGTATTCCAATCCTACCATAGAGCTCGGCTGGCAGCATTGCCTGACATTGCCGCGTGAGCTTACAGTCTCTCCTGAAGGCAGGCTTTTGCAAAATCCGGTCCGCGAACTTGAAAGCCTTAAAGGCGCTTTTAAAAAGATCGAAGGCGAAGCCTGGGAAGGACTGCCCTTTGAGGTCAACGCTTCCGCATTTGCAGACAAGGCGTCTTTAACGATATCCGGAGCGACTGTTGCGTGGGATAAGGACAGCGGAGTATTGAGCCTGAGGCTTAATGAAGAAGGATACGGAAGAAGCGTTCGCAATCTGAAGCTTTCTTCGCTCGGCAATATCCGCATCATCGCAGACAGATCTTCATTGGAAATATATATAAATAACGGTCTATATGTCATGAGCACCAGATTCTATCCCGAATACCGCCAGGTGAGGGTAGCATCAGAAGGCGCTTCTGCGGAAGTCGCTTCATTGAGACTTAACGATACTCTCATTGCGATCGGTGAAGCGCTGATCGATTTTATCCCTGACAGGAAAGGCTGCGAGTTCTATGAAGTGGGTTCGTTCTCTCCTGCGGCAGGCGGCGCTCCGGCAAACGTTTGCGGAGCTTTCTCAAGGCTCGGCGGCAAGGCGCGCATGATCACTCAGCTGGGCAAAGATCCGTTCGGCGATGTGATCACGAGGACTTTGGAAGATGCGGGCGTCGATACTTCTTGCATCAGTTATACTTCCGAGGCCAACACGGCACTGGCTTTTGTAAGCCACACGGTTGACGGAAAGAGCACATATTCTTTCTACAGGAATCCGTCCGCGGATATGCTTTTCGAGGCTTCGAACGTGACAAGCGAAATGCTCGACAGCTGTTATGCACTGCATTTCTGCAGCGTGTCACTGGGAGACTTCCCGATGAAGGACGCACACCGCGCAGCCATTACGATCGCGAGAAGGACGGGTGCCATCGTAAGCTTTGATCCTAACTTAAGATTCATGCTCTGGGACGACAGGGATGAGTTAAAGCGCGTGATATGGGAGTTTATCCCCGACTGCGACATTTTGAAGATATCCGATGAGGAGCTGGAATTCATTACGGGCACGTCTTTGATAGAGGAGGCTTTGCCTTTGCTTTTTACAGGCAGCGTCAAGCTCGTGATCCTGACCAAAGGCAAGGACGGCGCATCGGCATATAGCGCTTCAGGCAGTGCATCTTCTTCATGCCCTGAGGTCAAAGCGGTAGATACCACCGGCGCAGGTGACGGCTTTATCGGTTCATTCCTGTGGAAGCTTCGTTCGCTTGGCATCTCGAGGGAAGACCTTGCTTCGTGCCCTCTGAGTGTTATATCAGAGTGTCTGGACTTTGCGAACCGCTTTAGCGCCATAAGTGTTCAGCGCAAAGGCGCGATACCTTCTTATCCTGATCTGAGCGAAATGAAATAAACAAGGCGGCTCCGGGCCGCCTTTTTAATTGACGTGGCTATGAGTGACGCGAAATGACACATTTTGAGGTAATAATGTGTCAGTTTCCGGCAATTTCGGGCAGCAGTGACGGAAAGTGACACGGAAAAAGCCCCTGAATGTGTCACTTTTTGGCAGCCGGAGCCGCCCGCAAACGACTTGGAAAAAATATTTAACAAATTTCCAAAAAATGACAAAAAACCCCTTGCGTTAAAAAAAGATTACGAATAGAATACAGATGTGTGGTGATTCGGGGAGATATTTCCCATTCTGGTGGAGGAAAGTGGCTCAAATGAGGCCGCGATCCTCGCTTAACCGCATAATCAAGCAAAAAACGAAAGACTCAGGATGAGAGACATTAAGAAAGTAGACGCTAAGGGAAGATTTTTTATCCCTTCAAAGCAGAAAGAATTGCTTGGCGCTGAGGTTGTTGTAACTAACAGCCTTGATGTCGGCTATCTTTGCGTTTACTCAAAAGATCATTTTGAGAATGTCGTAAAAACACAGCTCGCAAAGCTCAACACAATGGATGCTAATGCCCGTAAGATCAAGAGGGCGATCATCGGTGAAGCGTGCGAAGTAAGTGTTGACTCACAAGGACGCATCTCGGTAAACAGCGAGCTTTGGGACAGGATCGGTGCCAAGCCCGGTGACGAGATCTGCGTATTCAATGACGACGGCAAACTGGATATCTGCACGAAGAGTTTCTATGACAGCGAGGATCACGATCTGAGCGGCATAGAAGGATTGGAGACAAAGTATTATGTTGAAGGTCTCTGATTTTGATCACATCCCGGTACTCCTTTATCAGACGGTTGACGCTCTTAACGTCAAACCCGGCGGCATCTATGTCGACTGTACGGCCGGAGGAGGCTCGCACAGCGCTGAGATCGCAAGAAGAATGAAGGGTCAGGGCACCCTTATCTCGATCGATAAAGATGATGCGGCTCTTGCTGCATGCATGGAGAGAAGAGAGAGCTTTGCCGGTATCGACTGGATGCCTGTTAAATCCGATTACAAAGATATCGATGACATCATCAGAAGCCTTAAGCTTGGCAAGGTTGACGGCATCATGGCTGACCTCGGCGTATCTTCATATCAGCTCGATACCGCTGAGAGAGGCTTCTCATATATGAAGAACGGGCCTTTGGACATGAGAATGGATCCCGATGAATGGCTCACGGCTGCAGAAGTCGTAAACAAGTATTCGAGAGACGATCTCGAGAGGATCTTCAGAGAGTACGGCGAAGAGCATCATGCGGGCAGGATCGCAGACGGCATCTGTGAGAGAAGAAGAACAAGACCTTTCACAAGGACCACCGAGCTTGCCAACGCCATCAAGGAATATATGCCGGGCCACGGAAGAGGGGAAGACCAGCATCCCGCAAAGAGATGTTTCCAGGCCATAAGGATCGAAGTAAATCACGAGCTTGACGGTCTTGAGTCACTTCTTCAGGACGGAATAAGGAAGCTTAAACCCGGCGGAAGATTTGCGGTGATCTCTTTCCATTCATTGGAGGACCGCATCGTAAAAGAAGCATTCAGGACGGCGGAGAGCCCCTGCACATGTCCCCGTGATTTCCCCGTATGCGTTTGCGGCAAGAAATCACTCGGAACGGTAATTACGAAGAAACCGATCGAGCCTACCGAAGAGGAGATCGAGATCAATCCGAGATCAAGAAGCTCGAAGCTCAGGGTGTTTGAGAGGAACGATAACGAACAGTACAACTGATAAGTAAAGGAAGCAGAAAGTAATGGCAGTAGCATCAAAGAGAAAAGCGAATAGCTTTGTCGTAGGAGTGAACGACGAGACACTCCGCGAAGTGCTGTCTGCCGGAAAGTCTGACTACGTTTACAAGGATGACACTGTCATTCCCGAAGATACATTGATCATCGAGGATGAGCCTCTCCCGATCGATCTTGATGAAGAAGATACCAGCGACACATTCGTTTCTTATGAGGCAGTTCACGACAGGACTGTTAAGTATGCCATGGAACATGAGAATGCGCAGGCTAAGCTCGAACAAAAGAAGAAGAGCAGAAGGCTCACAAGAAGAAAACTTTTCGAGACGATCATTTCGATCGGACTCATTATCGCGATCGGCATTTTCGTAATGCTGCTTCTGTATCCCCAGACAGAGATCTCCGAACTTGCAAGAGACAATTCGAATCTCAAGGATCAGATCAACACTGCGAAAAGAGAGATCGTAAATGCGGAAGAGAACGCGAACGGAATCGCGGACATGGATGTTATCCGTGCCCAGGCGCTTGCACTCGGCATGCAGGATCCTAACCAGAACCAGGTTATCAACCTGCCTATTCCGAACACCGATTCTCTGCGCACAAGAGTAAACTATAACTCCGACGGAATCAGCGAAGAAGCCTTCAATGATTCCAAGGATGCGCTGGCTGATTATTATGCAGCAAACCCCGATAAATAATAACAAGGGGCCTGCGAACGGCCAAAACGGACATCGCAAAGAAGCTCTGCAAAGGAGCAATAATCCAAAAGGACCTCAGGTTAAAGGCCCTTATTCGAACGGCTCTCAGATAAAACCCGATCCTGTCAAAACCGGCAAGTTAAAAGAACAGCCGGTCAAAGAAGATGCACAGGAAAATCTCGACAAAGAGAATCAGCCCTCCAAGAAAAGAAGGATAAAATCCAGTGTCTTCGCAAAGGCGTGGATCGCGGTAGTAGCCGTATTCGTTGTCTTCTATACATTCTATCTGATGTATAACCTCTATAAGACGACTGTCACCGATTACGACAAGTATGCGCGTGCAGCTGCAGATGAGCAGTGGACATTGATGACGTATTCCGCCAATAGAGGAATGATCTACGACTCGAACGGCGTAGCGCTCGCATCCAACACTTATGACTTCACGGTAATCTGTTCGCCCAAGATGGTAACGTCCACCGAGCTTACGAGAGAACAGATCATTCAGGCTTCGGTCGAATACTTAGGTGTCACATACGAGAAGATGGACGGCATCATTCCTGTAGATGCGTCAGATAAGAACGACCCCAGAAATAACGTCGAAGGCTGCGACATCACAAAGAATGTTCCGATCGAGAAAAAGGAAGCTTTTGAATCTTACCTTAAGGAAAACAAGGTCAAGGGCTTCGGCTTTGTCGCTGTCCCGCAGAGATATTACAACTACGGAAGCCTTGCATCACAGGTCGTCGGCTATGCAAAAAATGACGGCATAAGCCTCAATGGTCTTTACGGACTTGAAGCATATTACAATGACGTTCTTTCCGGTACTGACGGATACAGATATTCCGAGACGGATGAAATCACGGGCGGCGTTCTGCCTTATTCTGATGCGACGACTGTTCCCGTAACAGACGGCAACAACATCGTCACTAACATCGATATAAGTATTCAGAGAATCGCAGAGCAGGCAGCGAAGGAAGCGTACGATAAGTACGAGCCGATCGACGGTGTCTGCGCGATCGTAATGAATCCCTATACCGGTGCTATCTATGCGATGGTATCTATCCCGAACTACGACTGTAACGATCCTTACGGTCCGCCGTACGGCGTAAGCCCCGAGTCCTGGAATGCGCTGAATTCGGACCAGCAGGTACAGTACGTCATGGCGAATGCATGGCGCAACAGATGCGTATCCGACACATACGAGCCGGGCTCCACATTCAAGTCGCTTACGACATGCATGGCCTTCGAAGAGAACCTCGCAAAAGAAGACGACACATTCAGCGACGAGCCGATCCAGCTGTCATCGCAGCACACGATCTCATGCTGGCTCCAGAAGTCAGGCGGATATAACCACGGTACGGAGACTCTCGAAAAAGCTTTCCAGAACTCCTGCAACCCTGTCTTCACGCAGCTCGCGCAGAAGATCGGACTTAAGAAGTATTACTCATATGTGCGCATGCTCGGTTTCTACGATAAGACAGGCATCGATCTTCCTGCTGAAGGAAAGGGCATCTTCCATAAAGATCCGACCGTAGTCGATATGTCAGTTCTTGCGTACGGCGAGTCTTCGACCGTTACGCCTATCCAGCTTATCACCGCTTACTGCGCCATCATCAACGGCGGAGACCTGCTCGTCCCGCACGTCGTAAAATACATCACTGATTCAAACGGCAATATCATTGACGAGATCGAGCCTGAAGTAGTACGTACGGTGTTCTCCGAAGATACCTGCAAGCGTGTAAGGACTCTGATGGAAGGCGTTGTAACCGACGGTACGGGTTCTGCAGGTAAAGTCGCAGGTTACTCAGTCGCAGGTAAGACATCCACATCAACGATAGACGTAGGTGATCTCAAGGGCGCGCACGTGCTCTCGTTCTCCTGCTACGCGCCTTCTTACGATCCTAAGATCGCGGTGCTCGTTGTTATCAATAAGCCTAAGGACCACTCGGTAGGTTCGTCTTCTGCGGCATCAACGGCAGCGAAAATCGTTGAAGGCACACTCTCATACATGGGCGTTGAGAGAAGATTTACTCCTGAAGAATATGAGCAGCTCTTAAAGCAGTGGTACGTCCAGGAAGTAGAAGGAATGCCTGCGTCACAGGCAGCATCAAGGATCTCTGTCAACGGTCTGTCGACGCTCTACGGCACGATGGATATGACGCCTGATACGATTATCAAGACAACGCATCCTGACTATACTTACACGCTCTATAAGACAGGTATCGTAGTCCTCTATCCTGAAGGCGTATCAAAGGATGACTGGCTTACGACAAGAGTCCCGAACATGACGGGAATGTCCGCGATCGAATGTATCGAGGCATGCCTTAAGGTCAACCTCAACTGTAAGATCGATAAGGACAGTGACATCGAGGGAATCTGCATTTCGCAGAGCGTACCTGCGGGTTCTACGGTATATGCAGGAGACATCATTTATGTAACGCTCTCGAGCACGGTCAGCCCCTCATACACGGCTCCGGATGAGACGACTGTCAATAACAACAGCAATAACGGAGGCGAGGACGGAAGAGTAGATGCCCTGCCGCCGAATAACGACGATGACGATGACGACTAGTGGTCTGACGCACAAACATAGTTGATGTGGCCGGAATAAATTCATTCTTTTTGCCACATAAGAGTTGGAACTTTTTGTTTTAATATAGTTGACGGCACAATGGCGGGATCCCTGCCTGTGACAGAATACCAAGAAGGAAGTAAGAGATGCTGCTCCTTAGTGTTTTGAAAGACGTAGACTACAAGCTTATATCCGGTGACCTTAACAAGGAGATCACTTCTGTTGAGTATGACTCCAGAAAAGTTTCTGTCGGTTCGCTTTTCGTATGCGTTCAGGGATTTACCGTAGACGGACATTCATTTACTTCAAAGGCCTGCGAAAAGGATGCTTCTGCCATCGTTGTCGACAGCAGCCGCGAGGGCTTCCCCAAGGAAGAATTAGAAGCTCTTACGGAGCAGTACGGCGTATGCGTAGTTGAGATCGAAGATACACATAAGCATTTGGCTGACCTTTGCGCCAACTTCTATGAGCATCCCGAGAGAAGACTTGCCGTATTCGGAATTACCGGCACTAAGGGTAAGACCACTACGGCATTTATGTTAAGAGAGATACTCGAAAAGAGCGGAAGATATCCGGGCCTTATCGGTACGGTCTGCAACATCATCGCAGGCAAAAAAACACATGCCGCTCACACAACTCCCGAATCAAGAGATCTTTTTGAGATGATGGATACACTTACAAGATTCGGCTCTGAAGATCTCGTCATGGAAGTCTCATCACAGGCTTTAAAGCTCGACAGGGTAAGAGGCATCACATACCGCACTGCAGCATTTACGAATCTATATGAGGACCATATCGCGCCTAATGAGCATCCCGATATGGAAGACTATATCTCCTGCAAGCTCAGGATCTTCGACAGCTGCGAGACGGGCATCCTTAACAGCGACTGCGATGCGGCAGAAAGAGTTAAGGAATACTGCAAGGATAAAGTTAAGCTCGTCACATACGGAATCGATAATGAAGCAGACTTTGTCGCAAGGAATTTAAGACCCGAAAGAAGAGGCCATGTAACGGGTACTGTATTCACTCTCGATTCTGAATACTACAACTGCGATATCTTTGTCGCGCTCCCCGGAAAATTCAATGTCTATAATGCTCTCTGCGCGATCTGTTCCGCTGTCAGTGAAGGCATCGACATAGAAGTGATAAAGGATGCTCTGGCAGGCATCAGCGTGCCCGGAAGAATGCAGCCTGTTGAAAATGATTTCGGTGTTAATATCCTCGTCGATTATGCGCATAATGCGGCAGCCCTCGAGAGCGTTCTTGATACGCTTAAGGAATATACGGCGGGCAGGATCATCACGGTGTTCGGATGCGGCGGAAACCGCGCGAGAACAAGACGTTTTGAGATGGGCGAAGTATCAGGCAACATGTCTGATTATACGGTCATCACATCCGATAATCCGAGAAACGAAGAGCCCGGTGCGATCATTGATGATATCATTACGGGCATATCCAAGACTGAAGGAAAATATGAGATCGAGCCTGACAGGAGCAAAGCTATAAAGCTTGCTATCGATATGGCAGAAGAAGGCGATACTGTTCTTATCGCAGGCAAGGGCCACGAAGACTATCAGATCTTCGCAGATAAGACGATACATTTCGATGATGTAGAACACGCGAGAACTGCGGTAACAGAGCGAGAGGGCAGAGCATGATGTTTACTCTGGAAGAAGTAAAAAAGGCTGTCGGAGGCAGACTGGTATCGAAGACTGATGCCATTGTTTTCGCGACGTCCATAGAGATAAACGGAGTATCGACAGACACCAGAACGATAAAAGAAGGTGAGCTCTTCATCGCGCTGCAGGGCGAGAATTTTGATGGCAACAAGTTCCTTTCCATGGCAATGGAAAAGGGAGCTTCCGCGCTTATCACAAATGATGAGAATGCGATCCCCGACGGCGCTGTCGCAATAGTCGTTAATGACACGGTAGAAGCTTTGGGACTCCTTGCAAATCACTACAGATTCAAGCTCGGATGCAAGGTCATCGCAGTCACGGGTTCAGTCGGAAAGACATCCACAAGGACACTTATCACCGAGGTATTAAAGACCGGTCTTAAAGTACATTCGACAGAGAAAAATAACAACAACGAGATCGGCATGAGCAAAACGATCCTCTCTGCTCCCGAAGACTCCGAGGTTATCGTAGTCGAGATGGGCATGAGAGGCTTAGGCCAGATCTCTTATCTTACAAAGATCGCAAGACCTGATATCGCGATAATCACCAACATCGGTTATTCGCATATCGAGATACTCGAGTCAAAAGACAATATCATGAAGGCCAAGATGGAGATCTGCGAGGGCCTTACTGACGGCGGCATCGTTGCCGTAAACAGCGATGACAGAAAGCTTTTCGACACATGCGTCAAGGAGCTTCCCATCAATAACTTTATCGCAGGCATCCAGGTCAGGGACGATGACGATCTGCCTTGTCCTCTGGTCATTTCCGCGTACGACGTCAAGGAGACGGATACAGGAATGTCTTTCGGCGTCAGCCTTAACAGAATGGGTGTCAGATCCGAGTTCGTGATCCCGCTCTCAATAAGCATGTATGGCGAGAGCTATATAAGAAATGCACTCTTCGCCATTTTCTGCGCATACATGACAGGCATCACAAAGACCCCTGAGATGCAGCAGAAGATCGCCGATACCATCAGCAGCAGAAGCGCGATGGACGGCAGAGGCGCGATCACCAAGACCAAGAGATATCTCATAATGAACGATGCGTATAATGCATCTCCGGAGTCGATGGAAAATGCTTTCCTGAACTTCTCGAGAAAGGCAAAAGGACACCGCAAGGTACTCGCTTTGGGAGGCATGTTAGAGCTTGGCAAACAGGCTCCGGGACTTCATGAGATAACAGGTAAAGCATGCGCATCTTATGACTTCGACAGAGTGTTCGTCACAGGTGATAATGCGGACGAATTTATCAAGGGCGCTCATATGATGAATATGAATCTCGAAATAGTAAAATGTAAAGATACGGAAGACGTGCAAAGACGTCTTGAGGAATATGTAAGAGACGACGATGCCTTGCTCTTTAAGGCATCTCACAGCTTCGGATTCGAAACGGTCGCAAAGTACTTTATCGAGAAGGGAAACGCCTGATCTATGGCTGAGAAGTATAAAAAGATCATTCCTGACATGGATGTGAATCCGAAGAAAGATTCACATCAGGATGACCGCGCGGTTGTAACCGATATCGACAGCCTCATCGAACCGCCTGCAAAGCCGGAACGTGATAATGCCATCACTGCAGAGAAGCTTGAGAAGGCGGTCAGATCAGCTGATATCCCGATGATACTGATGATCTTTGCTCTTATCGTTTTCGGTCTCATCGTACTTTATTCGGTATCAGGACCTGACGCTTACGGCCAGTTCCAGGATTCTTCATGGTTCCTGACAAGACAGATCAGATTTACTGTTGTCGGCCTTATAATGATGCTCATTGTAGCGTTCATCCCTATCGAATTCTTCGCGCAAAAATGGATCGCCATAGGTGCTTTTGTATTGAGTCTCGGTCTTGCGTTCGCGACGCTCGCGATGGGCGTAGGACGTGAGCACGGTGCGAGCCGATGGATCAACATCGGACCTATCCAGCTCCAGAGCTCGGAGATCATAAAAGTCGCCTTGATCGTTGCGTTTGCGGGTTACCGTGCCACGATAGCGAGAATGCGCGCAGACGGCAAGATCAGAGTACCAAAATCCGATCTTATGAAGTTCATAAAGAACGCCATGATCGACTTCATCATTCCTGTAGGAATGTGTGTTCTCGTCGACGTCGTAATCGTTCTCCAGCCGCACGTTTCATGCTTCATCATCATTGCGGCAGTCATCTTTATGTGCACGCTCGTTTCCGAGATCCCGATCAAGGCCTGGCTCACGGGTTCTTTGATCATGATCCTCGTAGGCGGTGCGGTAGGCTCTGTCGTACTCGCAATGGCGCCCGCGGACAAGCGTGAGAGATTCATGAACAACTACGCGCACGTTTTCAAAAGACTCCAGATCTTCAATGCCGACGAGGAACAGGAAGATGAAGAGAGCACACTTACAAAAGACGATACGCGTCAGGTTGATAATGCTCACAACGCTTTAGGTTCAGGCGGTATGTGGGGCGTCGGTCTGGGTAATTCCAGATCTAAATACAATTACGTTTCTGAGGCCCAGAACGACTACATATTCTCAATCTATATCGAGGAAACAGGCTTTATGGGAGGTGTCATCCTGATGCTGATGTATCTGATGATGTTCTTCATGTGCCTGAGGGTATGCTGGCGGGCCAAAGACGTGTTCTCAAGGACCATCGCCACGGGATGTACGGCACTGATATTTGTCGAAGTGCTGATGAATATCTCGGTTGAGCTGCAGGTCATTCCTGCTACAGGTGTTACGCTTCCGTTCATCAGCTACGGCGGTACCGCGCAGATCAGTCTTCTTATCGCATACGGCCTTATACTGTCGGTATCAAGAAGCGGCACTGTGCGCCCTTCCAAGAAACCCAATGTATCAGCTGAAAAAGCCTTGAAGTCAGGAGTCTGATTCCATGGAAAGACGCTACATGATCACAGGAGGAGGAACGTCGGGACACATAAACCCGGCTCTTGCGATCGCAGGTCTTTTAGAAGAAGACGCCGCCTCTTCAGGTGATACCTGCAAGATAAAATTCACGGGAAGAAAGACCGGTCTTGAAGGCGAACTTGTTCCGAAAGCAGGTTATGAATTCATCGACGTCGAAGCACTCCCGCTGCCTTCGAAGCCTTCTATTCAAACATTCAAATCTATCAGCGCGATGCAGCGCGGAAAAAAGCAGTGCCTTGAGCTCATCAGGGAATTTAAGCCTGACTGTGTCATAAGCACCGGCGGCTTTGTGAGCGGACCTCTTTTGTCGGCAGCGCGAAAAGCAGGCGTTCCCATAATGATCCACGAAGCAAATGCCTTCCCCGGCAGAGCAAATAAGTATCTTTCAAAGGGCGCAGCCCTTGTAATGACAGGCTTTCCGGGACAGGAAAACATCTTCCCCAAGGCAAAGAAAGTTGTCTATACAGGCAATCCTGTCAGGGACATGATGTTCGGAAGGACCAAAGAAGGTTCGAGGAAAGAGCTGGGCATTGATCCGGACCGCAAGATGGTATTCATCATGGGCGGTTCGCTGGGTTCTGCGACACTTACAAAATTCGTTTTCGATATCGCCAAAAAGCCCGAATACAAGGAAGTTTATTTCTTCATCTCTGTCGGAAAACATAATTCCGTTGAGATCACTCCGGATATAAAGGCTATCCCGAATCTCGAGATAAGAGAATATATCGACAGGCCCGATCTTTATATGTCTTCCGCGGACTGCTCGATCCTGCGCGCAGGAGCCGTAACATGCGCGGAGATAACGGCGACGGGCGCGTGCGCGATCATGGTGCCTTATCCTTATGCAGCTCACGATCACCAGACTTATAATGCGAATTCCCTAGCTTCAAAAGGAGCAGGAATAGTCGTAAGCGATGACGACGTAAAAGCGGGCAAATTAGAGCCCGTGCTCATTGATCTTATTAACGATCCCCAAAGACAGGAATCCATCAGGAAAGCAGCTTTAAGCCTTGCAGTAACGGACACCGGCAAGAGAATAACCGATGCCATCAAATCTGCCCTCTGAGATTTCAGGGTAAACTGATAAAATATTGCTATGGATGACAACGAATTAGACAGATTATTCGGAAACGAACCTGAAGATACGGCCTCTGATACCGAAGCGGAAAAGGAAAAGACTCCCGGAAAAGAGTCTTCTGATGAGTCTGCCGAAGTAAAGGGATTCGTTGTAAGTCAGTATGAAGGCCCCGAAGATGATTCCGGCGAGGATGAAGACGGGGAAGAAGCTGACGAAGATGCAGAGCCTGAAGAGGATGGAGAGTCAGAGCAGGAAGCTGAAGAATCCGGAGAAGATGAAGAAGTTTCAGACGAAGAAGAGTCTGAAGATGAAGAGATAGAAGAAGACGAAGAAGAGTCTTCTGAAGAATCCGAACCAGAGGAAAGACCCATTAAGAGAACGGCGCCTGAGAATGCCCGGATCAATGCCGGACACAGACAGGCTGCCGCAAAGAAAATACATAAGCCGCAGGTGAAGCTGTCGGGCAGGGGAATATTTGCGATATGTCTTGCAGTCGCCCTTATCGTGATGGTTATTCTTGTATTGTTCCTTCCCGCATTCAGGGTCAGAAATGCCCACATCGAAGGCAATGTCGCATTGAGTGACGAAGAGGTCTTAAACGAGATCGGCCTTGAATATGACGCGCACCTTATGAGCGGCGTAAGCGGCAATATTTTCGATATCTTATGCCTTAATTACGGTAAGACCGAAGAGCGCATCAGAAGGGAGAATCCTTATATCGAGGATATCAGGATCTCCATAAAGCTTCCTTCGACAGTCAATGTCCAGATAAAAGAGCGCAGGAAGGTGTGCTATATCAGGACGCCTGACGGCTATGCCGCTCTGGATAAAGACGGAATAGTCTTGGAGCTGTCTTCATTTGATTCCAACAAGACCGTAAGACCGGTTATCTGCGGACTCAATGTCACTTCAGCCGAACTGGGCAAAAAGGTCCAGATAAGCAACATGAACGATTACAAGAAGGCGATCATCGTCCTCGGAGCCATCCTTGCAGCCGATAACGCAAGCGTCGGAGGCGATTACCAGATGTTCGAAAACACATCTGAGGTAAGGATCCTGCCGAGCGGCTACATCTTCCTTACGATATATTCGCCGTCAGGGCATCTTACGCAGATAAAACTCAACAGCACAGAGACGATAAGCGACGATATGGCGTGGCTTTTGTACCTCTTTAATGCCGATGCGTTCGATAAGATCACTGCCAACGGCGCGCTCGATATGACCGACGAAGACACTATTTTCAAAGAATACTAATAAAAACACTTGATTTCGCGCAAATAATGCTAATATAAATATGAAAGTTTCTTTACATTCGGACGGCAAATCCCGCTGTTCGTATTGATTGAAACTACTCTTTGGGTTAAAATTTTGAATGGTTAATAATATTTATTTAATCAAGAATTATTTTAATTTGGAATTACAAAAGTCTTTAGGTACGGAGGAACAAAAGGATGTCTGAGAGCAAGCACAGCTATTCAATGGACGAATCTAATGTTGCAAGCATTAAGGTAATCGGCGTAGGCGGCGGCGGAAGCAATGCTGTAAACCGTATGGTCGAGAGTGGTGTTCAGGGCGTCACGTTCATCGCGATTAATACTGACAATCAGGCTCTTGCCCGCAATAAGGCAGAGATCAAGATACAGATCGGTGAGAAGGTCACCAGAGGTTTGGGATGCGGAGCTGACCCGAGTGTAGGTGAGAAGTCCGCTGAAGAGTCCAGAGATGAGATCGCTGAAGCTATCTCCAACACAGACATGCTCTTCATCACAGCAGGCATGGGCGGCGGTACAGGTACAGGTGCTGCTCCTGTTGTTGCTCAGATCGCTAAGGACCTCGGCATCCTTACAGTTGCTGTAGTTACCAGCCCGTTCACTTTCGAGGGCGCTAAGAGAGCTGCTAACGCTGAGCGCGGTATCAGAGAGCTCCAGAAGTCCGTTGACTCCCTCATCGTTGTATCCAATGACAAGCTCCTTGACGTAGTAGACGACAATACAAGCTTCGAAGAAGCATTCAATATGGCAGACCAGGTACTTAAGTTCGGTGTCGCAGGTATTTCTGACCTCGTAGCTATCCCCGGACTCATCAACCTCGACTTGGCAGACGTTACACGTGTCATGAAGGACGCAGGTATCTGCCACATGGGTATCGGCCGTGCTTCCGGCGAAGACAGAGCTACAGTTGCTATCAAGCAGGCTATCAATTCACCTCTCCTCGACACAACGATCGACGGAGCTACAGGTGTTATCCTTAACTTCACAGGCGGAAGAGGAATGCGTCTTTCCGAGATCGATGCAGCTTCATCCATCGTCCGTCAGGCAGCTGCTCCCGAAGCAGAGATCATCGTTGGTGCAGTCGTTGACGATTCACTCGAAGATGAGCTCATGATCACAGTTATCGCTTCCGGTTTTGACGGAACGATCAATGCTTCCGCAGGCCACAGAGCAAGCACATCAGTTCTCTCCAGAGAGAACCCTACTCTTATCACAGCAAGACAGCCTGTTGCTCCTCAGCCGAGAACAGACTATACACCCAGACAGCCCGAGCCCGCACCGGCACCCGTTCCGGTACAGAGAGCACAGCCCGGCTTCAGATTCGGTGATGAGTCAGTTGCACCTGCACCCGCACCTGCTCCTGTAGCTCCCGTTCAGCCTCAGCCCGCACCTGTCCAGCAGGTTCCCGTACAGCCCCAGCCCGCACCGGCTCCTATTCAGCAGCCTGTACAGATGGGCGGCAGACCTCAGGCTAACGTAGCTCCTCAGGCTGAAGAGAAGGCTCAGAAGTCAGCTAAGCCTTGGTTCATGTTCGGTAAGGACGGACAGTAATTAAGGAGTCAGTCCGTGATCTGTCCCAAATGCGGCGCGAACGACGATAAGGTTCTGGATTCAAGACCTACCGATGACGGCTTTGCAGTAAGAAGAAGACGAGTTTGCCTGGTTTGTGGCGCAAGGTTCTCGACCATTGAGAAGATCGAAGGCTTAAAGCCCATGGTCGTCAAGAAGGACGGTTCCAAGCAGCTTTACGATCCGGATAAGATCTTAAGAAGCCTCGACGTTGCCTGCCAGAAGCGCGGAGTATCACAACAGGTCAAAGAGAATATCTGTTCGGATATCACGCATATCGTCGAAGAGAGATTTAATAAAGAGATAACCTCGTCAGAGATAGGCGAGTTTATCATGTCGAAGCTCATGGATATTGACCGCGTGTCTTATGTCCGCTTCGCATCGGTATATAAGAACTTCACCGATCTGGATTCTTATACTGCCGAGATCAACAATTTCGACGTCGGAAGCACTAATTCCGGTGAAGAATAGAAGTTTGTAACACTGTTACAAAAAGGCAATTAACCTAAGAAGTTGTTATCAGGGGTGATCAAATGGCTGCTAATAAGGTTTTGCTCGTAGATGACGATCAGGGCATCATTGAAGTACTTAAACTCTATTTCGAGAAAGAGGGATATCAGGTCTCAACCTGCATGCAGGGAGATAAAGCCGTAGGTGCTTTCCAGGCATTTGCTCCTGATATCGTTATCCTGGATCTCATGCTTCCCGGCATGGACGGCAATGATATCTGCCGTGAGATCAGAAAGACATCCGATGTACCGATCATTATGCTTACGGCAAGAACCGATACATTGGATAAGATCGTCGGCCTCGAATTAGGTGCCGATGACTACATCCCGAAGCCGTTCGAGCCTAAGGAAGTTCTTGCGAGAGTCAAGGCTGTCTTAAGACGTACAGACAAGCGTGACAGCAGCACTGCCGCTACAGAGAGCAAGGACGTTGCAACTGATGTTATTACATATCCCGGCTTTTCAGTTGATAAGATCCGTTATGTCGTAAGTGTTGACGGCAACGAGATCTATATGCCGCCCAAGGAACTTGAACTTCTGTTCTTCCTTGCTTCCAATCCCAACAGAGTATTCACAAGAGAGCAGCTCCTGGAGAATGTATGGGGTTATGATTTCTACGGAGAATCCCGTACGGTTGACGTTCACATCAAGCGTATCAGAGAGAAGATCGAGAATCCCGATAGGGAGCAGAATTGGAGCATAAAGACTGTCTGGAGCAAGGGTTATAAGTTCGAGACGAGGTAAGTTCTATGGCGCCGAGATCCGACGGTAAGCAGGTATCGGCGGGCTTTGCCGTTTTTCTGATCACATTTCTTGTACTCACAACTTTGATTGTATTTGCAGTCTTGTTGTTCCTTTCCTATGAGAATATGTATAACAACCTCATCATGAGGGTTGAGAACGGCACGGAGACAGCTGCTTCGGATCTGGCTTCGGATATTACTTCAATCACATCTCTTCAGTCTGTTCCA
The DNA here is from genome assembly GCA_016292215.1 of Saccharofermentans sp. Taxonomy (GTDB): domain Bacteria; phylum Bacillota; class Clostridia; order Saccharofermentanales; family Saccharofermentanaceae; genus Saccharofermentans. The sequence goes on along the minus strand of JAEFBB010000025.1, from coordinate 9,897 downwards.
TTTGAATATACGATCAATGACGACGGCACAGATAATTTCAAGAATTCGAGAATAATCGACAGGTTCGTTAACTCACAGACGTACCGCTCTAACGGCTCTGTCTATATCACCGATAAGAACGGCAAGATCTATTGCCGTAATTCCTATGTCTATGAGATCAACGACAACCTTCTGACGACAGAAGATGGTCCTTTGAAGATCGTCCAGCAGGATGCTTTAGATCTCATTACCAGCGCTGACGAATTCGGCTTTGCGAATATCGGTTCGCACAATACAGGAAGAGTCGTCTCGGTAAGCTGCGTAAAGATCTCCGGAACGCCTTATTTTGTAGTAGTCAGCAACAGTGAGGGCACCGAGCAGACAAAGAACGAATACGTCAACGTCATCTTTATCCCCGCAATGATCGCAATGACCATCGCGATAATACTTTTCGCCGTCTTCGTATACTTCAGCCTCATGCCTGTAAAAGATATCTCTTATGCGATCTCGAAAGTGGCTGAAGGCGATTATTCAGTCAGGGTTAGCCCTAAATATTCAGATCCTGATAATTTCACTACTTTGTCCGTATCTTCCGAGTTTACCGAGATGGGCCAGACCGTCAATAGGATGATCGAATCATTGGAAAACCAGGAGCACGACAGAGAGATGTTCATCTCATCCATCGCGCACGATATCAGGACTCCTCTTACATCCATCAACGGCTTCGTTACAGCCATGCTCGACGGCACGATCCCGGAAGAAAAACAGCCGCATTATCTTGAACTCATCAAGCAGCAGACTGACCGTATCAGAACGCTGGTAATGCAGATGACAGAGGCTTCTTCGCTGTCACATCCCGATCCTGACATGATGGAAGAATTCAACATCAATGACATGATCAACGACATCATCGATAACTTAGAAGCGCAGCTTACCGATAAGCAGATCAGGGTCATCAAGTCATTGGATCCCGGGCCCGGGATCATCGTATACGGCGAAGCGCAGCAGCTTTGCAGAGTCATTATCAACATCATAACCAACGCGATTAAGTTCACGCCTCAGAACGGCGAGATCAAGGTCTCCACTGAGACTAATCCCAAAGCGCGAAAAGTTATCATCTCCGTCGAAGACTCCGGAGCAGGCGTCGAAGAGTCAAAGAGGCAGAGAATATTCGAGAGCTTCTATCAGGCAGATCCTTCCAGAAAAGCGGAAGGATTCGGTCTGGGATTATATATCTGTAAGCAGATACTTGCAGGCCACGGTCAGACGATCGTGTGTGAAGAAGGCAGAGAATTAGGCGGCGCAAGATTTGTATTCTCGTTCCCTTATCCGCCGGAAGATCAGGAGTAAAAAGAATTGGCGGCAAGGAATACAAAGGGTAAGGCACTGGCCTTAAAGATGTACGATGCTCTGTCAACAGAATTTCCTGACAGCACATGTTCTCTTGAGATAGATTGTCCGGAAAACCTGGCCATAAGAGGCATATTGTCCGCACAATGCACCGACAAAAGGGTTAATATTACTGCAAGAGAGCTTTTTGAGAAGTTCCCTGACATGAATGCGATCGCAGCGCAGGATCCTGAGACTATTGCGGCCATAATAAAGCCCTGCGGACTTACGGGTTCGAAGACCAGATCCGTCATGGCTTTCGCGAAGAAGATGACGGGCGAATGGGGCGGAGTAGTGCCCAATGACACAGCACTCCTTATGGAGGTCCCGGGCATCGGCAGGAAGATCGCAAATCTCATCGTAGGCGAAGTCTACGGCACACCTGCAGTCGTCGTCGATACGCACTGCAAGCGCGTCATGAAGAGAGTAGGAATAACAGAGAGCACTGACCCTAATAAAGTCGAGAAGGACATAATGAAGGTATTCCCTGAAGATACATGGATCAGGATCGGACATTTATCTGTCGATCTCGGAAGAAAGTATTGCACTGCACAGTCACCCAAGTGTGACGCGTGTCCGCTTGCATCTTTCTGCGCGGGGAGGATCTGAGGCATATGGCTAATATTCATCTGTCCAATCCCGTGACCGATCTTTACGGCATAGGTCCCGCAGCGGAAGAGCGACTTGCAAAGCTCGATATCTATACGATCTATGACCTGATCGCTTTTATCCCGTGGCGTTACGACGACTGGTCGCAGGTGGGCACCATCGCATCATTTGACATGGCCGACAGATATGACGATAACACGGGCTATGATCTGTCTTTCCGGGGCACGATATCAACCAATCCTTCCGTCAATATAACGAGCAGGAAAAAGCCCCTGACTTTCTTCGTAAGTGACGGTACAGGAAGGATCAAGATGACCTTCTTTAATTCCCAGTATCTGGCAGGAAAGTTTTCGCTGGGCGACGAGTGCTTCGTGCACGGTACGGTTACGCTTTTTAACGGCCAGATGCAGATGGTAAATCCTTATATCGAGAAGGCGGAAAAGATCGAAGACGACGCGCTCGTAAGGCCCGTATATCACTTAACCGCAGGCATCACATCCAATAACATCTCGAAATGGGTAAAGACCGCACTTAAGCTCTGCGGCAACGAGCTTTTATCCTGCATTCCCGAGAGAATAGCGAAGGAAAAAGGCTTTGTATCACCTCTGGAAGTATATGAGAAAGCGCACTTCCCGGCTTCTTTGGAAGAAGCGCGCAAAGCCCGCGAACAATTAGCTTATGAGGAGTTGATCCTCTTAGGCATCGGCATGAAGCTCTACAGCGCCGGACACGGCATAAAGGAAGTCGCAGAGCAGGTAATACCTTCAGGACCTAACGGCATCGACCGCAACATGCTTGCCAGATGGAATCAGATAAAAGGCAATCTCGGATTCACGCTGACAGCAGATCAGACAGCAGCTTTCAGAGAAGTCCAGACAGACCTTATGTCTACTGTTCCTATGAACAGACTTATCCAGGGTGACGTAGGTTCGGGCAAGACCATGGTCGCAGCTTTATCGATGATAATTACCGCTCTGATGGGCAAACAGGCTGTGCTCCTTGCGCCTACATCAGTCCTTGCGACTCAGCACTATAAGACCATCTCCAATCTTATGGAAAACAGTGGTATGGAGCCCGTGCTCCTGCTCGGCAAGACTAAGCCTTCCGAGAAGCAGGAGATCAAGGCTAAGATCGCCGACGGCAGCGCAAGAGTCATTATCGGCACGCATGCGCTTCTGACAGATGATATAGAATTCAAGGATTTGGCGCTCGTTATAGCTGATGAGCAGCACCGCTTCGGCGTTAAGCAAAGAGAGAAATTATTATTTAAAGATACCGCCAAAGACGGCACGGTAAAGAGCGTACATAACCTCATAATGACTGCCACGCCCATCCCGAGAACGCTCGCCATGGTTATCTACGGTGACATGGCTACTTCTGTTATCAGGCAGAAGCCTGCGGGACGTCAGGAGATCACCACGTGGTTTGTTAATTCAAAGAAGAGCAAGGCCATAGAGGAGATGATGAGCGTCAAGCTCGCGGCGGGCGAACAGGTATATATCGTCTGCGCCAAGATCGATAAGGACGAGACAGAGTCAGGCCTTGATAACATGGTGGGCGAGCCCGTAGGAGGAGACGAGAGCGTTACGAGCGTTTTCGAGATGAAGAAGATCGTCGATTCGATGAGCAATATCTCGCAATATAAGAGCGCAGTGCTGTACGGTTCGATGAAGGAAAAAGACAAGCTCGAGACGATGGAAAGATTCATCGCAGGCGATATTAAGATACTTATATCAACGACTGTTATCGAAGTCGGCGTGGATAACCCCAATGCCAATGTCATGATAATCATGGATGCTGACAGGTTCGGACTTTCCACGCTCCACCAGTTAAGAGGACGTATCGGAAGAGGCGACAAAAAGTCTTTCTGCCTGCTCGTATCAGAATCCAGGTCTGAACTGGCGCTCTCGAGAATGAAGATGATGTGCGAATCTTCAGACGGTTTTGCCCTGGCGGAAAAAGATCTCGAATTACGTGGTCCGGGCGACTTCTACGGCACAAGACAGCACGGCATCCCTACGCTCCGCGCGGCAAACCTTTATACTGATATGAAGATCGCGACGGAAGCGTGTGAAGCGGTAAACAAGATAATCGAAGAAGGCGGAGAAGAAGCCGACAGACTTAATGATTCGATAAAGAAGATGTTCGAATTAAGATTTGCAAGAAAGATGGAGCAGATGTAATGCCCAGAGTAGTTACAGGAAGATTCAGAGGCGCGATACTGCAGGCGCCGGAAGGTGATAAGACAAGACCTACGACCGATAAGGTCAAGGAGGCCCTGTTCTCCATTATCCAGGCGGATGTGCCGGGATCGGAATTCCTAGATCTTTTCGCAGGGTCAGGCCAGATAGGAATAGAGGCTTTAAGCCGCGGAGCAAAGCGCGCCACTCTCGTTGAGAGGAGCGGACAGGCCGCAGGCATAATCTCTAAGAACATCAGCAAAGTAAGGCTCGACGGCTCTGACGAGATCAGGTTCATGAAGAAGAGCGTAGCCCAGGCGTTAGAGCTCTTAGGGCAGGCCGGCGAGAAATTTGATATTATATTCATGGATCCGCCCTATAAGGACGTACCGGTGAGGCTTGATGAAGCCACGAAGCTGATATCCGAATTCGATATGCTCGCTTCAGGCGGCATGCTCATCGTAGAGCACGACAAGGACTGTGTGATTCCTGAGGAACTTAACGGTCTGAAGCGTGTTCGTTCTTGTAGTTACGGGATTACAGTGATAACATTTTTTAAGGACTAAAACGTCGGAGGACAGTCGTTTGAAGGTAATGCTCTTCCCGGGGACATTCGATCCCTTCACAAGAGGACACAGAGACATCGCAAGAAGAGCCTCAAGGCTCTGTGATAAGCTTGTCATTGCTGTTATGGAGAACGCTGCCAAGAAGCCGATATTTACTCCTGAAGAACGTGTTGAGCTCATTAAGCTGTCGCTTAAGAACGATAACCTTGATAACGTTGAAGTCATGGCCTGGGGCGGCCTTCTGGTCGATCTTTACCAGCAGCTCGGGTGCTGTGCTTCCGTAAGGGGTATCAGATCAGAGTCTGACTTCAGATACGAGTCAGAGCACGCACTTGCCAACCGCCTGCTTTTCTCAGGCTACGACGCGGTGCTCCTGCCCTGCAGAGACGACCTGTCGCTCATCAGTTCTTCGATGGTAAAGGAAGTAGGTTCATACGGCGGTGACATCTCAAAGATGGTGCCGGCTGAGATAATAGATCTTGTTAAGGAAAAACTTTTGAAAGGAAGGAATTAATAATGGAGAACAGCAATTTCAATCAGGGCGGACAGCGTTATGACGCTATCAAGCATATCGATTACCTCATCGATATGGTCAGGGATGCATCAAGCGTTCCTTTCTCCGATAAGTGCTCTATCGAGAGAACAGAGACGATCAATTCACTCCAGATCCTTAAGAATAATCTTCCTGCTGCAGTAGCTCAGTCCAACGATATCGTCGCAAGAGCTCAGGATATCATCAGCACAGCAAGAGAAAAGAATAAGAAGATCATCGATGACGCTAACCGCATGTATGCCATGAAGGTCAACGATCACGAGATCACCAGAGGCGCAAGAGAAGAAGCTGCCCAGATCATCGCTAACGCTGAGGCTCAGGCAGAAGAACTCAGAAGGAATGCTCACATCTACGTTAAGTCCCTTCTTGAGAACGTTAACGAGACTCTCTCAGAGAACATGGCTAAGATCCAGACAAACCTCTCTGAGATCAACACAACTCTTTCAGATTCAGAGTGACGCCGAAAGGTTAACGTTTAAAAACTGTTTTGATGAAAGCACCAGCGGCCGCCTATTGATCAACGCGGCCGCTTTTTCATAGGAGGTATCCTTTCATGATCCTTGGTATTGAGATAGAGAACTTCGATGTTTTCGATAAGGACAAAGCCGGAATACTGATAGATGATTTCTTAGCTGATAAGGAAGCGGGATCGGGTCTTAATGCCCTCAGAGGACTAAACGCCCTGATAGGCCGCAACAGCACCGGTAAGACCTCTTTTATGGGCTGTATGGCATTTCTTAAAGATACCATTACCCAGGGCTGCGCCGTTGCTTCCATCACATACGGCAGGCCCGGCTTTGCCAACATGACTCTTGATATATCACGTCCTTCCGTATTCAGAGTCTTCTTTAAGCTTGAAGATGTTAAGACAGGCAAGCCGAAGTATATCCAGTATGAGCTTGCCATCGCTTCCAACAGGTTTAAGAGCCCTGTCATTGACAGCGAAAAGGTCATCCTCGTGAACTATAAGGATGGCACCCGCGAAGCTCTTACGATCCTTGATGTTAAGCAGGGTAACGGCACGATAATAAATCTCGAAGACAGCGATAAGGCGACCGGTATCGGTGTTGAAGACGAGCACCTTACCGCGCTGAGCCTCTACGGCAAGATAACCGGATACAGGGATTTTGTTCTCCTTTATAAAGAGATATCGCAGTGGTTCTTCTGCAGCTTCTCATCAGAGGAGCAGAGCTCTTACTACTACGAAGGCGGAGCTCCGGGCGGACACAAGCACTTGAACAGCACGGGTTCTAATGTCGTCAATGTTCTCGAATATATCAAGATGGAAAATGAGGAAGAGTACGAGCGCATCGTAAATGACATCAAGGATAAGATCCCCACGATGAAGCGCAAGAAGAATCTTCCGCTGGCGCTTAAGGAGAGCCCGGATAAGCTCTTCTTGTATCTGCTTCTCCTCCGCGACAAGAGACCGCGCTCGACGATCTTCATTGAGACGCCTGACAAGGATCTCTACCACGACATGGTCGATGTATTAAGCGATGAGATGCGCGAATACACGATGCATAACCACTATTGCCAGATCATGTTCTCAACGCACAATCCGTACATTATCGAGACCCTTTCTCCCAAGGAGATATGGATCTTTGAGCGCACCTTCGAAAAGGATGAAGGCGACATTACGATCCGCTGTGCAGGCGCCGATCCGCTTGTCATGGAGATGTTCCACCAGGGCGTAGGAATGGGTGCCATCTGGTACGGCGGACACTTGGATTCCAAGACAGAGGATAACGATTGATCAGGTAAGTTTATGCTGATAGAGATACTTTCAGAAGATAAATCCGGCGCAGTCGTTGTTGAACGTCTCGCCGAACGTATTACAGAGAATGAGGGACTTGATGTTGAAGTCAATGTGCATCCGCACAGGGGCTGCGGCAGCCTTCCCAAAGACATGACGGCCAAGCCGCCGAAGTTCGCAAGCTCGCTTTTGGATCTTTTACCGTCTGAGCTTCGTGCGTATAACAAAGTCTACGCCGGCAAGGAGATAATCCTCATTATCGCCATGGATTCCGATGACAAGGATCCGCAGGCATTGAGGCAGGAGATATATAACGTGGCATCCAAGTTCGCGCCTGACATCAGAAGCGTTGTGGGAATAAGCACGGAAGAGATCGAAGCATGGATCTTAGGCGATAAGAACGCGATCAAGGATGCTTATCCTGACTGCAATACCGAGATCCTCGATTCCTATGTGCAGGATTCCGTATGCGGCACATGGGAGATCTTATGCAGAGCCATAAGTGAGAACGCTGATGATCTCATCGAGATCGGTTATCCTGCCATCGGTCACTATAAAGCTCTTTGGGCTGAGACTATCTCAAGATACATGCTTCCGCAGAAGAATGTCTCGCCGAGCTTCAACACTTTTAAGATGGCTCTTATAACAGCCTTGAAGAATCCTGTCCCGATCTACCGCAGGCGTGAGTTCTGATGGCAAGACATATCTACGTCCACAATCCTTTTTGCGCGCGCAAATGTCCTTACTGTGATTTCTATTCGGTCACGGACTGTTCATGCACAGAGGCATTTTATAAAGCTGCTATAAGGGAAGTGGAACTGTTAGGCTCGGTAGTAGATGAATCTACCGGTACTAATCCTCTGACTGATATCGAAAACAGGGATACTGTCTATTTCGGAGGCGGTACACCGTCGCTTCCTGACAGCAGCCTTATATGTGATCTTCTGAAGGCTGTCAGGAAGGCCTTTAATATCGCTTCTGACGCGGAGATCACGATAGAGGTAAATCCGTCTTCGGTAACAACGGAAAAGCTAACAGCGTACCATGAGGCCGGTTTTAACCGCATATCGTTAGGAGTGCAGTCTCTGGACGATGAAGTGCTCAAGACGTTGGGAAGACTTCACGATTCTAAGGGCGCAATTGAAGCGATCGATAAGATAAGAGATGCTGGCTTTACGAATATCTCTGCGGACCTTATCACGGGCGTTCCGGGGGAGACTCTTGAGGGAATAAAAAGAGACATTAAGACATTTCAAGAGCTCGGCATAAAACACATTAGCACATACTCTCTGATGCTTGAAGAAGGAACTGCTTTCTATGACCGTTACAACAAGACGATCGAAGAATATATCTCACCTGAAACAGAACGCGAAATGTACCATGGCACACGGGCATTTTTAAATGAGCTGGGATATGAAACATATGAGATATCCAACAGCGCTTTGCCGGGCTTTAAGAGCATCCATAATTCCTCTTACTGGAACTCTTGCGAGTACTTCGCTATAGGCGCGGGAGCGCACGGATTCTTAGGTGATCTCAGATACGGCCACAGAGACGATGTAAGGGCTTACATCGAAGAAATGAATACGTTTACGTCTGATGATTACAAAGCCTTCTTAGAGGGCAATAAGAGCGATCTGAGGTCGCTTTATATCGAAGAGGAGCTTGCCCAAGAAGATAAGATGCGTGAAGTCGCATTTTTAAGACTCAGAACAACAGAAGGAATCCTTCTTGATGAGTTTAAAAAGGTCTTTGGTGTGGAGTTCGAGGATGTTTTCGATAAGGCCGTAAAGAGCAATATCGAAAAGGGATTATTGGAGCGCAAAGAAAGAACGCTCCGGTTAACACGGAGCGGTCTTGATCTTGCTAATATTGTAATTGAAGATTTCCTTTAACCTAAAGCCTTTGCTGCAGCTTCCTGAGCTTCACGGTATTTAGCCTCGTCAGCCTTTCTGATAGCGGTACGCATGATCTTGCCGCTGGTGGTCTTGGGGAGCTCATCAACGAACTCGATAACTCTCGGATACTTGTAAGGAGCTGTAGCGTTCTTTACATGGTTCTGGAGTTCCTTAACGAGCTCGGGTGATGCCTTCTCCTTGTAAGCCTTTGTGAGGACGATAGTTGCCTTAACTACCTGGCCTCTCATGGGATCAGGAACAGCTGTTACAGCGCACTCGAGGACTGCATCGTGTGTCATGAGTGCACTCTCAACTTCGAAAGGTCCGATACGGTAACCGGAGCACTTGATAACGTCATCGTTTCTTCCTACGAACCAGATATAGCCCTCAGGATCTCTCCATGCTGTATCGCCTGTGCTGTAATCAGCACCGGGCCACTGTTCAGCCATTGCTTCAGGATTCTTATAGTACTCACGGAAGAGTCCGATAGGCTTTGCAGATGCGTTCTTGATAACGATGTTGCCTACGATACCGTCTTCTACCGGAACACCGTTGTCGTCAAGAAGCTGGATGTCGTAGATAGGCGTAGGCATGCCTGTGGAACCGGGCTTTACGTCGATCCAGGGGAAGTTTGCGAAAAGAACGCTTCCTTCTGTCTGGCCGAATCCTTCGCGGATCTCAAGACCTGTGTATTTCTGCCACTTGTAGAATACTTCAGGATTCAAAGGCTCGCCTGCCATTGAGCAGTGCTTGATGGAAGAGAAATCATATTTAGTAAGGTCTTCCTGGATGAGATATCTGTAGATCGTGGAAGGTCCGCAGAATGAGTTGAGCTTGAGCTTTTCCATGATCTCGAGCATTCTTGCTGCCTTGAACTTCTGTGTATCGTAAGTAACGTTGACTGCACCGCAGATCCACTGTCCGTAGATCTTGCCCCATGCAAATTTAGCCCAGCCTGAGTCAGCCT
>JAEFBB010000058.1 GCA_016292215.1 Saccharofermentans sp. | reverse complement strand
GTTTGTGGCCTTCCTCTTCAGGCATTTCGGTCAGGTCACGGTTACTTACGATATACATGCACTTATCAGTCTTATACATGTTTGAGAAAGACAGCTTGCTGTTCTCAAAGAGCGGCATAGTGGACATAGGTTTTCCGGCCCTTTCCTCAACAGCTTTGTTCATCGCTTTGCAAAGGTTCTTTATCTCACTTTTCTTTTCGGATGAAGTGTTATATTCATTATTTGCTGTATTCAGATTGTTATTGTTCAATTCAACAGAATAGACAATCCCGTCCGACATAGTTTCAGTGATCGCCATAGAGGTGAAAGTGACCCCGTCTTTAGTGAGAACAGAAGGATAAAAGTAGGTCTGCAACGGATTTGCATCACTGCCGGACTTCAGTGACTCTTTCCCCTCCAGTTCAACACCGAAGTAGTCCTCAAACATCTTCTCCGCATCAGCCCTGCTTTTACCGATCGAATCTTCCATAAGACCGATTACAGGATCAACGGCTTTTTTCAGATCAGCCTTATTGCAGGAACAAACCGACAACATCAATACGGCGCTCATAGCAGCCGCCATAATTCTAACTATTCTTTTCATGATTTTTCTCCCCATTTCCATTTGTAAGTATGAGAAAACAGAGGTATGCCAATACCTCCTAGAATCCCCATCTGCAAATGATTATATCAGTTTCGCGATTACTCTAAAAGATAAGCGTCATCCGGTGATACGCGGTTTTCTTTTGTGAAGATCAGCCAGTCGGTGATATCCGAGAACGGATATGTTGCGGTGTCGCCCTGCTTCATGCCGGAGACATAGTAAGGCTCCTGTGTCAGTTCACCGACAACAGAATCGTTCTTGATGTCCTTGATCTCGAACCAGATGTGTTCTTTCTCGGGCTTATCCGGATTGCTCCAGTGCTCCTTGTCAATGGTAAGGCCGATCTTCGCGATGACGGCATTTTCCTTGTTCCCGAAAGCCTTGATCATGTAAGGAAGGCGCTCTCTTGCAAGCGCGCTCATACGCTTTGTCTCTTCAGTCGAGAAATAGAACATCGGGTTCTGGCCGAGGAACTGGTTGAAATCATCGACAGGCGTATAGATCTGCTGCTCTTCGGCCCTCTCGTTTTTGTAGATCATGAGGACGCAGGTGTCTTCACCGTGCACGCCGTCATCGCGGTCTTCTTCAGTACCTAAAGTGACATCCGGATAATGCTCCAAGGCTTCTTTCCAGTCGACTGCGGTAAGCGTGAGCTGCTTGCCTGCTGCCTGTCCGATAAAGACGGCGTCACCGGGCTCTATCGGCTCGTCGCTTTCGAGCATTCTTAAAGCGAATGCTTCGATCATCTTGTAGTGGTTATTGAAGAATTCCTTGTTGGAATTTAAGACCTCGAGTTCATATAATCCGCAGCGCTTAAGTCCGTGCGTGTGAAGCCATACTTCATCACCGCCGTCGGATATTGCCTGGACGGTGAATAGATACCTGGGTGCAGGAAGCACGGATGATTTAGCTGCCAGAGATACCCACTTGCCTGAGAGGAGCTTCTCGGAAGGACAGTCAAGAACTGCAAGAAGTTCCGGGAACAAAGCGTCAATGATCCTTAACTGGTCATAGAAACACTGATTGCTGTCGCCTTCGTAATCAAAGCAGACACTAAGCCCTGCTTGTGCCTCATCGAGCATCTTTGCTTCTTCGTCGGTAAAAGCATGCTCGGGACGGACAAAATCAGGGATCTCCACACCGGTGGGATTTATCTCAACTTCATAATCGTTGTCACCTATCGTGAGATCTACTACAAGTCCTCTGGTGTCATCAATATCCATGTCGTTGATCTTGATAAAAGCACAGGAGGTGAGATTGCCCATAAAATTCTTGGGATCTTCAATGAGGCTCTGATCCTTGGGGATCGCTATCATGTATGAAGGTTCCTGCATAAGTATTCTCCTTAAATCAGTATTCTAAGATGGCTTCCACATCCGCAAATTCAATGCACATTTTCAAAAGGCCGTTTCCGCCTTCCTCCGTAAAATCACGGATCTCAACGTATGCGAAATTACCGTCTTTCACATTATACTTGAAGTAGTAAGAGTCTTCATCATAAATAGGATTGCCCTTATCGAATGCATCGCCGTAAGTCTTATCCAGTCCTCCTTTGATCCCTTCGTACTGCTTTTTGATCTCTTCTTCTAACTCAGGCGTGTTTTCCAGCTTATATGCAACATAAGCTTCATTGACCAGAGTAAATTCCAGCATACGGACATGTCCGTCAGCAGTGTCAGTCCAGATCTGCAATTCGTTAAACCTGTAATCGCCTTTGGCAAAAAGATCAGAGTAAGAATGCAGTTTTGTCTCAATGTCTCTCCTCGTCTCGGTCATACTACCGCCGAGACCATCCTCTAATTCAACACCAAAGAATTCTCCGATCATCGCTTCTGCTGAAGCAAGGTCCTTGCCAAGCACACCATTCATGAGCTCATATAACTCACCATAAGTGCCGTCAGCAGATGCCGCCTTTGGGGCAGTTGTCTCTTCTGTCTCCGGCTTTTCTGTCACGGTCTCAGTTTCCTTTTGGGATGTTGTTCTTTTGCTGCCGCTGTCAGAGCACGAGCAGACCGAGATCATCATCACGGCCGCCAGTGCCAATGCCATTAACCTAACACTCTTTTTCATAATCATTCTCCCTTATTCTTCTTTATTCCTTAGGCACAAGAATTGCCTTGTAAGCGTATACGGTCATGCTCGAAAAATCCCCGTCTATCTCATCTAATTCAGATACAAGCAAGCCATTCCTGTAGCTGTATGTGGTCTTGGCAGTAAATGTTTTTTCCTCTCCGTCCATGACATACCAGAAATCACTCGTCTCGGTCTGCTTGTTACCTGCTCCGTCATATGACACGGATGTTGTTGTTTTGTCGACAAGAACGCCGTTATCATAACGTTCGTACAATACTCTGTCACCGTTTTCGTTATATTCCCATTTCTCGAGAACAGAACCGTCTTTGTCCAACTCTGCGGACAGGTTGCCATTTGCATCAAACTTATGCGTGCGGCCCCATTGATCTATATAATACGAGCCTGTAAGCTCTGATCCGTTGTACTCAAACTGAGTAACCCTCTCATCATATTCATACTGCTCCGTAAGGACCTTCCCGAAAGTATCATCAGCATAAGTACGCTTACAGATTCTTACATCATCCTGTTCGTTGCTGGTAGTGATGTTATCACTTACTACTACGCAGTAGTCAAAATACTCAGATTCCGTACTATAGGTATAATCCTTCCCGCCGTATAGATCCGTATGGACCAGATGACCGTTTTCATATTCAAATCTGTATGTAAAATGGCCTTCAGAAGTATACGAAAATGAGACCAGCTGCTTCTTATCGTTATATTCATATTCAGCTGTATAGTCAGGTCCGGGAGGTGCGGAACCGAGCGCTTTAAGCGATCTCCGTTCTCTTCTTGCTATAGTACCGTCGTCGTTATAGACTATTTTCCATTCATCGGTATAGGCATTGCTGTCGCTTTTATGATAGGTTACCCGTCCGGCCTTGTCGTAATCGTAAAGCTTGGTATCCCTGCTTCTGTCGTCCCTGTAAACCTCTTTTACAACGACATACTTTACTTCCATGCCATCGGGAACATTTCCGCTCCAGTCAGTAACGGAAATCTCGTTCGTAAGATCTTCGGTAACGGTTTTTCTAAGTTCCTCGTAATCGAATGAAGTGCTTGCAGTGCTGCGTGGTCTTAAGAAAAAACACCCTGTCATTGACAGCATTAAAAGAGCCGCACATAAGATACAACTGATCCTCTTCAACATGATACACCCCCTATAGATCACGTTGCCGGAATCTGCTCCGGATAAAAAACTCTGCCTGATCTTACAAGCTTTTACGCTTCGACTATCTTGTAATTATTCTTGAAATAATCAGACTCTACAAAATTAAAGCTGATCGCTTCGATCTTCCCTTCGGCATTCTTATCAACGGAATATAATACGATTACGGCATCAGATGCAGCCGTCTCCATTGTTCCCCACAGGAACGCCGAATAGTATTTGTTAAGGTCTTCTGAATGAATATTGAGAGCACCGCTGTCTATGAGGAACCTGATCTCCTCAGTCTCCGGATCGTCCTTGCGCCATATCTTCAGCGGCTTTGCGACCTGTTCATACCAGTCACCTTCAACGTGCTTATGGTTAGCAAAGAACCAGCTTCTCTCGCAGGGTGACGGATAGCCTTCTGCATCTACCTTGAAAAAGTCTCCGGCATTCGCGATCTGCCCCTTACCCTCAGTAGCTTCCCTTGTAAACACTTCGTAGATCCCGCCTTCACGGACAACGAGCTTGCCTGTTCCTATCAGCTGCTTTTCCATATCAGAGCCTTTGCCGAGCTCCCATGCCTGACGCTTCGTATTCTTCTTGATCGCGTAAGCCGATCTGTCGTTTTCTGAACTCATAATCTTCACCCTGTACCTTAACCGATAGCGAAAATGTACCCTGAATCACATCATATGAGAGCCCGAGAAAAATAAAAACGAAAAACCCTAACCCTCATTCCAATTAAGAATTATAACAGATTTTTTAGATATTTAGTAAATTTATATGCTGTTCGAGGCCGGGCATAAAAAACTTACCGGCCTGGCCTTTCGGGCGGCCGGACCGGTAAGCAACGTGGAAGGGGAAATCATCCCCAAAATGGATTTCTGTTTAATCGTCTGCTTTTACAACAAACTTATTTGGAAGCCTTATCTTCCTTGGCTTTTGTGATCGCCTTATAAACAACTGCTGCAAGAGCTGCGCCTGCCAAAGGTCCGACGATGAATACCCAGAGTGAGCTGAGTGCTGCGCCGCCTGCGAAAATTGCAGGTCCGATGGAACGTGCAGGGTTAACAGATGTGCCCGTAAGGCTGATGCCGAGGATGTGTACGAGAACGAGTGCTAAGCCTATTACGACTCCGCCGAATGAACCGTGCTTGAACTTCTCGTCAGTAACACCGAGGATAGCCAAAACGAAGATAAATGTGAGAACGATCTCAACGATGAGTCCTGCAACGATGCTTCCGTTTACGCCTGCAAGACCATTTGCGCCGAGGCCCCACTTAGCCATCTCGATATTGCCTTCAACTTCTTCCGTAACGCCTGTCATGTCGATCTTTCCTGCCTGTGAGAAAAGATACTGGAGAAGGCCTGCGCCGGAGATCGCACCGAGAGTCTGGAATACGACATAGCCCCAGAATTCAGTAGCGGTCAGCTTTTTCGAGATCAGCATAGCAAGAGATACTGCTGGATTGATGTGGCAGCCGGATACATTGCCGATGGAGTAAGCCATAGCAACGATAACAAGACCGAATGCAAATGCTGTAAGGATATAACCGCTTCCGCTTGCAGAATCGCAGCCTACAGCCATTGCAGTGCCGCAGCCGACGAATACGAGTACGAACGTACCGATGAATTCAGCCGTGAACTTCTGGATGTAATTGATCGTCGTATCTTCCTTGGTAGAAGGGATAACCATGTAGAGAACAACGAGAACAACTGCAAGGATAGCGAGGTCAGCCAAAAGGAATGAACCGTTGTAGACCATCGAGTAAACGAGTGCGCTGTTGTAGCCTGCCTCAGCAGCGTATTGACCGAAGAAAATAACGCCTGAAGCAACAGAACCGAGCCATCTTACGAGATAGGCAACGATCGTGAAGGCGATGATCTTAAGGACCGGTGCGCTCCTGAATCTGTTAAGCGCACCCGATATCTTGATCCTGGAATCAGCCTTAAGTGCTGCAAATCCTGCAAAACCTAAAGCAGTGTAACCGATTGTGTAATCAAGAATTACCTGAAAAGGAGATTCGAGGTAACCGCCGATGAGCTGCAGAAGGCTGAAGATAAATGAGATGATGAAGCCCCAGACAGGTCCGAATGCAACACCGTAAACGATGATAGGCAATGTCGATGCCGGTGTTACCGTGCCGCCCATAGGCATCTCAAAGAGCTTGAGTTGTGAGAGTACGAATGCGAGAGCCAGGCATACGCCGCCCGTGGACACGCGCAGTATGTACTCGCGGTTTGAATTAAGTGATTGTTTGGACATAAAAACACCTCCGTCAAATGGATTTCTGATCCCTTGAGATCACACCAATTACAGGAGGCCAAAAAAATATATGTAAGGTTCCCTACGCCGGCATTATCCGTCAGGTTCAGCGGGTCGGATGTCTGATCCCTCTCAGCTTTTTAAAGCTCCCCGATTTCCGTTTGTCGCCCAAAATATACTACTTGATCTGAGTGATTACAATTATAAAACTGCCCAAAAAATCAGGCCTTCGTACTGTACTTTTTCGCAGGACGCTTTATGAGCAGCAGGATAAATATCGCAAGCGCGTTCACGCCGAGGCTCAAAGGATATACCGCCATGATGCTCGTGAACGATCTGAACTGCTCGAAAACAGTATAGATCCAGATGATCCTTATTCCGCAGATGCAGCACATCGTGACAAGCGCAGGCGACAGAGATATACCGTAACCTCTCATATAGCCGCTCATGACATCGTAGAAGAGCGAGAGCAGATGCGCTGTCGTAATGAACATGACTCTTATATAACCGATCTCGACGAGTTCCGGATCGCCGGGTCTGAAGATCGCTATCAGATCCCTGCCGAAGAACAGGAGGAATGATACCATCAATCCTTCAACGACGATGCCTTCAAGAAGGCAGAGCTTCAATGATCTCTTGCATCTGTCGAACTTCCTCGCGCCATAGTTCTGGCCCGTGAATGTCGTGCATGCCTGGCCAAAGCTGTTGAGCACATAGTAAGAGAATATCTCGATATTAAATGCAGCCGAAGACGCAGCGGCGACAAGTGTTCCGAGGCTGTTGATCGCAGACTGGATTATTATGTTCGCCGCAGAAAAAACGCATGCCTGAAGGCTTGAAGGAATGCCGATCTTAAGTATCTTCTTAAGTACCGACCCGCTGATCCGAAGCTTCTTCTCATCAAACCTTGCAGAAGTTTTGGACTTCTTTAAGAAAAGCAAAAGGACAATGCCGCTTATCATGTTCGATATGACCGTCGCAGTAGCTACGCCGTCAACGGTCCTTCCCATGAATACAACGAAGAAAACATTGAGGCCGACATTGATAATGCCTGCTATTACGAGCGCAAGGAACGGTATCCTGGTGTTGCCGATGCCTCTGAATATCGCGGCTTCGAAGTTATAAAGAAGTATCACCGGCGTTCCTGCGATATAGATGCGGAAATAAAGCAGAGCCATGCTGAATGCTTCTTCTGAGATATTCTGCATCCTGAAGATCGGTTCCGCCAGAAGTTCGCCTAACAAAGCGATGATGACGCCGCCCAATACAGCGACGA
>JAEFBB010000057.1 GCA_016292215.1 Saccharofermentans sp. | reverse complement strand
AGGCAAAATACGATGCCGAGCATTCTTTCAAGACAACCGGCGGAGTCTCATTCAGATGGCCTACATACTGCCAGTCCATCACGTCTTATTACGGCAACAGAGTTCACCCTGTTTACGGCACCACGAAATTCCACTCCGGAATCGATATCGGTGCAGGCTACGGTGACACGATAATGGCTGCAGCCGCAGGCGTTGTCATCTATGTAACCGAGCCTTACGAAGGCTGCAACAAGGGCGGCTCAGGATACGGCAACTACTGCATTATCGATCACGGCAACGGCTATACAACTCTCTACGGTCACGCAAGAGATATCTATGTTTATGAAGGCCAGACTGTAAGTGCAGGCCAGTCCATTGGTGAAGTCGGAAGCACCGGAACATCCACCGGCGCCCACCTGCACTTTGAGGTCCGTCTGAACGGCAGTACGAAGAATCCTTTGAACTATCTGCCTTAAGCTTCATGGACGACAGCTTTTACGACATTCTTGCCGAACATTACGATGATCTCCAGCTGACAGGCGACACTGAGGCCTGGGGTCCGTACATACTCGGCCTTATCACTGATTTTTGTAAGGCGGAAGGCAAGACGGTGACTGATCTCGGCTGCGGTACGGGAGTCATCACAAATTTCCTCGCTTCAAAAGGCTTTGAAGTAACAGGCGTGGATCTGTCTCCCGATATGCTCGCCATAGCTTCTTCAGGAGATGAGACAGGCACTGTATCCTGGATATGCGCAGACATCACTTCTTATGAGGGCCCGACCTGCGGCTGCTTTATCTCAACGATGGATACCATAGGCCACATTACCGACAAGGACAGCCTTGCGAAAATGTTCGCTTCGGTATCCGGGCTTTTGGAAGAAGGAGGAATCTTTATCCTCGATGCCACGACAAAGCATCATTTCGAAGATACTCTGGGCGAGAATGTTTTCTATGAAGACTACGATGACTTCACGCTCCTGTGGGTCAATCATTACGATAAAGAGACTAAGATCAATCACGCCGAGCTGACACTTTTTGAGCTCTGCGAGGATGATCTTTACGAGAGATACGACGGCGAGCTTACCGCAAGATGCTATTCTTCCGAAGAGATCGAAGAGATGGCAAAGAGCGCAGGGCTTAAGACTTATGCGAAGTTCGGCGACCTGAACAGGGAAGAGCCGTCCGGTAAAGATGAACGCATTTTCTATGTGTTCGGTAAATAATTTATATATAAGGGAAACGAAATGTCTGATAATCCGTATCATGTACCGGGCGCGCCCGAAGACTTAAAGAAAGACCACATCGTCAGAGCCGAAGGCCTGGGCGGTCTTGTTAAGTGTCTTTGCGTCAGGACAACTGCCGTATGCGAGACTGCAAGGATCAAGCACCAGATGTCACCGGCTGCTACGGCTGCTTTAGGCAGGTTCATGACCGGATCTCTTCTTATCTCCGAATCCATGAAGAATGAGAAGGATACGCAGACGACGATCATCAGAGGCGACGGACCCATTGAGGGTATGACCTGCGTTACCGATTTCGGATTTAAGGTAAGGGCATATCCCATTGAAGCTGTTATTCCGACCGAATACCATAAGCCCGGCAAGATAAATGTCGGCGCGGCTGTAGGCAAGGGCAGTCTTACGGTTGTAAGAGATGTCGGCTTAAAAGAGCCTTATGTCGGAGTATCAGAGCTCGTATCAGGCGAGATCGCGGAAGACTTCGCTTATTATCTTGCCAAGTCAGAACAGACAAAATCGATCGTATCTTTAGGCGTTCTCCTTGAAGAAGGACGTGTCAGCGAGGCAGGCGGCCTGATGGTCCAGCTCCTTCCCGGCGCCGGCGATAATGAGATAGATTATCTTGAGCAAAGGGTCTCGGGGTTCCCTGAGATATCTTTCCTTTTCAAGGAAGGCTTTACTCCCGCACAGATAATCGATCTTTTCATGGGCGATCCGGATCTCGTTTATCTTGACGGACAGGAAGTCGAGTTTAAGTGCAACTGCAGCAGGGAGAGGATGCTCTCAGGCCTGGCGGCACTCGGCAAGAGCGATATCGAAGAGATAACAAAAGACGGCAAACCTATTGAAACTGTCTGCAGATTCTGCAATAGTAAGTACGTTTTCGAGCCTTCAGAGCTCAAAAAAGACTAAAACTTGGCAAAACGCTTGAAATAGAGCGAAAAAAGTCGAAAAAAGTACTTGCAAATCCCAAAACATGATAGTAGAATACCTTTCGCACGCGTCTATTTAGGGCGTATTTTGCCCTGAAATTCGAGTGATAAGGCTTTGATAACGGAGATTGCTGCGAGGTGTTGCGCCGGCTGCGCGGATAGCACGAGGCAGGTAACTTCGAAGGAGCCGAGGCAAAGGACACGATCCGATGCCGTCTCAGGACCTTAAGTCCGGAGAGTGGAGCAAGCAGTACGTTACTGCCCAGAGAACCAAAGTGCCGCCCGAAGGTGGTAACTGGATAGTCTGGGTTTTTGAATGGAAAGCTAAGACACTCCCGACAGGGTTGAGATAAGAAAAATACAGCTTATAGTAAGGAGGCCACAACATGGCAACAAAGACAACAATGGTCAGAATTAAGCTCAAGGCTTATGATCACAAGATCCTCGACGAGAGCGCAAAGCTTATCGTAGATGCACTTGCTCGTGACGACGCAAGCTTCTCCGGTCCTATCCCGCTCCCTACAGAGAAAGAGGTAGTTACGATCCTTCGTTCACCTCACGTAAATAAGGATTCCCGTGAGCAGTTCGAGCAGAGAACTCACAAGAGAATCATCGACGTCTATACACCGTCTTCCCAGACGATGGATGACATTGGCAAGCTTGACATGCCTGCAGGCGTTTCTATTGAAGTAAAGATCAAATAAAAACGCTTCAAGGCTTAATTCGGCATTTAAGGAACGCCAAGCCTTAGATCGCCGAGGTCACGTTCTTCGGCAAACCGTTGAACCAATAACCTAAATAGGAGGAAAGAACTTTATGACGAAATTCATCATTGGCAGAAAGTCCGGCATGACACAGTTGTTCGATGACAACGGCAACGTTATTCCGGCAACCGTTATAAGCTGCGAGCCTATGTACGTGCTCCAGAACAAGACGGTTGAGACTGACGGATACAAGGCCTGCAAAGTAGGCACAGGTTCCATCAGAGCAAAGCTTGTAAACAAGCCTGACGCAGGACAGTTCAAGAAGGCTGACGTTGAGCCTAAGAGAATTATCCGCGAGTTTACACCCGACGAGGAGTACAGCCTCGGACAGGAGATCAAGGTATCCGATATGTTCGCAGTCGGCGACAAGGTTGACGTTAGCGGCGTATCCAAGGGTAAGGGTTTCCAGGGCAACATTAAGCGTCACGGACAGAAGGGTGGTCCTTCAGGCCACGGCTCCATGTATCACAGAAGAGTCGGTTCCATGGGCGCTACTTCCACACCCGGTAGAGTTGTACCCGGTAAGAAGATGCCTGGACATATGGGCGCAGTTAACTGCACAGTACAGAACCTTAGCGTTGTCATGGTTGACGGCGAAAGAGGAATCCTCGTAATCAGAGGCGCAATTCCCGGTCCTAAGGGCGGCATCGTAACAGTACAGAATACTGTTAAGGCATAAGACGGAGGAACATAATAATGGCTAAAATTGATGTTAAAGATTTGACAGGTGCCGTTAAGGGTTCCATCGAGCTTTCCGATGAGATTTTCGGCATCGAGCCCAATGCTGTTGCAATGTCTACGGTTGTTAGAAACCAGCTTGCAAACAGAAGACAGGGCACACAGAAGACAAAGACAAGAAGCGAAGTATCCGGCGGCGGTAAGAGACCTTACAGACAGAAGGGTACAGGTAGAGCTCGTCACGGTTCAACAAGATCCGCACAGTATGTAGGCGGCGGCATCATCTTTGGACCCAACCCCAGATCATACAGCTACACAGTACCTAAGAAGATCAAGAGACTTGCTCTTAAGTCTGCTCTCTCTTCCAAGGTTGCTGATCAGAAGATGATCGTTATCGAGAACATGGATCTTGACGAAGTTAAGACAGCTACAGTCGCTAAGGCTCTCAAGGCTATCGGCGCAGGCGAATCTTCACTCATCGTTCTCGAAGGCGTAAACAGAAACGCAGAGCTTTCCGCTAGAAATATCAAGGATGTTAAGACAGCACTCGTTAACACGATCAACGTTATGGACATCCTCAAGTACGACAGTTTCGTAGCTACAAAGGCTGCAGTTGAGAAGATCGAGGAGGTATACAAGTAATGAAGTCCCCCTATGATGTAATCATTAAGCCCATCATCACAGAGAAGACGATGGCTATCACAGAAGAGGGCAAGTACACTTTCGTAGTTGCACCTGACGCTGAAAAGCCTGAGATCAAGGCAGCAGCAGAGAAGCTCTTCGGTGTAAAGGTCCTGGCCGTAAACATCGCTAATTACGACGGTAAGGTTAAGAGACTCAGAAACAAGCCCGGCAAGACACCTGCATTCAAGAAGGCAGTTGTTACTATCGCTACAGAGTCCGTTGAGGGTACATACCTCGGCAAGGGCGGCAAGGCAGTTAAGACCGGCGCTAAGAACAAGACATCAATCGAAGAATTCGGTTTTGGTCAGTAATGTAATCAAGGAGAGATATAAAAATGGCAGTAAAAACATTTAAACCTACTTCTCCCGCAGTTCGTGGAATGGCCATAGCTGACTATTCCGTATTAACAAAGAAGGACCCGGAGAAGAGCCTTCTTAAGTCAAGGAAGAAGACTGGCGGCCGTAACTCTTATGGCCGTATCACGGTTCGTCATATCGGCGGCGGTAACCGTACAAAGCTCAGAGTAATCGATTGGAAGCGTGACAGAGTAGGTATCCCTGCTACAGTCAAGGCAATCGAGTACGATCCTAACAGAACAGCTTACTTAGCACTCATTCAGTATGTTGACGGTGTTAAGTCTTACATCCTCGCTCCCGAGGGCCTCAAGGTAGGTCACAAGGTTGAGAGCGGCCCGGATGCAGACATCCTCAACGGCAACGTTCTTCCTATTTCTTCTATCCCGGTAGGTACAGTTATCTGCTGCGTAGAGATGAATCCCGGTAAGGGCGCTCAGCTCGTAAGAACAGCAGGAGCTTCTGCTCAGCTTATGGCTAAAGAGAATGGTTTCGCTCAGATCCGTCTTCCTTCCGGCGAAGTTCGTATGGTTCCTGAGAAGTGCCGCGCAATGATCGGTTCTGTCGGTAACGCAGAGCACGAGAACGTTAAGCTCGGTAAAGCAGGTAAGTCCAGACATGCTGGTGTCAGACCTTCCGTAAGAGGTGTCGTAATGAACCCTAATGACCACCCTCACGGCGGTGGTGAAGGTAAGTCACCTATCGGTCTTCCCGGCCCTGTTACACCTTGGGGTGTTCCTACATTGGGTAAGAAGACACGTAATAAGAAGAAGCAGTCAAGCAAGTATATTGTTAAGTCGAGAAAGGCATAAGGAGGCAGTTCAATGAGTAGATCAACTAAAAAGGGCTATTACGTTCAGGACGCTCTCATGAAGAAGGTCCAGGCGTTGAATGATGCCAACGATAAGAAGATCATCCAGACTTGGTCAAGAGCTTCTACGATTTTCCCTGAATTCGTCGGCCACACAATTGCCGTTTATGACGGTCACAAGCATGTTCCGGTATACGTTACTGAGGATATGGTAGGACACAAGCTCGGCGAATTCGCACCTACACGTAAGTTTGGCGGACACACAAGCAATGAGAAGTCCGCTTCCAACTCATAAGGAGGGTAAGATCTGTGGAAAAGATTATTTTAAGCAGAGAAAATATTGAGAAGAACCGCGAGAAGATCCTCGAAGCTTATGCGGCTCCTTCCAAGTCTTCTAACAAGCTCCCCACTCCTACAAAGAAGCAGAGAAAGCTTCTCGGAATGGGCAGAGACAGAGGAACAGCTACAGCTAAGTACATCAGAATTGCTCCCCGTAAGGTAAGAGTAGTTGCTGATCTCATCAAGGGTAAGTCTTTGGATGACGCTTATGCTATCCTCACATACACTCCCAAGGCAGCATCTCCTGTCATCGCAAAGGTTTTGAAGTCTGCAGAAGCTAACGCTGTTAACAACTTCGACCTCTCCAGAGACAAGCTTTATGTTGCTGAGTGCATTTCCAATCCCGGCCCCGTACTCAAGAGATACATCCCTAGAGCAAGAGGTTCGGCTAGTTCGATCAAGAAGAGAACAAGTCACATCACTGTAGTTCTCAAGGAAAGGGTATAAGGAGGTTTAAGCATGGGTCAGAAAGTTAACCCGAATGGACTTAGAGTTGGTGTTATCGATGACTGGAGTTCACACTGGTATGCCGACAAGAATACCTTTTCCGAGTGTCTTGTCGAAGATCAGAAGATCCGTGAGTTTGTAATGAAGGCTGTTGAGCCTATCGCAAGAGGCAACGCTAAAAAGCCTGTTGACGAGAACCGTACAAACGTTGCCGGAGTAAGCAAGGTCATCATCGACCGTAAGGGCGCTGACAGAATCAATGTAATCGTAAAGACAGCTCGTCCTTCGCTCGTAGGCGGAGACAAGGGCTCAGGAAGAATGGCTCTTAAGGATGCTCTTGAGAAGGAATTCAACAAGAACGTCGCTAAGGATAAGAAGAGAGTATTCACTGTTGATATCGAAGTTATCAAGAACAGTGATACAGAAGCAGTCCTCGTTGCTCAGAACATCGCTTCTCAGCTCGAGAACCGTGCAAGCTTCAGAAGAGCTATGAAGAGAGCAATGCAGATGGCTATGAAGCAGCCCGGCGTTCTCGGAATCAAGACAAAGTGCTCCGGCCGTTTGGGCGGTGCCGAGATCGCAAGATCCGAGACATATCACGAGGGCACGATCCCGCTTCAGACACTTCGCGCTGATATCGACTATGGATTTGCTGAGGCAAAGACAACATACGGAATCATCGGCGTAAAGGTCTGGATCTACAAGGGTGAAGTATTCGGCCAGAAGAGCCAGTCAAAGAAGTCTGAAGGAGGAAAAGCTTAATGTTACTTCCTAAGAGAACAAAATATAGAAAGCAGCAGAGAGGCCGTATGAAGGGCCAGGCTCACCGCGGTAACTTCGTTGCATACGGTGATTACGGTCTTGTAGCACTTGAACCTTGCTGGATCAAGTCAA
This sequence comes from Saccharofermentans sp., assembly GCA_016292215.1. Taxonomy (GTDB): domain Bacteria; phylum Bacillota; class Clostridia; order Saccharofermentanales; family Saccharofermentanaceae; genus Saccharofermentans. The sequence continues at coordinate 330 of JAEFBB010000057.1, read as the reverse complement.
ACCAGATCGAAGCTGCACGTATCGCAATCAACAGATACATCAAGCGTGGCGGTAAGGTATGGATCAAGATCTTCCCTGATAAGCCGGTATCAAAGAAGCCTGCACAGGTCCGAATGGGTTCAGGTAAGGCAGCTAACGAGTACTGGTGCGCAGTAGTAAGACCCGGCAGAGTTCTTTTCGAGATCGCAGGTGTTACTGAAGAGCAGGCAAGAGAAGCAATGAGACTTGCAGGACACAAGCTCCCTTGCAAGACAAAGTTTATCGCAAAGGTAAAGGAGGAAAGCACAAATGAAGGTTGAAGAAATCCGCAAGATGTCTGATGAAGAACTT
>JAEFBB010000056.1 GCA_016292215.1 Saccharofermentans sp. | reverse complement strand
CGATCCTCAATAGAATAAATATACATGAATCCTCTGTAACCGGTCGATCCGCCATCAAGCAACTGGTATTTCCGAGGAAATAAAAGAAATACGAGTAAAATAAGCACTATTGCGATTATTATTATGATTTTTACTTTCTTTCCTTTTTTATTGACCATAATAACCTCTCAACTCTTAAAAGCTCAAGCATTTACAATGCATAACACTATAAACAACTATGATTAGTATTCTAATGGCCCAAAAGTCCACGGCCATCCATTACTACTTACCATAGTTTTGTAAGTGATATCTCCCTGATATAAGTAGAATACACGATAAGAACCAAACCATGAATAATTATAATTTCCCTTTTTCTCAAAAGCCGCTGTTCCACACCAAGCATAGACTTTATTGATATTTGTTTTGTTCGCTAATTCATGTGCTACGCAAGTTCTCCTACCTAAATCCTCATCAAATTTATAATCACCACATTTACAAGCTTGAATATCGACTAAATTGATATCGCAAGCAATATAGTTCATATTATTAATGTCTTCACTGCAGAAATATCCATTTTCTGAATCATCTGGATCAAATTGGATGAAATTATTATCTCCATGGGAAATAATAATCATCTTATCTACTTTTGAATATTCCAATTTGTCAGTAATGACCTCTGAATCAAGATTATGTTGTAATAAGCTAAATGTATATTTTGCCAACAAACATGTTTGAAGCTGCAAATCGTGTCCAATAATTGATTCATAGTATTCATCTACTTTCTTTTGATATTCTGAACCTTCATATATATCTAAAACAATTACAGTTTGACCTAATGCTTTAAATGCGTCTATGTAAGGTTGTCTCATACTTGAAACAGCATCGTTATTCGGCTTGTCTTTCCCTATCAATATGTAGTTTATTGGTTCATTCTCATCATAAATAGTCTCATCCTCTTTATCACTTGCAGTGTCAGGATCAGAACTGTACCTGGTAGGATTTGATTCCATTTTGAAGTATGCATATTCCCATTCTCGATAACCGTAACCAGCATACCATTCATCTATATAGTCATTGAATGGAGATCTATCAAATATAATTCTGGAGAGATTCAAAATACCCATCTCTTCGCCGTCCATAATTCCATCTTTGTCTGAGTCAGGATCATTAGGATCAGTGTAAATAACATTGCCTGTTTGGATAAGCATTCCGTTTGTCTCGAAAATATCCGGAAGGCCGTCAGAATCTTCGTCATTTAATCGGCCCATCCTGGATTTATAACCCGAAAGAGTACTCGCGCTTCCTAAAGCTGTCGTATCCTTGGTCATGGCCATGTTATCTCCCCATGTGTTGACCCATATGCTCTCATCTATCAGCATATACTTTGAGAAGTGCGTAGTATTGATACTGATAGTGTTGCTTGAACGGTTTATTGTGTAGTCGTTAAGAACAACATAATCCAAGTTCTCCTCATCAAACCACATTACTCTGAGGTAGTTCTCATTAAGATCATCAGTGTACTTAAATGTTATGGTCATTGAATCAAATTCACCTGTTGATTCAATATTCACAGGATCACCGACAAGAGCTGTTATAGAAGATGTAAGCAGATCTTTGTTATAGATATCTTTTATCTTTGTATTCTCACATATTGCTCCACTTATATATCCGCTTACAGTTACCGTGGTAACACCTGTCAGCCCTGAACTGCCTGAAGGTTCAAATTCCAATGTCTGATAGCGCTTAACATCGCTGTCCGGCAGGATCGGATTACTACCCAAATAAATCTCATTGTAGTCACTAATACCATCGTCATCAGTATCGTATTTGGTCGGATCGGTTTCATAGAGCAGATATTCTTCACCATCAGATAACTTATCAAAATCCGAATCTCTATTTGTCGGATTGGTTCCAAGAGCTGATTCCTGAGAATTAGTCAATCCGTCGTGATCAGGATCTTTATTGCCGTTATCATCCGGTGTAAGAGGATCTGTCTCTAAAAGGATCTCATATAGATCGTTAACACCATCGTCATCCGTATCCTTATCAAACTTATCTGTACCATAGTAATCCTCAATGCCATCAGGCAATCCGTCCTCATCAGAATCCGTCTCGTAGTCTATGTCATCAGGAAAGTCTGTAGGCATTGCCGTTGGTGTTGGAGTAGCGGTATCTGTTGGAGTAACCGTAATTACCGGTGTAGGTGTATCGGTTACAGTAGGGGTTACTGTTACAGTGATAGTAGGAGTTACTGTGGTTGTAGGTGTTGCAGTAGGCGTCGAGGTTACTGTTGATGTCGGTACAGGTGTATCCGTAACAACAGGGGTCACTGTAGCCGTAGGCGAAGTTGTAGGAATTGAAGTTACTGTAACTTCAGGAGTAACTGTAGGCGTAATCGTCGGTGCATCTGTTGGTGTTGCTGTAGCTGTAGGTGTTACAGTAATTATTCCGTTATAGTCAGTTTCCCTTACATCCGCTATGCCATTGTTATCCTTATCGTCATTAAGGCTTAATGCGAATGTTCTGGCAGAAATACTTATATCTGTCAGTTCCAGCGGAACAGACGGATCGTTCTCTCCGCCTTGAAGTTCTATCCTGTAAGATTGTCCTGCAGAGATATTTTGGGTGCTTCCGTCATTCGTGATCGTATATGTACCGTCAGAGTTAGCCGAAAGTATTGCTGCATCAGTCTGAGTAATCGGTCTGTTGGAATTAAACGTGATCGTCCAGTCTCTTATCTGCTTTGAAGAATTGTTAGTAAGAATAAGAGCACCACTGAAGCCCATTGTCCAATCAGAGTATTCCTGAAAACTATATGTAAGATCAGAGCTTGAGACAGAAACAGACTTAGTGTTAAGTAGGTAGAATGAAGGCATATTCGTAATGTCGCTTCCGTCACCGGATGCTGCGGTAAAACCGACAGTTACGGATTCACCGGGACAGATATCCTGATTCCAGTCATTATTGCCTATGGTATAGAGGTCGTCTTCGTGTTCAAGGATGTAGCAATTGTAAGGATTTTCGATGTCATAACTGAAATCAAACGTGAAATACTAGTCGTGAATAGTCTCGTTACCGGTATTGGTAAAAGTGATTTCAAGATTAGCATGACCAGACCACGTGGCGGTCGTTCGGATCTCAGCCGTGTATGAATGATCTTCAACGCTTCTGAAAGCACTTACCGTTGAAGGATTCTCGTTCTCGAAATCCACTAAAGTATTAGCACTTACGCTCTCGCAAAAACATATAGAAAACGCAGATGATACTATCGAACTGCACAGAACCGTAGACAATAACTTCAACCATCTTGAATCAGACATAAACATTTCTCCCCCAACACTATAGTTAGTAATAGTATTGGCAGGAGAACTATTGAATTCAAGGCTTCTGACAAATTATCAAATAGAAAACCGTTCAGCGATTTTGTGCAATATGCTTTAGATGATTGTATCGGTGTGAAGATATTACTCTACCGTAACGCTTTTCGCGAGGTTCCTCGGCTTATCGACGTCAAGACCTCTTGCGCAGGAAACGTAGTAGCCCATAAGCTGGAGCGGGACTACTGCGAGGGAAGCTGCGAATAGCTCGTTGATCTTCGGGACGTAGACTACGAAGTCAGCAGAGTCTTCGATCGCGTAATTGCCGAAGGATGTGAGGGCCATGAGGTAAGCGCCTCTTGCCTTTGTCTCAACGAGGTTTGAAAGGGTCTTCTCGTAAAGGTTGCTCTGTGTGAGAACGCCGATGACGAAGGTGCCGTCCTCGATAAGGCTGATAGTGCCGTGCTTGAGCTCGCCTGCAGCGTAAGCTTCGCTGTGGATGTAGGAGATCTCTTTCATCTTGAGGCTTCCTTCCATTGTGATCGCGTAGTCGATGCCGCGGCCGATGAAGAAGATATCCTTCTGAGCTGCGAGCTTAGCCGCGAACCACTGGAGACGCTCTTTGTCTTCGAGTACTTTGTTGATCTTGCAGGGGATCGTCATTACTTCAGCAGCGAGCTCTTTTGCCTGGTCTTCGGTGATGGCGCCCTTTGCGAGAGCAAGCTTGATAGCGAGGACATAGCAGATAGCGAGCTGGGCCGAGTATGCCTTGGTCGTAGCGACGGAGATCTCGGGGCCTGCAAGTGTATAGAGGACATAGTCTGCTTCACGCGCAATGGAGGAGCCTACTACGTTAACGATGGCAAGTGTTTTGATGCCTTTTGCTTTAGCGTCTCTTAATGCTGCAAGTGAATCTGCGGTCTCGCCGGACTGGCTGATGATGATGCACAGAGCGTTCTTGCAAAGAGGCATCGTCCTGTATCTGAATTCGGAAGCGAGCTCGCATCTTACGGGAATGCCCGCGAGCTGCTCGATGATGTACTGTGTGCAGCAGCCTACGTGATAAGCTGAGCCGCAAGCGACGATATAGATCTGCTCGAAGCTCTTCAAGTCTTCGTCTGTGAGGCCCGTAGCTGAAAGGTCGATCCTGTAAGAATCGCCGTCGGGTACGATTACAGAGTTCAGAGTGTCCTGTACTGCCTTGGGCTGCTCGTGGATCTCCTTCATCATGAAGTGCTCGAAGCCGCCCTTTTCAGCTGATTCTGCATCCCAGTCGATCTCCGTGGGAGTCTTTTCGATGGTGTCGCCGTCGAGGTTATAGAAGGTGACGTTGCCTGCTTCGAGGCATGCCATCTCGAGATCGTTGATGTAGTAAACGGATCTGGTGTATTTAAGGATAGCGGGGACGTCGGATGCCAAGTAGGAAGCGTCCTTGTCGTGGCCGATGATCATCGGGGAGTCCTTGCGCGCAACGAAGATCTTGCCCGGGTGATCCTTGAACATTACTGCGAGAGCATATGAGCCTCTTACACGTACCATAGTCTTGGCGAGTGCCTCGATCGGGTCGTGTGTGTATTTCTTGTAGTAGTAATCGATAGTCTTGATCGCGACTTCAGTGTCTGTATCGGAATAGAACTTGTAGCCCTTGCGGATCATCTTATCTCTTAATTCCTGGTAGTTCTCGATGATGCCGTTATGAACGCCTACGACGTTGTAGTCATCTACGATGTGAGGGTGAGCGTTGTTCTCTGTGGGTTCGCCGTGGGTAGCCCATCTTGTGTGGCCGATACCGCATGTGCCCTTGAGCGCGCTGCCTGCGTCAGTCTTCTCGGAAAGGACTTTGAGTCTGCCCTTGGCCTTTACGACTACCGGATTAGCTTCGCCGTCTCTGATTGCGAGACCTGCTGAGTCGTAACCTCTGTATTCGAGCTTGGCAAGACCGTCCAAGAGGATAGGAGCAGCCTTTTTCTTACCTGTGTAACCAACGATTCCGCACATAAAGAGTCTCCTGATTAATATAATTGAACTATTTTATCACGGACAAAAATACGGGTATCAGACTCTTTGGGTATGACTATCATACACAAAGGTTATGAATAAAAATTTTCGTCATATGTCGAAAATAACTATTGAGAATTGCCGCCGGACCATTTATAGTATTTACGCTTATAGGGACAACCTATAGCCAGAACGGGGGAAGAGCATATGCTCGAATTACAAAATATCAGTTTTCACGCTGACGATAAGGACATCCTTAAGGACATAAACCTTAAGATCGATGACAAATTCGTCGCAGTTACGGGACCTAACGGAAGCGGCAAATCAACGCTTTTGAAGGTCATTATGGGCATCATCACGCCCACATCAGGCAAGGTCATCTTTGACGGACAGGACATCACTGACCTGCCGGTCAACGAGAGAGCCAATCTCGGTATAAGCTTTGCATTTCAGCAGCCGGTAAGGTTCAAGGGCCTCAAGGTCAGGGATCTGCTTGCTATCGCTGCAGGTGAGAACGGCGCCTCTGCCAAGGTGCGCGCTTATCTGAAAGCTGTCGGTCTCTGCCCGATGGATTACCTTAACCGTGAGATCAATGACACTCTCTCGGGCGGTGAGATGAAGCGTATCGAGATCGCCATGGCTGCCGCAAGAGGCGGTAAGATGAGCCTTTTCGATGAGCCTGAAGCAGGCATCGACCTCTGGAGCTTCCAGAGCCTCATCGAGGTCTTCGAGAACCTCCGAAATGTAACCAACGGAAACATCCTGATCATCAGCCACCAGGAAAGGATCCTCGAGATCGCCGACAAGATAATCTATCTCAAGGATGGTCAGGTCGACAGATATGACGAGTCCGCCAAGATCATGGATGAGCTTAATATGAGACGCAGAGGCGGATGCGACTGCGCATTCGGACAGAACGGAGGCACCTGCAATGGATGAGCTAGAGAAGAGAATGCTTAAAGAAGTTGCGGAATTAGACAGCCTTCCGGTCGGCGCGTTCAACATCAGGAGCAACGGCGCCAGCGAAGCCCGCAATTCCACTGCGAATATTCAGATCGAGTCCAGGGAGTCCGGAGACGGCATCAATGTCTATTTCAAGGACGGCACAAAGAACGAGTCCTGCCACATCCCGGTAATCATCAGTAAGACCGGCCACAAAGAGTGTGTTTACAACGATTTCTTCGTAGGCGAGGACTGCGACGTCGTCATCGTAGCAGGCTGCGGCATCAGCAACTGCGGCGGCCACGACAGCCAGCACGACGGAATTCATACATTCCATGTAGGTAAAAATTCCAAGGTAAAGTACATCGAGAAGCACTACGGCGAGGGCACCGGCACTGGCAAGAGGCTCATGAATCCTACCACTGTTTTATACCTCGAAGAGGGTGCCACTGTTGACATGGACACATCCCAAATCGCCGGAATCAACGACACATACAGGATCACAAAGGCTGAGCTCGGCCCCAATGCCACGCTCATCATGCACGACAAGATCCTTACAAACTTTGACCAGACAGCCAAGGCTGAGATCAACATTGATCTCAACGGCGACGGCTCTGTCTGCGACATCGTAAGCCGTGGCGTTGCCAAGGGCGAATCCGAGCAGGACGTCATCATCGACATCTCCGGAAACGCTGTCTGCAAGGGCCACGCAGAGTGCGACTCCATCATCATGGACAAGGGCGTAATCGTTGCCACACCTAAGCTCAAGGCCACCTGCGTTGACGCTTCCCTGATCCACGAGGCAGCCATCGGCAAGATTGCAGGCGAGCAGATCACGAAGCTCATGACACTCGGGCTTAACGAGCAGGAAGCCGAGCAGAAGATCATCGAAGGATTCCTTAGGTAAGTAATTGATTTGTTTATTGAGGGCCGTCCCGCGCGGGGCGGCCTTTTTTTGTGGGCGGGCGGGGGCTCGCTTCCGCCAGTGACGCGTGGGGACCCGCTTCCGCCAGTGACGCGTGGGGACCCGCTTCCGCCAGTGACGCAAAATGACACGTTTTGCGCACGTTGTGTCAGTTTTCGTCACTTTCGCGAATATTGCCGTAAAATGACACGTTTTGGCGTCATTTCGTGTCGCTTTTCGTCACTGATGAAGTGGTAACGTAAAAGTAGACACCTTTGCCAAAAACATATACACCTGCATCAGTTTAAGTTACATAATTAAGTATCAAGTAAACAGAGGTGTTAATATGCACGCCACAAAAGAAGAAAGATTAGCCATAGGTAAACGTGTTCACGATGGAGAGTTAACAAGTCACGAGGCTTCAAAAGAATACGATATTCCTGAGAGAACTATTCGCGGATGGGTAGCTCAATATAAA
>JAEFBB010000024.1 GCA_016292215.1 Saccharofermentans sp. | reverse complement strand
CAAGACCGACTTTTATCTTCATGACGTTTATCTTCCTTATGTTTAATTAGGTAATTCTATCAAATCTATGGTTATATATCCAATTGCAAGAAAAAGGGCTGTCTCATTTGAGACAGCCCTGAACTTACTAAATCCTTAATATCAGCCCCAGTTGTATTTGATGATTGAACCAAAGCCTGCGTTAGCCGGATCATCAACGAACTTCTTAACAGTCTTGTACTCGTCATCAGTGAAATGATATGTGTTCTTAAATGTATCTTCTGTCATAGCATTTCCGCTGACTTTTACTGTTCTTGAAGTGCCTACGCCTGCATACTCTGCACGCTTCTCGAACTGAGGTACCCAGAAGCTGTCTTCGTAAACATAGACATAAGGTGTCTTGGCGTAATTATCCTTGATGAAGATCTTGTAATCTACAGTAGCTGTAGAATCATTAAATCTGTAGAACATATAGATCTTCCACTTGGAATCTGTGGTCTTGTTGCCGATCATCTTAGGCTCAAAGACATTGATCGTCTTATTGGGAGTATTTGTCCTCATCTTAAGATACGGAATCGCACTTCCTGAATCTACCCACCATTCCCATGTATTACCAGTGGCGCCTGCGCCCTGTGTATTTACAAGGAAGGAATTCTCAAAGCCCTTACCATATAACATGGCGTAGTCTGTTGAGTCATCGATATTATATGTCGTACCAAATGAATTGGAGATCGCAGCACATACACCGGCAATAACACCACCTAACAAGCAGATAATTGCTAGTGACAGGATCATTTCGACTAAGGTAAAACCTTTTCTGTTCTTTCTGAATTTATTCATAAACAGCTGTCCCCCGTTCTTATAGCATTAGGATGAATGTATAGGTGTATTGCTGACCTTCTCTGCACCGGCAAGATTCTTATTGCCTGTGTCAACAACCCAATAATACTTATTCGTCTTAGCGTTATACATTACGATTACTTTTCCTAAGGAAGAAGAATTGGAACCCTGCCAGTACTCAGGATAGTAAACGATTGCTTTTCTGTTATCAGCTAATGATTCATTCTTAGGTGAGAATTCATAACCGTTAACTGTATTAGGAACTGTGAGCTTAAGATCTGTATAAGCTACGATCTGAACATTAAGCTCCTCTAAAGTATAAGGCCATGATCCGCAATCGAATTCCAAAGTATCCGAGTAATTTCCGTTAGCTGCGTAATAATTCTTGCCACGTACTTCTCTTCCGTCAGCGCCGCAGTTCTCCAGGTGGCTCCATGCAGCAACTTCATTCATGCAGGCGGTGTAGTTATTAGCACCGGACTTTACATATACGGAAGTCTGATAAGAGAAACCCATGGTAGCTATGAATCCGTTGAAAAGCATCGTGGAGATGACAACGAGAATAACAGCTGACAAGAGGGTCTCGACAAGGGTAAATCCCTTATGATTTAATCTTTTAATTCGTCTCTTCATAATATAGTACCTCTGAAATTATTTACCCTTGAAATATATTAACCGAAATTATAACCTTCCAGCTTTGTCTCGCTGCTGTTAATCTGTTTCTTAAGTGATTCGGAGGAAGCTGCAACAGCATCATTGGATTCGTTAGCAGCTTTGATCAAGTCTGCAATGCCAACACCGACAACTGCAGCTATAATAATGATAATGGCAACAACTATCATCATTTCAGTAAGTGTAAAACCACACTTAGAATTTGTCTTCTTGGATATTCTGTGCATAACGCCCTCCAGAATCGTGAGAAAATCTTATACTTCTATATGTGTATTATACTTTCTTCTGTGGAAATTTCAACAGTAAAATTCATAATTTGTTAAAATTTGTAACTTTTTGTTAACAAACAATTAGCGGAGGACTTGGTCCTCCGCTAACAGTTTTAATTCTTATTAGAATTAGATGTTAGAGATGTTATTAGCCGAGCTGAGCTTCGATTTCCTTATCAACTTCGCTAACATCAGAGTTATGCTTAGCAACGGAGCTTGCAGCTGCCTTAGCCTTGTTGAGGTATGTACCGATACCAAGAACGAGAACTGCTGCGAGGATAACGATGATAGCAATAACGAGAACCATCTCTACGAGTGTGAAACCCTTCTTTGACTTCTGAATCTTCTTCATTTTAGATTCCTCCTGTAAGTTTTTGAGTTTGTAGCCTGATTATACAGGGTACTGTAAACAATTGCAACACTTTTTTTCACTTTTTTTCAAATTTCTGCCACAATTGGTTATTTTTTTATGTTGCTGCCGGTGTAGGGGTAGCCAGAGCAGCTTCTTCTGCAGCCATCTTAGCGTCGAAATCCAAGAGAGTCTTGAGATCGCCAGCTGTCTTGAGCTGCTCGTTGAAGATTGCAACTGCCCAGTACGGAGCGAACGGCTTATCTGCGCCTTCTTCGATGTTATGGTTCTCAAGGCCATACCATAAGCTGTCCTTGTAGTCGCAGACGTAAGGGAAGCCGATGAATCCGCCGGATGTATCAACATTCTTATGACCGGACCAGCTTGTGTACGGATCAGTTCTGTTATCGATAGAAATTCTGTTGTTGAGAACTACACCGTAGAAGTTGATTGCGGCTGTAAGCTTCATAGCACCGTTGCCTTCTTCAACTTTGATCGTGTCTACCTTGATGCACTGAGGGTTATCAGAATTGAGCTTCTTCAAAGCCTTAAGGAATTCATAATAACCTGTTCTCTCGGCATACTCATCTTTTCCGAACTTGCCCATCAACTCTTCGAGAGTTGCTGCAACTTCTTCATCCGAACCTGTAAAGTCAGGTGTACGGTTGTACTGTGTAACTGTATAACCGTCGGTAGAAGAATAAACAACTACAACCTGCATGCAGACAAGGCTGTCAGGTGATGCTGTTCCGTCAGGATATGAGACTGTAGCCATACCGATATCTGTGCTTGTGATACCTACGAGGTAAGGGCAGCCTGACTTTTCGAATGTGCTGAGGACATACTGCTGGATTACTTCTGTCTCAAGCTTATCAATGAATGACATCTCGAGTTCTGAGCACTGCTCGTTAAGATCGTCGATCTCAGTTCTCATGTTCTCATTGTTAGCTCTGAGCATATCGAGATATGCCTGTCTTTCTTTCAATTCCTGTAATTCTGCCTTGTACTGATCGTACTTATCGTTGAGTGTTCTGATTCCGAAGAAATAACCAAGAACAATGATGATCAACAAAGTGACCGCGTACATAAAGGCCTTTTCTCTTGCTGTAAGATTACCCATTATTATTTCCTCCCTTACACTTAGCCTTCAGTCGCGTCAGCGGTAACAGGTGTGTAGTAGAACTTGACATCTGTATTGCCGCGGGCAACATCGGTGAATCTGTTTTCATCCTTGTAGGTAGCGAAGCTTGAATCTTCGACCTGGATACCGTCAACATAGATTCTTGTAAGAGTATACTTAACGCCGGCATACTCATATTCAGCAACGCCTTCACTGATCGTGTAAGACTCGCCTGCTCTGACGTCAATAATCTGAACGCCGCCGAGTGAAGTTGCATCATCAGCGCCATCTACGTAACGTGTGATAGAGATATGAACATTAGTTACCAATGTTCCGGAAATAACAAAGTTGTAATAGTTGTTGATGACATTGATCTTGTCACCTTCGATCATTGTGTCCATAAGACCTGTTGCAACAGGATCTACACGGCCAACAGTGATTGCCGGTCTTCCTGTGAAGACATTCTTCTGATTCAACATATTAACCATATCGATAGGGCTGTAGTATGTGAACGAAGTACCTTCAAGAGTCAGCTGAGAACTTGTAATAGTGTATGTAGAGACATAAGAATCACTGGGGATGCACTTTTCAATGATCTCAGGAAGATCTGTCGGAGCCGCATCAATAAGGTCTACTGTCTTACGCATCTGAGTAAGTGCGAAGAAGTAGTTTGTCTTCTTATTGAGCTCTTCAGTAAGCTGTTGAGCTTCTGCCTCGAGTGAAGCATAGTTGGGGCCTGCAAGGAGCTCCTTCATATCATTGATCTGACCCTTAATGATCTGATTTCTGATGAAGAAAGCTATGATCAAGCCGAGCACTACTGCTACTACCAGGAAACCGATAGCAACGCCGTAGCCCAACATTCTAGCAGCTTTAGCCGCATTGGCTGTGAATTCGGCAAAAAAGTTCATATCCTTTTTTGCCATTATTCTTTTGTTAATTGTACTAGCCTTAGCCATAAAGCGTCCCCCTCCTTAATCGTGACGAATCAGAGCGCCACAACAATTTACGAACTTGCCGAGTTCAAAATCCCTAGGACCGTTTACGGTGCTGAGGGCCTTGAGGATCTCGACCTGAGTTCCAAGCTGGCGTGCAAGCTCTTTGTCTATCTTCTTGTAACCGGCACCTGAACCATAAAGGAAGCATGTGCTGATGGCATCAATGTGATACTTAGCGATTGAGAACTGAGCCGTACGGGATACTGCGTCAACGAGGCTCTTGAAGTAAGCATTAACAGCGCTCTGGAGAGCAGGAGTCTCTGCAACAGTCTCGTTCCAAACATCGATATCCTCGATCGGTACGCTGGCATCAGCTTCAGAAGTTGTGATGTTAAGTCTTCTTGCGAGTGAAGACTGCTGATTACCGTTCTGAAGTTTCTTAACGGAATCTGCAACCTGTCTGATGTTGCTGTGACCAAACTGGAGTCTTCTTGAAAGTACCGGGAAACCCTTATCAAGAACAGTAACAGTCGTTGTCTTGCCGGAGAGCTCGATCAAGAGGATTGTTGACTGCTTGATATTTACATTTCCGTTGATAATACCATTCTCGAAAAGCTTTCTTACCGCATTGGGGTTTACATCAAGAGCAATGGGGTTGAGATCCATGTTCTTGAGGAATTCACGGTAATCCTTAATAACATCTGTAGGAATAGCAGTAGCTCTTACCTGGAGCTTGTCTGCGTTTGTCTCAGCATCCTTTGTGCTTCCGTAAACAAGATAGTCAATGGACATGTCTCTGTTGGAGCCCTGACCGAGAATCTCGTACTTAACCATATCCTTGAGCTGATCTTCCTTAACCACAGGAAGCTCTAAGTCTCTGCTGTGAACAAATGCGCCCTCTGTTGTAAGGATGCAGCTCTTCATTCTGATGTCGAGTCTTGCGATGGCATGCTTCAAAGCCATTACGATACCGAAAGAGTCTGCTACGGCACCGTCATTGATAGCATCACCTTCGAGGGGAACGATTCCCATTTTCTCGATAGTAACTGTTCCTGTCTTGGAGTTGTAATTCCCGACAGCTAATTTAAGGTCTGAGCTGGAACAGTCGATTACCAGTTCGTTTGATCCTTTTCCTAATGAAAAATCCATTTATTTTCTCCTTTCAAACTTAACGGGATTACATGATCCACTGAGCCATTGTGAAGATAGGCATTGCGATACCGCCTACAACGACACCGACGATTACAGCCATGATGATGATCATGACAGGCTCTAACGCGGATACCATCTTAGCGGTTGCTGAATCTGCCTCGTCCTCAAAGTAGTCAGCGGCTTTCTCCAAGATCGAATCCAAAGTACCGGACTCCTCACCGATAGAGACCATTGCGTAGATCATCGGCGGGAACTCGGTAATATCTCTGATAGATCTGGACAAAGAAGTACCTTTTCTGATCTCAAGACGGGCTTGAGCAAGTTTTTTCTGAAGAATTACGTTGTCGAGAGACTTCTCGGTGATCTCAACTGCCTGAAGAACAGAGATACCTGACTTAAGAAGTGTAGCTACCGTTCTTGTAAATCTGGCAGATGCGTTCATTCTTGTAGCCTTACCTACTACCGGCATCTTAAGCATGATCTTTGACCATGTCTCAGAACCCTTCTCAGAATTCTTCCAAAGCATGAAGCCGTAAACGATAAGACCAATAACGGCGATATAAATGTACCAGAACGTCGTTAATGAATGTGAGAAGTTCAAGAGGAACTGTGTCAGCTTAGGCAATTCACCTCCGAGGTCTACGATTGTAACACCGATCTTAGGTACCAGGAAGGTCAAAAGTCCGATACTGACTGCTGCAGTAAGTGCTGCAAGGATCTTAGGGTATACCATTGCTGAAGAGATCTTGTTCTTGAGCTTGGCGTCCTTAGCGAAGTGTTCTGCAAGTCTTTCCATAACTTCATCGAGTCGGCCGGATTCCTCACCTGCCGCGATCATACTGATCATGATGTTAGGAATGACACCCCTCTGTTCCTTAAATGCCTCGGAAAGAGAACGACCGCTCTGAACGGATTCATAGATCTCACCGATACATTTCTTCGCCTTTTTAGATTCAAGCTGCTGATAGAGCATATCGAGCGATCTGACAACAGTGATACCTGCTGACAGAAGTGAAGCAAGCTGTCTGGAAATGATAACCAGGTCCTGAGTTTTAAGCTTGGGACTGCCAATTTCCATATTGGCAATGCCCTTTCCTTTGTCCAGTGACAGGCTGGCAATGTACTTACCGTCTGACTTGAGCTTTCTGGACGCTTCGCCAATAGATGCAGCTTCGATAATACCTTCAGACATTTTACCGTTTGAATCGATAACTTGATATCTGAAATTAGCCATCTATTATTTCCCTCCTTCTTAGATTACTTAAATCAAAGCGCCCGATTATCAGGCAAACTCCAAATCACCGAACAGCGGGCTGTTCGTCTGACCAGCATTGTTGATGAAACGCTTGAGATCTTCAGGGACTCTGCATCTCTGGATAGCAGTATCTCTTGTGATCATGTTGCGCTTAACGAGCTCTGCAAGATAGAAATCAAGAGGGCACATTCCCTGCTGAAGGCTTGTAGCGATAGCACTGTCTATCTGATATGTCTTACCTTCACGGATATTGTTCTTAATAGCATCGTTGGAGATCATGATCTCGAAAGCAGCACATCTGCCTCCGCCGATTCTCTGAACGAGTGTCTGACAGATAACGGCATTGAGAGTAGCAGCAAGCTGAACTCTGATCTGATCCTGCTGATGCGGCGGATATACGTCGATAATACGGTTTACTGTATCTGCGGCTGATGAGGTGTGGAGTGTTGAAAGAACGAGGTGTCCTGTCTCGGCTGCGGTGATAGCGGTACTGATAGTATCGAGGTCACGCATCTCTCCGACGAGGATGATATCCGGGTCTTCACGGAGAGCAGCTCTGAGCGCGTTTGCGAATGAAAGCGTATCCTCGTGAATTTCTCTCTGGTTGATCATAGCTTCTCCGTGCATATGGAGATACTCGATAGGTTCCTCAAGAGTAAGGATGTGGCACTTCTTGCTCATGTTTACGTGACCGAGCATAGCAGCCAGTGTTGTAGACTTACCGGAACCCGTAGGGCCTGTAACGAGGATAAGTCCACGCGGTTTCATAACCAGATCCTTAAAGACATTAGGAAGTCCCAGCTGTTCACATGTAGGGATTTCATTTGTAATAGTTCTTGCTGCGAGTGCATATGTTCCACGCTGCTTGAAAACATTACATCTGAAACGGCTGTAGCTCTCGACAATGTAAGAGAAGTCGATCTCACCTCTCTCGTTCAGATACTGCTGTCTTGACTTGTCGATCATCGACTTGCAAAGATACTCAGTATCTGCTGCTGTAAGCGGTTGATTGCCCATAGGCATCAACATACCGTCAACACGAATCATCGGCGGCAAACCTACAGTAATATGAGTATCAGACGCACCCATTTTTACCGATTCTGCCAAAATCGATTCGATTGATAAACTAAATCCTTCCACGTTAAAAAACCTCCTTATCAGTCTATCGTGTAAGCAACTCTGTTAAGCTCGTCGACCGTCGTAATACCTTCAAGTACGAGGTCTCTTGCAGAATCCTGGAGCATCTGTGTGCCCTCGGAAATTGCAAGCTGACGCATCTCATCTTCACTTGCTCTTCTCTCGAGCAAGGTCTTCATAGCTCTTGTAATGATTACGATCTCATGGATCGCAATACGTCCCTTGTATCCCTTCTCGTTACACTCTGTGCAACCCTTGCCGTGGTAGATCTTCTGACCCGGATCAAGTCTCAGATATTCTCTGTCATAATCATCAGGATCATAGGCTTCTCTGCAGTTAGTGCAGATACGGCGGACGAGACGCTGGGATACAACGCCGACCAGGGCTGAAGATACCATGTAAGGCTCAAGACCCATGTCGATAAGACGGTTGATTGAAGATACAGCGTCATTCGTATGGATAGTACTGAAAACGAGGTGTCCGGTAATTGCCGCTCTCATGGCGATCTCGGCTGTCTCACCGTCACGGATCTCACCGACGAGGCAGATATCAGGGTCCTGACGCAAGACGGATCTGAGGCCGCTCGCAAAGGTCATGCCCGCTTTGGAGTTAACCTGAACCTGATTCAAGCCGGGAATCTTAATTTCTACCGGGTCCTCAATGGTGATGATATTAACTTCATCTGTATTCTTCTCAGAAAGGAGTGTGTAAAGTGTGGTGGTCTTACCTGAACCCGTAGGTCCTGAGATAAGGATGATTCCCTGAGGTATCTTGATCATCTTGTCGATCATCTCGTTGTTACGGTCGCTGATACCAAGATAAGCTCTGTTGAGGTTTGCGTCATTCTTGGCAAGGATACGGATAACGGTCTTCTCACCTGTAACGCAAGGAAGTATGGATACACGCATGTCCACAGGCTCGTTATTGATTACTGTTGTAATACGGCCGTCCTGAGGGATACGCTTCTCGGCGATGTTCATACCGCCAAGGATCTTGATTCTGGTTGTGATGGCGTCTTTTGCGGAAATAGGGTTACTCATTACTTCCTGCATGACACCGTCGATTCTGATACGGACTCTTACACGATCCTCCAAAGGCTCGATATGAATATCGGATGAGCCTGAACGGATAGCGTAATCGATCATTGAGTTAACGAGCTTAACAACAGGGGCGCTGTTAACAGCTTCGGAAAGCTCGGCATTCTCATCGAGGCTCTCGCCTTCAAAGCTTGCACCGAGTTCTTCTGCGGCCTTGTTGGCACTCTCTTTACCATAGTTAACTTTGATGGCGTCAACTATAGATGAATGAGTTGCGAGCATAAGGGAAATCTGGTATCCGGTCTGGAACTGCAACTCATCTTCGATTGTAATATTCATCGGGTCATCGATAGCAACAACCAGATTGTCATTATCAAAACCTATCGGGAATACGATGTTCTCTTCACAGAATTTCTGCGTCAATAAAGCTGTAGCCTTAGGATCTACATCAATACCGGCCAAATCAATAATCGGATAGTTGTACTGGCTTGATACCGCTCTCAGGATGTCGAATTCCGACATCAATCCGCTCTCAACGATTACTTCACCAAGACGTTTTCCTGTTTCTTTTTGAGTGCTGAGCACTTCTGCAAGTTCGGTAGCATTTAGGAAGCCGCTCTCGACCAGAATATCACCTAATCTCTTCATCGAACCCTCCCGATAATCGTTAGAAAATGTATGCTCAGAAAATGCGCACGCAATAGACGGGCATATTTACCCAAGCATAGATGTTAGAACTATACAACAGCCAAGGACAAAAAACAAGTTTAAAAGACATTCTGCACAAAAAATATATTTGACATTCTTATGTCGGTGACATTACACCGACAAATTACACCGAATCTTCACATACGATGCTAAAAAGGCTAATAAAATAAGGTATAATATTAAATCATTTAAAACGACATAAGTCATCTTGGAGGAAAATTAATGTCAGGTCATTCGAAGTGGAGCAACATCAGAAGAAAGAAAGAAGCATCCGATGCTGCAAAGGGTGCGGTTTTCACAAAATTCGCAAAAGAGATCGCTGTAGCAGTCAAGGCAGGCGGTCCTGACCCCAACAGTAATTCCAGACTGAAAGTTGTCGTTGCCAAGGCAAAGGCAGCAAACATGCCTAATGACAATATCAACCGCGCCATCAAAAAGGCTGCCGAGGCAGGCGAAGGCGATGATTACGAAGAGATCACATATGAAGGTTACGGCCCGGCAGGCGTTGCCATCATGGTTAAGACTCTTACAAATAACCGTAACCGTACGGCTGCGGACTTAAGACATATTTTCGATAAGAACGGCGGTAATCTCGGAGTTGACGGATCCGTATCCTTCCTCTTTACCGAGAAGGGCACGATCCTGATCTCCAAAGAAGATTACGAGGATGAAGAACAGGTCATGGGTGACGCACTCGATTGCGGCGCTTCAGATTTTGACAGTGACGATGAGTTCTACATCATCTCGACTTCCACAGCGGATTATTACGATGTCAGAGATGCTCTTGAAGCCAAGAACTATGTGATCTCTGACTCAACACTCGGTCCCGTTGCCATGACGACAGCAGAAGTAACCGATCCCGATGCTGTTGCCCAGCTCGAGAAGATGCTCGACATGATGGACGAGAACGAAGATATCCAGGAAGTCTTCCATAACTGGAATGGTTAAAGGACCTTAAGCTTTGGACAACCTTGACGAATCAAAACGCGAACAGATTCAGGACACGAGCGCTCCCGTAGCGCGGAAGACTCTGTTGTCTGAATTTCGCGGCACTCTTAAAAGGTTCGACAAGTCTAATCCACAGTATCAAAATCAATATTCGGATTATTCATCACAGGGCTATGAACTCAGTGCCGACATAATCCTCTCCAGCGAGCAGCTGACACGCGAGGTGTTGTCGAACATTGCAGTAATAGCCTTTGTTGGTGCTTCCGGTACGGGCAAGAGCACCCGTGCCATCAAAGTAGCCCGTGATAACAATATCTACTACATTATCGATGACGGTCTCCTTATCAACGGAAGCCGTATCGTAGCTGGTACTTCAGCTAAAAAAGCTCCCACGAAGATGGAATCTGTCAGACAGGCCATCTTCGTCGATCCGACCAGATCCGCAGTTATGCGCCGCGCGCTGATCGAATCAATGCCCAGAGCATTGATGGTGCTGGGCACTTCCGATTCAATGCTCAATAAGATCTGTGACAACCTCTGGCTCAACCGCCCTTCCATGCTCATCAAGATCGAGGATGTATCTACCGAGGAAGAAAGACGTCTGGCACGCAATACCAGACTCAACGAAGGAATGCACACGATCCCTGTACCGAGCATGGAGATCAAGCACGAGTTTTCAGGTTACTTCTCGGATCCGTTCAGCAAGCTCAGACAGAGATTTGACCGCGAAAGGGGTGTCATTCCGATGGCCCCGGATTCTGAAAGGACAGTCGTAAGACCTACCTTCTCTTCGCTTGGTTCATATTCTATCTCCGACGATGCGATCCTCGATCTGATCAAGATTGTGCTTAAGGACGTCCCCGGTTTTGCGGAGGTAACTTCGTTTAAGACAGAGAAACAGACATTCGGAGTAATGATCAGCCTTGATCTTGCTCTTTACTATGGTTACGATGCACAGAAAGTTCTCGAGACCTGCCAGCAGCGTGTCGGCAATGCGGTCGAGGAATTCACTTCCATCACGATGAACGGCGTTAACGTCAGGGCAAACAGACTTATGCATCTGCCTAAGCCTGATGCCAAGGAGGATAATTAATGGAAAAGATATACATGATCCCGGTCAATGATGCTTACAATGAATCATGCGGATGCCCTTTATGCAGGCTCCGCGATAAAGCCGAGACCAATTATCTCGAATACTATCTGGGACCTTCTTTGATGGAACCGGACACACGTAAGATAACGAACAAGACAGGCTTTTGTCCCGTGCACATGGGCAAGCTCAATAAGGCTGTAACTAACAGATTGGGATTAGGACTTGTAATGCACACGCATCTTAAGGACTTCAACGAAGACCTTAATCCCAAGCTCAAGTCTTCGATCCCGGCCAAGGCAGGACTCCTAAAAGGCAGAAGCACAGATTACAAGCAGAAGCTTAACTCTGTAGCAGATCTGATCGAAAAGAGGATCAACACCTGCCCTATCTGCGAAAATATGAACGATGCTATGGGACACTACATCGAGGTCATCTGCTGGATGTTCTCACATGATCCTGCATTTAAGGATAAGTTCCTTAAGGCCGAATTCCACTGCCTGCCTCATACGGCTATGCTCCTTAGGCAGGCTTCAAAGCTTTCACAGAATGAAGCTTCTGATTTTGTCGAAGCACTTTATAACAACA
Source organism: Saccharofermentans sp. (assembly GCA_016292215.1). Taxonomy (GTDB): domain Bacteria; phylum Bacillota; class Clostridia; order Saccharofermentanales; family Saccharofermentanaceae; genus Saccharofermentans. Next base: position 22,149 of record JAEFBB010000024.1, on the reverse strand, counting down.
ATACCCAGACATTTGATTCGCTTATCTCTGACGTCGAGTATTTCACTCTGAAATTCGACTACAGAAACACGGATAAGCCTTGGGGAACAAGCAAGAATTCAATCCAGCGCTCAATGCGTTTCTTGTCTTCTGACGGGAGAGATTTTGATGAACAACAATCAAAAAAGCAGTCTTGATTATCCGGCTCCGGCAATGGAAGACTTTGCCGGCAATACAATACTCGAAGTATTGCAGGAAAAAACTGCTGATAACAGTTCTTCTAAATATGTATTAATAAAGCATGATTACTATTCTTCCGATTCTGATCACGGAAGAGATATGCTTTCCGTTTTTCTGGAAGGCCTGAGCGAGGCATCTTTCAACACTATCACTGTCTATTTAGTGGACAAAGGTACCTTGCTGCTTGATAAATCCAATCCGCTCTATGATAAAATGCAGCTTCTGCTTGGCAAGGCCGAGATGATAATAGCCGACAATGAGAGCATTATCTCTTATGGCGTAGATGCAGATGTAAACCCGAAGATCGTGATCCACTCGATGCGTTCCATCGCTGAAGATCTTATTTATCTCCCCGGTATATTGGTATTGGAGTAATACGGCTTTTTCAAAGAATATTAATAGAGTAATAGATATACAAATAATAAGGGCTGTCTCATCTGAGACAGCCCTCTTAGTTGATTTGTTTTACCGAACCGTATCAGTAATAGTAGATGATCTGAGCGATTTCGAACTTTGTCTTAGCTGCTCTCTCATCCGGTTCTTCGTTAGTCTCACCGGGTGCCGGGCAATAAGGCATCTGGAAGTGACCGGTCGGGTTATCGCCATTCGGGAAAGCATTTGCTTCGATTCTTCCGTAAATGGCAATCCTGGAATCGATATCGTTTCTCTGCTTGAAGTAAGAGTTGCCATACAGACCGATGTAAGCTTCGAGAATGACAGAGTCACCTACTGTTAAGCTTGTGTTGCTTGTACCGAAGATGTAGAAGCTGGGCTTAACGATTCCGTCATAGTACTTTGAATACTTGATCTGAGCTCCGTCCTTACCTGTGTGAGAAGTGCTCCAAACCTTGTCTTCAGAATTTGCAGTAGCAGTTCTGATGTAGTTTGCGAGATCAGCTGCGTTTGTGTATCCGCGGTTGATGCAGATAAAGCCTGAAGAGCAGAGACGGTCAGATTTACGGAAGTTCGAGCTTGTTGTTAACTGGAGATGAGCACCAGGTTCAAGTATGAACATGACCGGAGTCTGGTTAGTCTGGACATTATACATAGCAAATACAATGTTGTTAAGCTTGTGTGTGCCGGCAGCAAAGTAGAAGCGGTATTCACTAGCCTTTGCACCATTGATGGCAACAATAACAGGCTTATTGCTTGCGTGATCCTGGCTGCAGGTCTCGCCGGCAGTGAACTGATAGTAGCCGGGAGTAAGATTAATTACGCCGCTGGAATTTGCCTTGGACGAAAGAGTGCTCAAACTGATCTGAGTTCCTGACTTGAACTTATAGTTGCTGCCATCCTTTTCCATCTTAGACTTCGGATAAGTCTTAGTAATAGGGTTGGCATATACTTCATATTCTTTGTCAAGTTTAGTTCCCTCAGCGATTACATGGTATGTATATCCGCCGCCGGGAAGTTCTTCTGCCCAATACTCATCCTGAATGGTAGTATAATCCTTAGCCAATTTCCTTGTCTTGCCGTCAGCGTTAAGCTCAGCAAATACCTGAGTAGTAACGTTTGAAGGGAACGGATTGGCAGTCGTATAGTTGTAAGACTTATAAAGGTTAACCTTGTCTGTGATCGTCCCACCAGGAGATTTATTATTAGTTACATAGTAAGTAGCTTTCTTGCTTACGCACTTAACTGTGTTATCGGCTACACCGATGAAGTAGCAGCTTCTTGTGCTGGCTGTGAGAAGATCCTTAACCTTACCATTCTGGTCAGAGCCGGGTTCATTCTGAGCTTCTCTTCCTGCGAAGACAAACTTACTGCCGGAACTGATGCTGCCCCAGATATTGTCGTTGCCGCCGTGCTTAATACCGGCATCATGGTTGCTGTTTCCGATGAAGTAGAAGTCACCGCTGATTTCCTTTACTGAAGCCGTGCTGCTGAAGTATGCACCGTCAAGGAAGACCATGTTGCCCTTATAGTAGTTACCACCGCCTAATTTAGCAGTGCCGCCGGAATAAACGAGATCAGAGAAGAAGATAGCATCTGATGTCTGCTCGTAAGCGCCGCCTCTAAGGAGAATGGTGTTATCATCGACGGGGCCGAGAGCAGGGTTTACCATTCCGACACCCTGGTCGAAACGGAGCTGGGATGTTGAAACAGATGCAGCGATATCGATCTGGTTCTTAAAACGTCCGGAAGGATGAGGATCAGAGTGAGAAACACTGAGAACGATTCTTACATTCTCTCTCTGGTCGCCGATGATCGTTGAGAAATCAGCATAAACGATATCAGTATCGTCAGTATCGGGATAATAAAGGTCAAGGTAGGTGCAGTTATCAGGATCTCTGGACATGCCCGGAACACCATCAACGATCATCATGATCTTATCGGCATCATCGTCATGACGGGACGGTGAGTCTTTAAGCATCTTGTCGATCTGGTCATCGGTGATTTCCTGTGTAATAAGAGCTTCCAGGAAAACTTCCGAAGCGGATGTAACAGTAAGACGCGCCTGGCTCTGCATGGTGTTGTCATACAGACGGCTTCTTGTAGCCTGTGTAAGCATCATTGCCGCAGTGATGAAGATCATTGCGAGAGCAAGGATGAGTACGACAATAACAAGTATTGCGCCCTGCTTGCTGTCCTTCTTCTTTACTAATCTTTTAATCATAAGAAGCACCTTCCTTCTTTATGGTATCAAAGTTACTTATTTAAATAGGTTTGGCGGGAATACCCCGCACAATACCCCTTATTAGCTAAGCCTATTTTATGACATCTCCGTTTAAATTTCAACAGAAAATTCGAATTTTGCTAACTTTTTTTACATAGATTGTTAACATTTTGTTTACAATCTATGTTTCCTTCTCTTCTTCCTCTGTTTTCGGGGCCGGAGCGCCCTTTTCGCCGAACTTGTCAAACTCTTCCTTCTTTGAGGCTACGAGCCAATAATCATTCTGCGTGGCAAATCTCAATACAGAAGCAGCATAGTAATTGCCTGCCTTATTCTTCTTTACCCTTGTTCTGGAGAACAGCTCGCCGTGCTCCCTGCATTCGAGCAGGGCATACTGTGATTTGCGGATACGGAAGCTGCTGATCTTAACATTCAGCTTCTTCCCGCACAAAGGGCAGTCCTTCATAAAGTTTTTCGAAGTCGCGAATGCGCTTATGCTGTCCAGACACTCGGGGCCGACAAAGCTGAAATCTGACGGGACATCGGGGTCTATAGAAGAGCTCGATATCGCGGATATTACCTCCGAAGGCTTGTTGTGCTTGAATATCTCTTCGAAAACAGCGCCTGTATAGTGCGCATCGGCATTAGCGCTATGGAATATCTCATTCTTATCTATATTATAGAAATCGACTGCAGCTTCCACGCTCCTCTGGGAGCCCTGGAGGCCTGCAAAGAGCGAGAAGATCGGCTGAAGATCCAGGAAGAACAGATTGAGCTTTGAATCAAGCCCAAAGAACTCGAGGTTCATCTTGAGCATGGAAGGATCAGAGCTCCCCCACCCTACCAGGATCGCATCACCGCAGAATTTTCTAAACTTCGTATAGGCATCCTTAAAAGGAATTCCGTTCAAAAGATCGGCATTCTTCTTATGGGTAACTTTCTTAACGTGATAATGAAGCTTCGTATACTTAACAGGAGCGATATCAGTGGAGAACGTGTCCTGATAGATCAGTTCGCCGTTGTCATAAACATATTTCAGTGCGCCTATCTCAATGATCTCGCCTGTAAGCTTGCTGACATCAAAGGGATATTCCTTGCCCGGCATCGGCTGGTTCCACTCCATATCAAAAACAACGAATTCCGTGCCGTCTGTGATTTTCCTGCTAAGCATTTGTATTATTTCCTTCGCCGGTTACTTTCTTCTTATCATTATACCTTTGTATAAGCGGAATGGCGATAAGACACAGTGCCATAAAGGCGCTTATCATGTTGGCAACAAGCGTTCCTTCCGCCTGCTTGCCGATCTTGACGTCAACAGTCTCGCTATCACCGCATTCAAATGTTAAGGCCATCTTGCCGCAGATGTCATAAGTGTCATAGGCTGTGCCGTTTACCCTGACTCTGGTGCCTTCGTCATAAGCATAAGGCAGGATGAGGGTGTTGGTGCCGTGCGCTCTGTTGGTGCTGTTTATATTCACCTTAAAAGCCGGGCCTGAGACTTCGCCCGACAGAGTCTTCATTGATTCATAAACAGATTCTTTGAGGACGACCAAAGATATTCTGCAGGTCCTCTCCGCTTCCGTCGTCAAAGAGATGTTGATGGCAACATCTTCTGAAGCCGTGTCGATCCCGGTAAGGAACGGTCCCTCAAATATCCTTTCAGACATTCCGTCAGAGCTTTCTACCCTGACCGAAGCGCCTGCAGGGCTGCTGCAGTATACAAACATTCTGTCGCCGGAAGATATATCCAGCGGGATCATTACCAGTTCGTTATATCCTTCCTTGATCACATAAAGATCCATTCCCGCAGACTGCATTCCGCTCCTGATGTCAGGCTCATAGTCTGTCCTCTCGAAAAGGTCGTCTCCCGTAGTCTTATAGGAAAGATAATTAATACTGTCTAAAGCGTAACCCGCTGACTCATAGACGCTCAGATCGGCAGGGACCACGATATATGTGCTGTCATCTAATACCGCGGGCAGAACAAATTCGCCGTCGGTAATAATGCTTTCAGAAGAATATGTCAGTCTGTTGCCCTTAAAGTATTCTGATGCGGATGAGATTGAGATCGTATTGTTGAACATTACGAAGGCGGTATTAACTCCGACAAGAATAAAGGCCACGGCAAGCACGACGTATTTAGCGGCAGATGAGAGCTTGTTCCTTGCCAGCGCATATACAAGAAGAGATTCAAAGAATGTCACGATAAATGTGGATACGATTATCGAGCTCGAAAATGATGTCCCGGCAGATGAATTGTTCGACAATATAAGAAAAGCCAGAGGCACCAGACAGACGGCTATTAATCCGCCTTTCTTAAGGCTCTTGGCATTCTTGAGGCCTATTGCCGCCATAAAGAAGATCAGTACTTCAAGGCAGATCAGTCTGGCAGAAGTAAGTACCGGAGCACTTCCGAAAAAACTTAAAGCATCGTTTACAAAGGAAGAACAGCAGGCAATGTGCATCACTGCTGCTATTACGGCAGAAGCGGCTTTAAGCCTTACCGGTATCTGGTCATTAAGAGCAAATGCCACTACTGCGGCTATCGTCAGTATTCCGATATAAAACAAGGGGCTCGTGTTATCGTACATGCTTCCGGAACGGAGGCATAATGTGCCGCGCAAAAGGTCATAGACCGTGTATGTGACTTTTGACTCAGAGAAGCTCGCAGCGATGTTAAGCTTTGACTCCATGGCGGTAAGTCCCGGTACAAGGAAAGCCATATCGAGCAGGAGTCCCACGGACAGTCCTGACACGAGTTTGAACCAGGAAGATACTGCCCTGCCGGATCTTGAATACAGGCCGATGCACATTACAAGACCGATAAGAGCCATCGCAGGTATGCCGGCGATTATCGCAAATCCCCCGGTAAACGCGAGACCGAATGAACAGACACAGACAACCGTGTAAGTCTTCCAGGTCCTCTTCTGCAGATAAGAATCAAAGGCAGATAAGAGCAACGGGAACATGACAGCCATGTTCATTACAGACGGGAACTGGGCCGTGAAGATGATTTGGGATGAGAATGCATACATGGCAGCGAGCATGGCCGAAGGCAGCCTTGAGAGCTTTATATGCTTTGACAAGAAATAATACATTGCGCTGCAGCAAAGGCCAAATCTCAAATAGTAACCGATGAGAAGTATTGTCTTGGCAACAGCTTCCGGAACGATCAAGGCCAGATAAAAGAACAGATCCGCATGCACAAATGTAAGAAGGCGCCAGGTATCGATGCTTTCTCCGGATCTGATCAATCTGATGTCATCTAATGCCAGATCGATCCCTCTTAAGATATTCTTATTAGTCTCGCCCGAACGCATGCTGATCGCGACAGGAAGGATCTTACCGGGCTCAGTCATAAAGCCGATGTTCATAGCTGCCACAGCCAGTAAAACAGCTGCGAGGAAGCAGAACGCCATTCCCAAGGAAGTGGAAAACTTTCCTTTAGCCTTGATCATCTTCGGTCTCCGGATCGCCCTTATCTTCTTCGGTAACAGGCTTTTCTTCCTCTTCCGGAACAGGCTCTTCAGCCTTATCGCTTACGTTATCAGCCGTATCTGCGGGCTTCGTATCATCAGGCAGGATCGCTTCTACAGGGACCTCCTCAATAGAAGTCTGCCCGTCATTTCCGCCTTCAGAAGGGACGCCGGCCGCAACTGCCAAAGCAGCCTTATTATTCTTCTTAAGCTTTCTTACGAGAACAGGAACAAAAGAGATAAGCACGATAAGGAAGATAGATACGATGCTTATGAGAGCACCTTCCTTAAATGCTTTGGGCGTGTACTTCAACGTGATGTCGTGGCTGCCCTTAGTGAGCTTGATGCCCATAAGCGCATCCTGTACAGGCGTGATCTCAGCCTCCTTGCCGTCGACCACAGCCGTCCAGCCTTCAGAGTAAGGGATCGTGAGGAACAGCAGGCCGTCTTCTTTAGCCTCGATGTGGCCGGAAATGGACGTATCATCATAAGATGTTACTTCCAACTGCTCATCACCCAATACTTCGAGCATCTTCTGATAGCCTGCCTGGTCGAGCTGGTATCCGTATACAAACATCGAAGTTCCTGGGACATCCTGATACTTGATGGTGACTTCGATCGGTGTGCCGTCATAGATGCCGAGGCAGATGATCTGGTAGCTTCTTATCTCGAATGTCTTTTTGGTGTCTCCGCTGGTTATAGTGACAGTGCCGCCCTTCTTGGCATTTGCATAGATGTATACATCAGAACCGATGTCCGCACTGTTTACGATGAGATTGATCTCATAGCCCTTTGTATTGCTGTACTGGTCGGTATATACAAGGACGTGGCCAACTGTATCCTGAGTAGAGATTCCCGTGGAGAATCCGGCATTGAGGATAACGGGCTTATATACGGAATCTGCGCCCATGCTTCTTACCCACTGGTTCGTCTTGTCGAAAACATCAAGGTTTTTGTCGTAATCAGGCGCGTAATCAATCACTGCGGTATCGGTCATAAAGCCGATGCTGAGAGCATCAGGATTGCCCCATGAAGTGACATTTCCTTCCTGGTATTCCTGTTCAAACAGCGCAGGTACAGACTTGGTCTTGTCTGTCTCAATGAGATTTCTGACATTGAGGATCGTTGCGGTAACGCGGGTAAGTCCGGCGTTGCGCAGTCCGTTGATGTTATTGTTGTGGAAACCGTAGTTTCTCATGTATTTAACAAAGCTCTCTCTTGCCGTAGAAGAGAATATCGACAGACCCTTAACGTTATAAAGCGACTGCAGGTCACAGACGTTGTTCGGGAAAAGCTCGGAACGCTCGAAGTTCATGTGGCCTTCGGTTCCCTCAACCTCTGCCGCATAGCTTGCTACTTCCTCATGGTTCCTGCCATAAGGCGCATAGCTCGTAAAGCCTTCATGTGCGGCAACCAGGCCTATCGTAGTAAGGGAAGCTGCGAACATCTCGATCATCATTGTGACGGTAAGGAGTGTCTCGCAGAAGAACTCGCTCTTATTAGCCTTGGTGTTGCTGACAGTATGAAGCGCCGCGCCCTGAATGATCAGGAAAAGGAGCGTGCCGCCCATCTGGATATAACTCTCGTTGCCTGCTCCGAACTTCTCATAGAAGATAAGGAAAACGGCCGAGCCCAGAATGGCTCCCGTCACATATTTCGTGCCAAGTGCCCTGATGCGTCTTATCGTAAGGAATCCGATAAACACCAAAAGGAAGCTCATAAGGAAAGATTCCCTGTAAGGTATCTGGTTCGGGAAATGGAAGCCGTGCCAGATGAAATTGAGTGTGCGGTTTGAAAAGCTCAGATACATGACGCCGAGCATAATGGCGAATACGATCTTGTGCTTGAGCTTAATGCCTGTCTTCGCAGGAAGAAGGAAGAACAAAGGCAGAAGAAGAATGATAACGATGCCGCTGTAGACATTGGCCATGCCGTCTCTGATGTTCGGATTGGCCATTACCATGAATCTTCCGATGAAATCGAAGAGCTTGTTCTGGAGGTTATAGTCCATCTTCAGGGCATCGCCCGTAGCAGAACAGTTCTGGAGGATCAGGTATGTCGGCAGAGTCAGTATCGCAGAAGCTCCTGCGGCAAGTATGCTCGATAAAGCAAACCTGAATGCCGAACCGATGAAAGTCTTAAAGCAGAGCCTTGAAGGGTCGCCCTTCTTCTTTTCGCGCGAGAAGATGCAGATGTAATAGCAGGGCGCGAAGATCACGAGGAACAGGCAGAGGAAATATCCCGCATAGTAGTTGCTGATAAGAGCGATCGCGAGAGTAACCGCATAAAGGCCGCACTTTTTCTCCAGCATGAGCCTTCTTAATCCGAGCAGGATCAAAGGCAGCAATACGACTGCGTCGCACCACATGATGTTCCAGAAAAATGAGATGAACCATCCGCAGAGCGAGTATGAAGAACTGAAGATAACCGTGATGTTGTCGATCCTCTTGTTATCGTTGGCGGATAAGAAGAGCATCATGAAAAGCGAAGAAAGTCCCGCGCGCAGGCATGTTACGAGTCCGATGAATACCGGCATGGTCTTCGCATCGAAGAGCAGCGCGAAAATATTAAGAGGGCTTGCCGCGTAATTCGCATAAGCCGCGTAGTATTCCTGGCCTAAGCCGTCATTCCAGCTGTAAAACAGAGAGCCGCCCGATAAGACCTTGTCCCTGAACGCTACAAGGAAGGGGCAGTACTGGTGATAGAGGTCTACGGTAAGGATCGTGCGGTCACCGAAAGGATAACATCCGGTCACTGCAAAAGCCGCGAGAACTGTTAGTGTCGGAAACAAAAAAGCCAAAAGAAACTGCGGCCAGCATTCCGCTAAAGTGCCACTTTTTTCTTTCAGTATCGGTCTATCTTTTACCCGCATATAACCTCTAAAATTTTTATTAGATTACAAACGTGTTAATAATAGCATACTTTGACCATGTTGGTTCTTCTTTTATGGTAAAGTGTCCTTAACCTATACCTATTTATATTTGATGTGGGGTTTGACTTAATGAAGGGTAAAAACAAAAAGAATAACGATAAAAATCCGGCCCGTACACCTGTGGTCGACGGGCAGATTGCAAATAATGAGGTCTTGGAGTCTTCCGAAGGCACACCTACAAATGATTTCATGGAGACACCCGTTGCCGAAAAGCATAAGGGCGTCACTCTGAATGATCTGGCTGAGATCGATCCTGAGCTTCTCACAGGTAAGTCCGGTGACGCAGTTAAGGCTCCCGTACTTCCTTCGCTTCCCGATAAAAAGGGCGCCAAGGCAGAAGAACCTGCTGCAGTTACAAGAGATATTCCTACAGAGATCAATCTCGACAAGAACGAAGACGCTATCGTCAAGGGCAAGCGCAGACGCAATGCAGGTCTCTTCTTCGTTGTGCTCGGCGTCATCTTAGTGCTCATCGTCGCTGTTCTTTCATTTGCTCTGGATACAGGCATGGATGAGTCCTTCATCAGCCCCCTTACCATCAACGGCAGGGACATCTCAAGCGGCGAATTCAGCTTCATGTACCACTATGAGCTTTTGAGCGAAGGTGTAGACCTTTTCGCTGCCGACACGGAGCAGATGCTCTCTTCACCTTACCTTGATGACGATAATTTCGCGACATACAGGGATTACTTCAGATATGTTACTGCCCAGGACCTCCAGAAGATGGAGATCTTATATGATGACGCTACCGCGCAGGGCTATGAGATCGAGAAGGCACATTATGACCGCGCCAATGCTTATATCAACTGGCTCAAGGGCAAGGCTGATGAGCTGGGCGTCCCGCTCGACACTTACATCAAGGGTGTTTTCGGAAGCCAGGTAGATGAGCAGGTCATCATCAACACGCTCGCCCGCAAGTACTTCACGGAAGATTATGCCGAGGGAGAAAAGCTCCTTCAGCTGTCAGCTTCCGATGATCAGGCCGAGAGCGCATACACACAGTCCAGAAACATTTACGATCTCGTAAGCTATAAGCTCTTGAGACTCACTTATGAACAGAGAGACCAGGCATTTATCGATACCGCAATGATCCGCGCGCAGGAGATCATTGATGCCATGGATCACGACCCTTCCAAGTTTGAGAGCTGTGCTTCCAAGTATTTCTCGGGTGTCGCAGCAAACACATTGTCAGAACCCGATTCGAGACTTATCCCGAACTGCCGTTACGAAGACATCTCGCATCCTGATTTCAGGTCATGGCTTTTCGATGAGTCGAGAGTAGACGGAGATGCCACCATCATCCCCGATGAGGACGGCTTCCCTATCATTCTGGTATTCGTATCAAGAGTAAGAATGTCAGAGCAGCTCCGCAACTGCTACATCGTAACAGTCAACACACAGTTTACCGAAGACATGACACCTGACCTCGCCGCAACACAGGCACTGGCCCAGGAGATCTACGATTACATCGACGATGCCGACAGCTGCAACGAAGTCGAGAACCTTTATAACGACTATATCCTCGCAGGACAGCTCTCAGTCATCCACGACAGCCAGATCTACAAGGCCAAGTATCAGGATATTCTTGCTGATTGGATTTTCGCAGGAAGAACTCTCGGCGATAAGACCATCATCGAGAGCGAGGGTACATTCTATGTCATTTACTTTATCGCGGAATCACCTAATCCCGAATGGTATGACAGGGTAAACAGCTTCCTCAGGATGAACAACTATCAGAACTTCCTCACAAGCAAAGCTGCTGATTACACCTGGAGCTTTAATAACGACGGATTAGATCAGATCAAGGACGTGCCGTAAGTATCAGCCGCCGCCGAAAAGGCTTGCGTACTGGTTCTGCGAGAGAATTACCATTATGATCGCGAAAACGAAAGTAAGGAGCATCGCTCCGATCAATATCCATGCCAGAAGCTTGGTTCCTGTTTTCTTTGTGCCGTTTCCGCTCATATAAATATCATCCTTTTCGAATATAAAACTTAGAAGTCTGCGCTGTCGCCGATAACGAGCGTCAGAGTGATCTGCCTGCCGTCGCGCTCGACTACGATCTCGATCGCGTCACCAACTTCGTACGCGTCGCGCACCTTAATAATATCACCGGTCGCTACTATTTCAACACCGCCCATCGAGATGATCCTGTCACCTTCTTCGATGCCGGCCTTGGCTGCAGGGCCTCCCTCGACTACCTCAGCAATATAAACTCCGCCCTTTGCGCCGTAATAAGACTCATCGGCAACATACTTTACGGATATTCCGAGATAAGGCCTGTTGATGACCTTGCCGTAATTGATGAGGCTCTCGATAATCGTCTTTACCGAGTTGACCGGGATGGCAAAGCTTAAGTTCTCCGTTGTCGAATTAACGATCTTGGAATTAGTGATGCCTACTACCTCTGCAAATGAATTGATGAGGGGGCCGCCGCTGTTGCCGGGGTTGATCGCTGCATCAGTCTGGATGACATCTACCAAATAACCGTTTCTGGTGATCTGCCTTTTAGGAGCGGAGATGACGCCTACGGTTACGGAGTCATCGAAGTTACCCATGGAGTTGCCTATAGTTATGGCAAGCTCGCCTGACTGGAGCGTATCGGAATCGCCCAGAGTAACGCAGGGAAGCTCTTTATCCGTATCGACCTTAAGCACCGCGATGTCAGTCTGCTCGTCTGAGCCTACGATCTCAGCCCTTACAGGCGTATCGTCACCCGGCAGGACGACAACAACGTAATATGTGCTGACAGCCTTGTCCGCGAGGACTACAACGTGCTGGTTCGTAACGATATATCCGTCACTTGTAATGATGAAGCCTGTGCCCGAACCGATCTTGGTCTCCTTGCCGTCATCAACGCTGATCACGCTGATCGGTACTGTAGCAGGGCTTACTTCCTTAACGATGTCTACCACAGACATCCTGGTCTTGTTGGGATCTGTAACAGAAGCCGCATCCTCTAATGCGAACCAGGGCTCAGGCAGCTCATCAGACGCAGGATCATCGGAATTGATCATGGATTCGATGGCGCTGGTAGGATCGGTATTGGTCTTGGGTGCCGTGTATGAGAAAATCCCTTCCTCGCCGTTATTCAGCTTGAAGATATAAAACGACTGGAATCCTGAAAAAATCGCGCCGGCAACCAGGACGAGAGATAAAACGAGCAGGGTAAAGCGGAGATTCTTCTCCTTCTCAGACCTCTCAGGCGCTTTGTTTTTCTGCTCTGTAAGCTCTGTAAGCTGCTCGTTGTTTTCGTTCTCCATGAAGCTATCCCCTTATACACGCGTTCACTTTGTATTTTATTCTGAACGCTTCACTTATTTTGGGCAATTTCTTGTCAAAACACAAGTCAGGAAATAGATATTTTCGCGCCCTTCATAAGGATCTTCTCAGGATCTTCCGGAGCTATCATGCCGCCTGAAGCGTCCAGGCAAAACCTTACAAACTCTTCTTCCCTCTCCTCGGGGACCGTAATATCACAGGTAACATCCTGCCCGTATTCGATGTTTTCGACCGTCCAGCCGGATGCTGATGCTTTACGCGATAAGGTCTCGAAAAAAGGATAAGAGCAGCTCTCGTGCCACCTTAGCGCAGGTATCAAAGTCACGGGCTCACCGCTTATGAGAGCCTGCCTGCCGCTGTCGGAATAAGCGCGTCTTAAGCCGCCCGTGCCAAGGAGCGTGCCTCCGAAATATCTCGTTACGCATACGAGCGTATCGGTAAAACCATTCGATGTGAGGAGCTCTAACAGAGGCTGGCCGGCCGTGCCCTGGGGCTCGCCGTCGTCACTAGTTTTCTGCCTGGCATTGTCCCCGCCAAGTACCCATGCATAACAAAGATGTCTGGCATCAGGATATTTCTTGCGCTCTGCGGCAAGGTATTGGGCAGCGTCTTCAGGGGAAGTGATGTGAAAGCTCCTGCCGATAAAGACCGACTTCTTAACTTCGATCTTTGATTCTCCAGTCTTGCTTAATGTGATGTTCAAGCTCAATCCTTGATGCTCTCCCTGTACTTCTGGTAAGCCATCATAAGAAGGGACTTATCCTGACTGTAGGTGATATCATCGAGAGCATTGGTGATCTCTTCAAATCTGCAGTCGACCGTACCCGACTCCGGATATGCCTTGCAGTAATCACTCTGAGCTTCCATAACAAACCATGAGATATTGTTGTGAACAGGCTTTCTTCTTGTGATCGAATAGAATTCGTAATTGGTCTTGCCGCAGGGAGCTATGACCCTGGCATCAACATCACACTCGATCTTGATCCTCTCTTTTGCAAAATCGGACAGGCTCAGATCGCTGCTGGTCTTAACAGCGCCCTTCGGGAAACCCCACTCCTGCTTGTCATTGCAGACCAGCAAGACCTTGTCTCCCGTAAAAACGATTCCGCCTGAACAATTACGAACGATCATATCAAACCTGCTTTTGTAAAAATCAAATTTTTATAATAGTATTTTACCACAGAGCGCCGTCAAATGCTCGCAGGACAAGGCTTTCAGGTTATGCTGTTTTTAGGCAACGAAAAGCAAAAATGCACATAATTTGTCCTTTTCAGGTGAGGTCTGTATAATTGTCCTATGCTAAATAATAATAACGTTAATAATACTTCGGGCAACGACAGTCTTGAGATAGCCGGGCTCAAACGTACGCTGACGATCATGTTGTCGGTATCGGCTATACTTGCAGTAGTATTAGTCACCCTGGGAATCACAAAACTGATCAACTACACCAAAAAGCCGGACGCTCCCGTCAACGTCCCTGTAATTGCTTCGGCTTCCTATTCTGAAATAACCACCACGGAGCCCATCGTATATCACACGGAGCAGCTGGCAGCATCAGAGCTTGCAGACAGCTATTGGCGTCCTCTTCCCGAACTTCCCGAAGACCAGGTCATAGTTCCTGAACACGTTGAAGTAAAAGCACTTTATATCGGATCCGGATCCGCACTCGATAAAGCAATAGAACTTTGCAATAACAGCGAACTCAATGCCATCGTAATCGATCTTAAGAACGAATACGGCCTCCCTTACATGTCCAATGTATCAACAGCAAGAGAGATCGGTTATGTCTGGGACGCTTACGATCTTGAAGCTGTCGTCAACAAGTGCCACGAGAACGGCATAAGGGTCATCGGAAGAATAGTATCTTTCAATGACCGCGTAGCCGCTAAGCACTTCCCCGAAAGAGCTATCCGGGATGCGGACAACAACGTCGTTAAGTTCAGCAACGAAGGTAACAACCCGTTCTTAAGCCCTTACTGCGAAGAAAACTGGGATTACCTCATCGATATCGCGATAGAAGCAGTTGGCTACGGCGTTGACGAGATCCAGTTCGACTACGTCAGATTCCCCGCAGGCGCTACCCAGAACAAGGTCAAGCCTTACTACGGAGAAGAAAACCAGTATCCTTCCAAGGCTGAAGCCGTCAACAGATTCCTTCAGGAAGCAAGGATCAGGGTACAGGATACATACGGTGTTCCGGTATCGGCGGATATTTTCGGTATCGTGTTAACATCACCCAGCGACGCTGCGATAATCGGCCAGGACTTCGAGACGCTCGGAATGACGGGCATAGATTCGTGCTGTCCGATGGTCTACCCTTCCCACTACGCTCTGGGCACGATGCTTGCAGGCCACACCTTCAAGTATCCTGACAAAGAGCCCTACCTTATGGTATTCAGCGTTCTTCACGAGTGCCAGCCGATCTACAAACAGGAAGGCTTCACTTATGTAAGGCCTTATCTGCAGGCCTTTACGGCTTCCTACATCGGCAAGGGCAATTACATAGAATACGGCTATTATGAGATCAATTCACAGATCAAAGCCATCAAGGATCTTGGCATCAACGAGTTTATCTTATGGGATCCTTCGTGCAAATATCCTTCCGGCACATACGACGGAGATATGTCTGTAGAGACTGATTGAAACTGACGGCTTCTAAGCATACAATTAGGTAGTTTATTTTCAAGAGATATATAAGAGGTGACACAATGCTTGATATCAAATTTTTACGTACCAATCCTGACATCGTAAAGCAGAACATCAAGAACAAGTTCCAGGATGAGAAGCTTCCCCTGGTAGATCAGGTCATTGAACTTGATAAGGAATTCCGCGAGAGCAAGACACGTGCTGAAGCTTTAAGAGCTAACCGTAACAAGGTCAGCAAGCAGATCGGCGCTCTCATGGCACAGGGCAAGAAGGAAGAAGCTGAGCAGATCAAGAAGCAGGTCACCGATATGGCTGAAGAGCTTGAGGCTCTCACAGTTAAGGAAACAGAGCTCGAAGAAGAGATCAGAAAGATCATGCTCGTTATCCCTAACATCATCGATCCTTCCGTTCCGATCGGCAAGGACGATTCCGAGAACGTCGAGATCGAGAAGTTCGGCGAGCCCTTCGTTCCTGATTTCGAAGTTCCCTATCACGTTGATATCATGGAAAAGCTTGACGGCATCGAGCTCGACCAGGCAAGAGAGACATCCGGCAACGGTTTCTACTATCTTAAGGGCGACATCGCAAGACTTCATTCCGCATGCCTTTCCTACGCAAGAGACTTCATGATCGACCGCGGATTCACATATTACATTCCGCCTTACATGATCAGATCTTCCGTCGTTACGGGCGTTATGAGCTTTGCAGAGATGGAAAACATGATGTACAAGATCGAGGGTGAAGACCTCTACCTCATCGGCACATCCGAGCACTCCATGATCGGCAAGTTCATCGATACGATCACAGACGAGGACAAGCTCCCCCAGACACTCACATCCTACTCCCCCTGCTTCCGTAAGGAAGTCGGTGCTCACGGCATCGAGGAGAGAGGCGTATACAGGATCCACCAGTTCGAAAAGCAGGAGATGATCGTTGTCTGCAAGCCTGAAGACTCCATGACATGGTACAACAAGCTCTGGCAGAACACAGTAGACTACTTCCGTTCACTCGACATCCCCGTAAGAACGCTCGAGTGCTGCTCCGGCGATCTGGCTGACCTCAAGGTCAAGTCCTGCGACGTTGAAGCATGGTCTCCGAGACAGAAGAAGTATTTCGAAGTCGGTTCCTGCTCTAACCTGGGCGACGCTCAGGCAAGACGTCTCAAGATCAGGATCAGAGGCTCCGAGGGCACATACCTCGCTCATACTCTTAACAACACCTGCGTTGCTCCTCCGAGAATGCTCATCGCCTTCTTAGAGAACAACCTCAACGAAGACGGCTCCATCAGGATCCCTGAAGCATTGAGACCTTACATGGGCGGCAAGTCGGTTATCGAAGTTAAGAAGTAATCTTAAGTATTTAGATTCAAAAATAAGTGCCTCAAGAAGTTATCTTTTTGAGGCACTTTTGTTTTTGGTTTATGAAGAAAAACCGGTCATCAGTCTATGACATAATTTTTCATGTATTCCTCTGTTGCTATCGTGATCTCCCAAATATCCCGGTCTTCGTCTTGTTCATACCTTTGATTTGAAAACCTGTAATTGAATTTGTACATCAGGCCGTGATTGCCCATGTAATACGCTGCATGCCCGTTCATTTTGCTGTCTTCCTCATATGCCGGCACACCGAACTGATTCCAAATATCCTCGTCTGTCATATCGAACGAAATACTATGGAAATCAAGCTCTGCCTGGTTATATTCCTGGAATGTAATTGCAACAACAATAGAATCATCGGATGCAGTATTATTGCCGTAATCATAAGAATCGTATTCAAGATAACAATTAATATACGGGCCTTCAGCAAAGAATTCTCTGTCATCTTTGGGCCACATGTGGATCTCATGTACAGTCACTGAATAATCAGTATCAAAGCCCTTCTGCTTTAATTCAGCAATCGTACAAGGCAGAAAGATTGCTTCCCCGAAAACTCTGGGAACCCCGTCAATTACAGTTGAGTTAGTATTTATAGGTACAGCCTTGGTTGCCGTACTGACGGTCATCAGCGAGGATAAACATGCTCTTGATAACAATAAACACACAAGCACGCATGATGTAATTGAAGAAATCAGTATTCCGCTGAGTCCAAAAGGACTGCCTTTTCTTTTGTTTTCCCTGGCTGAGGCGAATCCGGAAATGGAAAGTATCAACGACAGGGCCAAAGCAACAAAAACCGCTGCTATTCCAATCCCGACCAGCACTCCCTGTTTTCTTAACCGGGATGTAGCCACAATCAGCAAAATAAAACAAATCAGTGATGAAACGGAAATAATAAAACCTGCAAGACTGAGTTTACTAAACTTACGCTCCTTCTGCGGAGCAGCATTCCCACTTACCATAAGCAATCCCCCCTATGCTTATCGTGCAAATACCATAAAACAGATCCGGAGCTTATCCGGATACGCATATTATACCACCCTCGAAAACCACAGCCGTACCGCACCAAGGACCCTATATGCCAAAAAAAGAGGTCGCCTCATATGAGACAACCTCTTGAATCACCGGTTAAAGCTATTAATTAAGCTCTTTCTACCTTGCCGGAACGAAGGCAACGAGTGCAAACGTTCATGGTCTTGGGGGTGCCGTCAACAACAACCTTAACTCTGTGTACGTTAGCCTGCTGCTTAGTAAGAGCACGTCTGGAAATCTGTGAACGCGTGATTCTGATCTTTCTGCCGAAGAACATATCTTTCTGGCAAACTTCACACTTAGCCATGCAAACACCTCCTGTTAGAATTCAAATGCCTAAGAATAATACCACAACCTATTTGATGTTGCAACAAGTTTTTAGGCCTACATTGCCTTACTGCTAAATAATCTTCTAATAGTAATGATTCGTTGACAAATATCATCGCCCGATTGGAAGTTACGGAGTCTTACCGTGGTCCTCGCCGGAGACAGCATAAACAGCGTTCCGTAGTCCGTACAGACCGCCATTTCGTATATTTCCGTATCTCCCGGAGCCTTGTTGGGGCTAGACAGGAACAGTATGTCTCCCGGCTGGATCTGGTCTATCATTATCTGTCCCGTAACGGCGTCAGGCTCAGGGATGACCTCTATTCCGGCCTGTGCCTGCTCTTCCATGGTCCTGGGTATGGATATTCCGTTGATCTCAGCGCAGACATAGACAGCGCCGTTAACAGACGCGCCGTCTACGGACATGCCGTTCTGGATATATTTCGCGTTGACAAAAGTCAGCACCGAGCTCACGAAATAACGGCTGGAAACCTCTTCAGTCTCAGCTCTGGGCGAGAGCTCGATTACGCCGGAAGATCCGATCCAGCCGGTGGTGCCGCCCGGGAGAGTGACCTGGTAAACGCCTTCTCTTTTGATATCTCCGTAAAGGACGGTATTCATCATTACCTTCTTGATCAATGTACCGTTGCTCGCGTGGGTCATGATGTTTTTCGAAGGATCCGAGACGATCAGCTTAAACTGGTGGACGTCGGGCTCAACAGATTCCATGCTGCTGATAAGGCTTGAAGCGGTAACATATCCTTCGAGTCCGTCTAATGTTCTTATCTTGCAGTAGCCGTTCGTGCTGTCATCCAAATAAATAACTGCCTCATTGTAAAGCACTTCCGCGATTCTGGTCGAAGCAGGATCGGGCTCGGTCATGAGGGATAACGTGCTGTCTATAACGACTCTGTATGAAGGATCCTCATATTCGAGGTTGATGACAGGCTCAACGAAGAGCTCGATATTGGATCCCTTAAAAACACCGGGCAATACTCTCGGGAGTATATAGAAAACTCCGACGATAAGAAGGATAAACGCAGCAAAAGCGATCGCGAGGCTTATGATTCTTCTCTTGCGGACAACATTTAATGTCGCCTGCTTCTCGGAAAGGCCCCACTTCTCCTGCATGTCTTCGGCGCTGCCGTACTCCTCCTTGCCTTCATCCATATCCGCAAGGAACGGGAGCTTTACGGTACGCTCAAGGTGCCTTATATCCTTGGGCGCGACTTCTTCACCGATGACCTGCTTTTTCTTGCGGTCAGCGCCCTTAAATACCGAACCTTTTTCCTGCTTGTTCTGTCTCTTCATATCACTTCTCCGACAGCATCACGCAGTAAGCTATGGCCATCCCGCCGTCATGTGACAGGCTTATCGAGACTGAGCTCATTCCGATATCACCGGCATGTGTAAGTGCGCCGCCGGTAAGCTTGATTGCGGGCGCGCCCTTCTCGTCTTTAATAACTTCTATGTCGTGCATCCCTACGCCTTCACTCATAAGGCCGGTGCCTAAAGACTTGCCGACTGCTTCCTTGGCAGCAAACCTGGCAGCGAAGCGCTCGGCCTTCTTGTTAATATCCTTTGAAGCATTGCAGTAGCTTATCTCACCTTCGGTGAAACACTTGTTGATAAAAGACGTATTATCGTCTCCTATTATCTTTACGAACCTTGAGACATCTACGATGTCGATTCCGCAGCGCACATTCATCGGAAGATCTTTACCTTCCTTCCGAAGATATCAGCTTGGCAGACTGAAGCTTGCCGCTGATCCTCATGTCGCACTTGTTTACAAGCTCGCTCTTGGGGAACGGTGTGACCAGGACTGTGGGAAGACCTGATGCAGCTCTCGTCTCAAGAATGGAATTTAAGATAGATCCCACGTTGTTATACATCGTGACCGCATCAGCAAAATCATCGATGACCAGAAAATCAATATGTTTAAGATCTTCCAAGGTATCGGTGCCTATCGTCGCGAGCTCTTCGCACTTGGCATAGAATGCGCTCTTGCCGAGATTGATCGCTGTCTTGCAGACGCCTACGGCAAGGAAAGTCTTGCCTGTCTGGGGCGGAGCCGAATAAACGCACAAAGGGGACTTGCCTTCGCCGCTTTCAAGACCCAGCATGACCTTCAAAAGCTCATTCTTGATCTTCTTGCGCGAAGCGGCATTGCCAAGATAATCGTCCCTGTAATTCTTCATCTTATAAGAAGAGTAATCTGCCATGCCGCTCTGCTCATAGCACATCTCAAGCTCTTTCTTCCTGCAGGAGCAGACCTTTACCGTGCCGTCAGAACCCTTGGTAAAACCGGTGTCACCGCACTTGTCGCAGATGTTCTTCTCTGAATCAAAATCAGGATCGATGTTATTCCTTGCAATGATCTTGTCGCGCTTTACCATAAGCTCTTCTTCAGCGACATCAAAACGCTTGATCAGCCTCTCGTCGTTATCTATAACGGCAATGAACCTGCTGTTGCGGACTTCCAAAATCTGATCGTCTATGTCCTTAAGATCAGGGCATTCCTTATAAACACGCTTAATGGATTCCTGCCTGTTGATATCTCTCGTGGCAGCAACTTCGGTAAGTCCTTCTCTTATAAGTTCTTTAATGGTCTTCATAATCAATCATCACCAAACATGTTGAGGATATCATCAGGGATATCATTGTCATCCTCTGCCGGATTATCCTCAGAGGCCTTCTTATCAGGCTCATCCGTCTTGCCTGCACTGATGCCTGCCTCTTCTCCTGTGCGCCAGGAAGAGCCTGCATTCGCCTTTCTTCTGGTGGCCTTGCGCTTATTCTCTTTATGCTCTTCTTCGCAGAACCTGGCGGCATCTTCTGCCGTCTTGATGCCCTGGTCGTACCATTTCGTGAGCGTATCGCCGACATTTTTAAGTGTCAGGTTGCTTCTGAATTCGTTCTCCTTAAAAGCGAGAGTAACGAGCTCTTCCGTGGCACCGAGATCTTCTGCCCAGCTCTTAACGCGGTCAAGATCAAGACCGTTGAGTCTCTTGCGCATGAGGCTTCCCGTGAGCTTAACGAGCTTCTTGTAGCGTGCGCTGATCTCGAGGTGTTTCTCGAGGCTCTTGATATCCGTATAACCCTTCTCGTACCATTCGCGGGCACGGTTCTCCATCTGGATATTGGATCTGTGAATGGACTGGTCATATCCCTCTTCGAAAAGCTTGTAGCATACGATGCTGTCAAACTTATACTCGTAGAGGCACTTATCTATAAGTCTGTAGAAAATATAAGGAAGCTCGCCCTGATAGAAGGTCTTTGAGATGGACTCCGCAAGAGTCGTCCTCTCCTTCTCATCGCTGCTTAAGCCGGAATCGGGATCTAAGCCTCTTGCCTTCTGCGCCTGGACATATTCTTCCACTTCGCGCGCCTTGATGTCATCGAAATAGTAAGTCTTGTCCTTGCGGTTGATAAGGCCTGAAGCCATGAGCTCTGCCAAAGTCTTATCTATCTCTTCGTCCGGAATTATCTTGAACTGGCGTACGGTACTGCCGTCAAAGCTGTTCTTATTGCCTGTCATGTTGATCCAGAGATATACGAGCAGGGCATTCCTGCTTAACTCCTGGGCATATCTGACGAGGAATATATCGGGCAAAAGACTGTCGTTGATCAGAAGTCTTGAGTAATCTTCGCTGCCTTTGTTGCTTTTCATACTGTAAGCCTTGTCCACTTCCTTAATTTGCTTTGCTAATTATAGCATGGATTAACACTCCGAATGGGCACCAGTTAGGGCAAACTTTCCTTTTTTGAGGACAAAAAAAAGAGGCTGTCCCATCTCTGGGACAGCCCCCGGATTAATCGGTTAATAACTTAACGATTAAGCTTCGTTTGCCTTCTTAACATAAGAAGCATAACGGTCTCTGGAATCCTGATAGCATCTCTGGAAGAGGCCGTCAACAACTTCTGCATCATACTTCTTGTAGAGTGAGTTGTAACGTACTTCTGCCTTGAGGAAGTCGAAGAAGTCTGCTGTAGGCTCCTTGGAGTCAAGAGTGAAAGGATTCTTGCCGTCTGCAGCGAGTGCAGGGTTGAATCTGAAGAGGTGCCAGTAACCGCACTCTACAGCCTGCTTCTCTCTGTTCTGAGCAACCCTGAGTCCGCCCTTGATACCGTGGTTGATACAAGGAGCATAGCAGATAACGAGGGAAGGTCCCTGGTAAGCTTCTGCTTCTGTGAATGCCTTGATGAGCTGGTTCTTGTCAGATCCCATAGCAACCTGAGCAA
>JAEFBB010000004.1 GCA_016292215.1 Saccharofermentans sp. | reverse complement strand
AGATGCCATGTTGATATCCTTCGTCTGCTTGGCTAAAAAGGTACGCTCATACTCCTGAGCATCATGTCTTGTTTCGAATCCGCGTTTTTCATGGCGGACACGCTGTCCTCGCCAGTCAGTGTAGTAACAGAGAACTCTCCACTTTTTACCTTTATATACGCTGCCTATGTCTTTAAATACTGCCATATCACACCGCCCTTCTGAGTTCCGTGACTCTTCTTGCTGTTGCCCTGGTCAGCATGCCGCCAAACTGTTCCTGATCTTTATCAACGGCTCTCTGAACTTCAACTGGCAATCTGCAATAGACGTTCTGATACCCTTCATATCCGCTTCCCATAACGGTTTCAGGTTCTACAAGTGTGTGGTTATCCCAAGACTTGAGCAGTTTTCTCCAGTTCCTTATGGGTTCACCGTTGATCACGCCCTTAAGATCTCTGTAGTAGTGTTCAAGGAATGCTTTGGCTTCCTCTTCCGACATATCTACTCTACGGTTCTTAGAAGCTTCTATAACATCAGCGACGGACGGAACATCCTGCCCTGACATGACAGACATATCAATATCATTATCAGACTCATTATCATAGTCATTACCATTATCATTGACATAGTCATAGTCATTATCACCATCCCGTTGCATTGCGTCCGCATGCGAACGCATAACGTCCGTATTACTCCATCTGCTCTGGGCTGCTGCTCTGTTCTTCTCACACTTTGCCTTATACGCTTCAAGATCCTCTTTCATCGTGGGTTCTATTGCGTTAAAGGCTGTTCTTACCTTGTTGTTCGTTATAACAACTTCCTCGCCCTCAGCGAGGCTGAATACGGCAAAGAGAAGCTCCTTAACGAGCACCGGATCATCCAGTAGCTCGAAGAAGCTCTTCCATGCCGTATAAACTACGAATGATTTCTTACTTCCCATAATGCCTCCTGTGTTTCTGATTGATTAATACGCGAAAAGGCACTATAATTAAGTTGCTTACATATTTATGCGTGCCTTTGTGCGCGTATCCGCCTCTCGCTTGAGAGGCTTTTCTTTTCCCCGCAAACTTCTCCGCCATTTCCGTAACCCGTACCTCTCTGAAGACAAGCCTCTTCATACCAGAAGCGGTTAACTCTGCCGGATACGACAAGTGCGCCGGGATTCTTCTTCTTAAGTTCTGCGTTGAGATCCTTGATGATCTGATACGCCTTTGATCTGGAGATGCCCCAGTCTCTCTGGATCTGAGCTACTCCGATAAACATTGTGTTGTTGTTGTTTTCTGCCATTTTGTTTTTCCTCCTGTTGATTATTTGGTCTTTCATAAAACTATCCGGCTCCCGTACTGCTGCTACGGGACATGAGTCTCTTGCTCCGGGGATTCCCACCCCACTGCGTTCATTGGGTGCGACGGCTCACGGTGGACTAATTCCGCTTCAACGCTCAGCCTGTGACTACGCAGAAGTATCGGCCTTTGTACCTGTCGTCGCCTCCCTCAGGGTGCAGCCCTGATTCTGACTCATCCCCTTTATCGCTCTCGGTCTTACGGCCGGTCTTGGCGAGGTCGGAGTCAACTTGGCTCGGGATACAAGGAACGTACCTGATAGTTTGTTTATTCAGTTGTCAAAGTCCTCGAAGGGTTTTATGTGCCTCTTCACCTGTAAGGAATGGGAGAGGCTGAAAATGAAGGGGGTGGCTTACAAAAAATTGCTTTTGTTTTTGTATAAAAAGTCATCCCGGCTATATAACCCTTCACTCTTACTGGACAAAGGAAGCTTTTTGACAGCCCGTTTTTGCTTTGTTCATTTGCACAAACTTCCTTCGTTCAGTTCTGTAATGTCCCTTCACTTACTAGAAATGGGAGAGGGCAAATTTATGCGGGGTCGGTTAACAAAAATCACTTCCATGTTTTGTGCAAGATGTCGTTCCCGATAAATCTCCCTTCACTAAGAGGGACTGGGAGAAGGCAAAATTAGGGGGTCTGGCTAAACAAAAAATGTTCAATGCTTTGTTTAGGATGTCATCCCGGATAAATCTCCCTTCACTACTACTGGACATTGACCTCTGTTTTTGCGGGGTGTTTACGCAAAAAAACTCCAGTTGAACCGGTATGGTGTTACAACTGAAGTCCTGTATTCTTGCTATTTGCTGTCAAAAGAGATGATGCAGCTATTGTGATCGGATATATCACCTCTCATTATTAAGGTGTGGGAGAAGGCCAAATGGGACAAGATTTTGAAATTTTTTTCAAATAGCCCTCCAGTTGTTAACTGTAGTTAACAACTGGAACGATAATAGAGAGAATCATCCTTCTACCATTAAGCAGTGGGAAAGGTCGATATTGTGCATGATTTTTGAAAAAAGTTCTATATACGATATAACTCACCACAAATCTGACATGATGATAAATGAACTGTACCTCTCACTATTAAGTAATGGGAGAGGGCCAATTTGGACATAATATTCAAAATTGTAATAATCTTCGACAAAAGCAACAATCCAAGCAATACCGCTTTGTGAAGAATAAACGAAACAAAGACTAGCAGCGTATTGAGTTGTCAAGATCCGATCGGCGGCGGATCCTGCTTCCGGTACTTCCGGACAACAAAAAACGCTGCCGATCTTGTAAGTCAGCAGCGCCCTTATAATATGTTAACCTGTTGCTACCCGGAATAATTCAAGAATAATCATATTATCCGATTATTATCCGAGACGAACTCAATTTCTTGAAATGCCTTATTTTATTGACTTTCAGAAGCCATGCGATTATTCGAGTTCTATCGTTGCCGGCGGCTTGCCTGTGCAGTCGTAGAAGACGCGGCTGATGCCCTTGACTTCGTTTACGATCCTGCTGGTGACCTTATTGATGAGAGACCAGGGAAGCTCTGCTGCTTCAGCGGTCATGAAGTCTGTGGTGGTGACAGCGCGTAAGAGGCATGCGTAATCGTATGTTCTCTCGTCGCCCATGCAGCCTACGGAACGCATATTCGTGAGTGCTACGAAGTACTGATTTGCGTACTTATCGAATCCTGCAAGCTGCATCTCTCTTCTGAAGATCGCATCTGCATCCTGAACAAGCTTTACCTTCTCTGCAGTCACTTCACCGATGATGCGGATAGCAAGTCCGGGACCCGGGAACGGCTGACGGAAGACTAAGTTCTCGGGGATTCCGAGCTCAAGGCCTGCTTTTCTTACTTCGTCCTTAAAGAGGAGTCTTAAAGGCTCGATGATCTCTTTGAAATCTACGTAGTCGGGAAGTCCGCCTACGTTGTGGTGAGACTTGATTACGGCGCTCTTGCCGAGGCCGGATTCGATAACGTCAGGATAGATGGTGCCCTGTACGAGGAAGTCGACAGCGCCTACTTTCTTGGCTTCTTCTTCGAAGACTCTGATGAATTCTTCGCCGATGATCTTACGCTTCTGCTCGGGTTCGGTTACGCCTGCGAGCTTGGAATAGAAGCGCTCCTGGGCATTGACTCTGATGAAGTTAAGATCGTAAGGACCTTCGGGGCCGAAGACTGCTTCTACTTCGTCGCCTTCGTTCTTACGCAGAAGTCCGTGGTCAACGAAAACGCATGTGAGCTGCTTGCCGACTGCCTTTGAGAGGAGAACTGCTGCAACGGATGAATCTACGCCGCCGGAGAGTGCGCAGAGGACGCGGCCTGTGCCGACCTTTTCGCGGATCTCTTTAATCGATGTCTCAACGAATGAATCCATCTTCCAGTCGCACTTGCACTTGCAGACGTCCTTAACGAAGTTTGCAAGCATTGTGGTGCCTTCGACTGTGTGGACAACTTCGGGGTG
This sequence comes from Saccharofermentans sp., assembly GCA_016292215.1. GTDB lineage: Bacteria > Bacillota > Clostridia > Saccharofermentanales > Saccharofermentanaceae > Saccharofermentans. Next base: position 101,176 of record JAEFBB010000004.1, on the reverse strand, counting down.
GAACTGTACGCAGTAAAGATTCTCTTCAACGTTCTCGGCTGCAGCGACAGGGCAGACCTCTGTGTGAGCCGTGATCTTAAAGCCGGGCGCGGGCTTTGCGATGTAGACTGTGTGGCTCATCCAGCAGACTGTCTTGGGAAGGACACCCTTGAAGAGCTTTGCTTCTGTATCGATCGTGACGTCTGTGTGGCCGTATTCTCTGACGGGTGCGGACTTAACTTCACCGCCGAGCAAATAGTTCATGAGCTGTGCGCCGTAGCAGATACCGAGGACCGGGATGCCGAGCTTAAAGAGTTCGGGAGAGCACTTCGGAGCGTCGTCTTCGTATACTGTGCTGGGGCCGCCTGTGAGGATGATTCCCGCGGGGTTGAGGGCCTTTATCTCTTCGAGGCTCATGGTGTGCGGTCTGACTTCACTGTAGACAGAGAGCTCTCTTACTCTTCTTGCGATAAGCTGGTTATACTGTCCTCCAAAATCGAGGACGAGGATCATCTCCTGCGCCATGGAACTTCCTCCCCGGAATCAGTTGGAATTATATGCGATTATTATACTCTGCACATTAACAATTTTCGTTTGTTTTTTAGTGCAAATCACGGCCTTTTCAGACGCTTATGTTTGGGAAAGAATTACATATGCGATAACGTGATTATGGTCTTCTTCCCATAGACGGAATTCGTACTTGCCGTATCTTCCGATCTGCTCTCTGGGCATCTGGAAAACAAATGTGTCCGTATCGTCTTCTTCAACAGTGAAAACAATGGAATCACCGTACTCTTCACCGTCGATGTACCAGTCAGCGATAAGGATTGTGTCCTTGGCGAATTTGCAGTCGTACTTGAGCATAACGGTTACTGTATCGTCGCTCAGATTGTAGCCTGCGGTATTAAGCCAGCCGGGCTCCTTGCTGTAATGGATATAGTAGCCGTTTTTATCGAAAGCCGATTCTCCGTATACGAGCTGTCCGTCAGAAAAATCAGGAAGCACTTCAATGACTTCGACTGCCTGGTTCGGGTATTCGTCAGTGCCTTCCCATTCTGCATACCGCAGGAACTCATAATCGGAAGTACTTCCGCCCGAATAGATATATCTGTCACGCTCGATGGCGATCATATAGATATCGTATTTTTCCTGGGAGATCTCGCCTGAAGCAAGCAGGTCTTTGCAGGCCTTTTCGCGGCATCTGAACTCCTGCTCGGGAGTGCGTTCGAGCGCTTCTTGCGCTTCCCACCAATCGATCGGAATGATCAAACCGGTGGTCTCATCGGATACTTCAAGGCGTTCGTAGCTCTTGTTCGTATACGGATCGTAATCCACTACTATCCTGAGATTGACGCGGAAATCTTCCGGTGACATCTCAGGGATCTTCTTTGCGAGATTCTTGTAAATATCCGCGTCGATAGAGCTTTGTAAAGTATCCGGCTGGACGTCTCTTCTGGCCGCGCTGACAAGTCTCATGCGGACTATGTAATCTGCTACAACGCATTCATCACTTGAGACATATTCCAATATCTCACTAGATGACGGAGCATACCCTGAAAGCACTGCCCGGTAATGGTTATCGTCGTCTATATGGATAGTATATCTGTGATCTCTGATGTACTTGAAATATGCTTTGGCGAATTCCCTTGCGCCTTCATTTACGACTTCATCATCGGTATAACAGGAATCGAAATATCTGACGGTATAGATATCGAGCGGACATTCGCGGCTGTCAAAATCGCCTTCGGCAAAGCGGTCTATTGCTCTGCTGAAGAGTAGGCTGGCATCTTCTTCGCTCATCATGATCATATTGAGCTGGGTAGACAGATCGAAGAGCGTTTTATAATCCTCAGCCGAATCTTTAGTGATATACCATGCTCCCTCGGATGGGACGTAAAAGAGCTTAAATTTCAATGTTTTCGTTTCCAGAACAGCTTTGTCGATCAATTCAAAATACTGCTCCTTGGTCTTGCCGTAGTTTTCGTAATTGAAAACGATATTCTGGGCATTGACATAAGAGATCTTAACCTTTGCCTTCGCTTCATTTGCCTTTTTGTCGACATCGATACTAACAAACTCACGGATGTCAGTCCTGGACGCCATCCTCAGCATGACTTCTTCTTTGGGACCTGTCTTGAAATCACATTCAAAACCATCTTCCACAAGATCTTCCACAACGTCCGAATCACCTTCACCGAATTTCTCGATGAAATAACTTATCACGCTTTCAACCTGTTCGGGAGAATAGTGATCATAATCCAACAAGTTTATGCTGCACCCTGAGCACCCTGATGACAAAATAAAACCCAGCAACAAAGCTGTAGTCAACAATAGTTCTACTGCTCTGTACCGGGTTATTTTCATCTTTTAAGCACTCCTGATGCGGGGAGAACCCTTAAGAGAAATTATCTTCTGATGATCTCTTCTCTGACGGGTCCGGTTGAAACGATAGAGATGTGGACGCCGATCTCCTTTTCGATGAACTCAACATAATCCTGAGCTTCCTTGGGGAGCTTGTCGTATTCTGTGAGTCCTCTGATCTCGCCCTTGCCCTTCCATGAAGGCAGGTACTCGATAACGGGCTTGCATCTGTCAAGCTGTGTGGGATTCGGGAAATCCTTTGTGATAACGCCGTCGATCTCATAAGCTGTGCAGACAGGGATCTTATCGAGGTAGCCCAATACGTCGAGGTTTGTGAGGGCAACGTCCGTGCCGCCCTGAAGTCTTACGCCGTAACGTGTAGCGACGCAGTCAAACCAGCCGACTCTTCTCGGGCGTCCTGTTGTTGCGCCGTACTCACCCTTGTCGCCGCCTCTGTCTCTGAGCTCTTTTGCAACTGCTTCGTCCAAGATCTCAGATACGAAAGCGCCGCCGCCTACAGCGGAAGAATAAGCCTTTGTAACTACAACGATCTTCTTGATCTCATAAGGCGGGATGCCTGCGCCTACGCAGCCGTAGCCTGCCAGTGTGGAAGAAGAAGTAACCATCGGATAGATGCCCATGTCGGGATCCTTCATTGTGCCGAGCTGGCCTTCGAGGAGGATCTTCTTGCCTTCCTTGATAGCCTCATAGAGGTAAGCCTGAGTGTTTGTAACGAAAGGCTTGATGAGTCTTCCCTGCTCGAGCATCTCAGCTAAGAGCTCGTCAGCATTGATGGGATCCTTGTGATAGAGGTTAACGAGCAGAGCGTTCTTGATCTCAAGCACTCTGTCGATCTTTTCCTTCAAAGCAGCCTCATCGAAAAGCTCGGATACCTGGAAACCGATCTTAGCGTATTTGTCTGAGAAGAAAGGAGCGATACCGGACTTTGTGGATCCGAAAGCCTTGCCGCCCAGTCTCTCTTCTTCGAACTTATCGAAATCAACGTGATAAGGCATAACGACCTGAACTCTGTCAGATACGAGAAGCTGGGGGTTAAGACCCTGCTCTTTGATCGAATTGTATTCGTTGATAAACTTGCGGATGTCCAGCGCAACGCCGTTGCCGATGATGTTTACGATATTCTCGTGACATACGCCGGAAGGCATAAGATGAAGTGCGAATCTTCCGTGGTCATTGATTATGGTGTGTCCTGCATTTGCTCCACCCTGGAATCTGATTACGATATCAGACTCGCTCGCGAGAAGGTCAGTGATCTTGCCCTTGCCCTCGTCGCCCCAGTTAGCGCCAACTATTGCCGTTACCATATAAAATCCTCCGAAAATTTATTGCCTTAATAGTTGTTATTATTTATAACCCGCGCCAATTATAACAGAATTATTCTTTTATGGGGTATTTTCTGAATTTGTTTCCGTAGACTCCGTCTGAACCTCAGGTGCCGGTGTCGTCTCCGTGGTGTTCTCTGCCGATGTCTCAGGCGGTACCGCCGGTTCATCAGTAGGCTCCGGGCTGGTATCCGCGGGCTCTGAAGAGCCTGATGCCGTGGGATCGGGCTGTGTCCCGGCAGGAGTTGACTCAGCTATGGCGGAAGTCTCCTCCGTCACATAAGGCAGGCATTCATCTGAAAGTTTACATATGACTACCCTTCTCCAGCCGTATCTTCCGTATTCATAAGTGCAGGTCACGAGCGTAAGCTGCCTGTCTGTCGTGATGTTGCCTGCGGCGTAGTTGAGCAGGTCGTCAGCGCTTATTATCTTTGACTCCGTAACGTAGAAAGTAAGCACCACGCCGTCAGTCCTGGTGAACTTGACCTCGTCTCCTGCCTTCAGATTACCGAGCTTATGGAACATGGAGCCGTCCCTGTAGTTATGTCCCAGAATGGTCGCATTTCCGATCTCTCCGGGCATTACAGAATCAACATAATGACCGAGGCCGTACCTTAATGAGACCTGTGAAGCCGTGTCCCAGACGGAATATCTGCAGTTGATCGCACTGATGTTAAGAATGCCGATGGAATTCAAAGTGACCGTATCGCCGTACTCAGCATTATCGGCTTCTTCAGTCTCTTCGCCGAAGTCATAGCCTTCCCCTTCCACCTCATTGCCGGTCCTTGGGACAACATACGTCATCTGGGGTTCTTCTACGGGATTTGAAGCCTCAATCTGATGCTCAATGAAATCCAGAGCTTCCGTCGAGATCTTCTTTCTGTTCATGCGTTTTATAGGCTCGATCATGACGAGGATAATGCCTACGATGAATAAAACAATACTAAAAGCAATCAATATGGTTCTGGTTGCTTTCCGTTTGGCACGCGCCTTGTTATTGCTGTCGATCTTTTTCATTATCCTGCCTAAATTCCCGCGGGTTTTTTGTATATAAAAAGCTTATTCATTATACCCCCAAACCGTGCTATTATGTTAAACGCACGTCATTTTTGTTACGGAGGGGTTACATGGGCAGTTCTGTTTGGGAAAAAGCACTGGATATTCTGCAATTCGATGAGAATATCAATATTGTCACTTATGAATCGATTCTGTGCAAAATGACTGTCGTTCACAGCGACAATGACGTGCTTGTTTTAGCTGCCAGAGACGAGTATTCCCTCGATCTCGTAAAGGGCCAGAAGCTCAACAAGATCATTGAAAATGCCATTAAGACAGCCAATGAAGGCAAGTCATGCGCAGTTAAGTTTATCCTCGCAGGCGACGAGAATGCCCTCAATGCTTCCGTCAATTCCGAGAAAAAGGCCGCAAGACAGGCTAAGAGCGAAGTCGTTACTTCAACGGGCCTTAACGGCGAATTCACTTTCGCAAACTTCGTCGTAGGCGACTGCAACCGCTTTGCCCATGCTTCCGCTGTTTCAGTAGCTTCCAAGCCCGGCCAGAAGCAGAGAAATCCTTTCTTCCTCTGGGGCAATTCCGGTCTCGGCAAGACCCACCTTATGAAGGCCATCGGCAATGCGATCCTTGAGCAGCAGCCCGATAAGCGCGTTATCTACACGACTTGCGAGGCTTTTACAAATGCTTATATCGCCTGCATCAACACGAATAATTACACTGATTTCCGTAAGAAATTCCGTACAGTAGACGTCCTTCTCATCGACGATATCCAGTTCCTTATCGGCAAGGAAGGCGTTCAGACAGAATTCTTCAATACTTTCGAGGCTTTGATCGAAGCAGGCAAGCAGATCGTTATCACCTGCGACAAGGCTCCTTCCAACCTCACAGAGCTCAACAGCAGGCTCATTTCCCGTTTCCAGGACGGCATCATGTTCGATGTCCAGCCGCCGGATTTTGAGACACGTAAGGCTATCTTCTTAAGCAAGCTCGAAAATGAGAATTTCACATTATCCGACGAGATAATCGACTATGTCTGTGAAAACGTAACGACCAATATCAGACAGCTTAACGGCGCATTTAATACCATTTCTTCTTATGTAACGCTTGCCAACGGCGAGCTCTCTTTGGATGATATCCAGAAGATCCTTATGCCTATCATCTCACCTAACAAGAAGAAGTTCTTAACGCCTGAGATCGTTATAAATGCAGTCGCAAACTACTACGATCTGACACCTGACAAGCTCACTTCAAAGCTCAGAAATGCAGAGATATCAGAGGCCAGAAATGTTGCCATGTTCATATGCAGAGACTATCTCGAGATCAAATATGAGAAGATCGGACAGATCTTCGGCGGACGTAAGCATACGACAGTTATGCACGGCTGCAACAACGTTGATGAGAACAAAGAGCTCAAAAAGAAGGCTGAAGAGATTTATAAGCTCATAACATGATTTGAACAATTCTTGTTCTTAAGTTCAAAACTTCCGGTAGATTATCTGTAGACCGATTGTTCACAAATGTAACAGTGTTCAAAAGGGTATTTTTATGAACATGGATCAAACGGATTTTATACATTGGTTTGTAAATCAAATTATCATATAAATCACGGTTTTCGGGCAGTTTTGAACAATTGTGCAAAGCATAATAAGGCTGATAAGAGCTATCTTTAAATACTACAGAGCCGGAATACCCGGGCTGGAAAATGTCCCAAAAATCAATGTTTATAACACTGTTAAACTATACATTTTAGATTATAAAGAGTGTATAATGTTTAAAATATTTTATATTGAAAGGCGGCACGCTTTAGATGAAGTTCACATGCAGCAGAGATGACTTAGTCAATAACGTTTCAATAGTTCAGAGAGCAGTTACCACAAACAGCACAGTAAATATCCTTAACGGAATCCTTATAGAAGCTTCAGATGATAATAAGATTAAGCTTACCGGTTATGATCTTCAGACCGGTATTGAGGCTGATGTTGAAGCATCCGTTACAGAGAAGGGCGCTGTAGTTATTGATTCCAAGTTCTTCGGCGATATCATCCGTAAGCTTCCTGAGCCTGAAGTAGATATCATTTCAGATAATAATTTCCAGACTATCATCAAGTGCGGACAGGCTGAGTTCAAGATCGCAGGTCTTGATCCCGAACCGTTCCCGAAGATTCCTGAGATCGATGAGAGCGAAGCTGAGAAGATCGTTATGGGTCAGAAGATCCTTAAGAACATGATCAATCACACTATATTCGCAGTATCCAGAGATAATTCACGTCCTGTTCTTACAGGAAGCAATATCGTAAGCGACGGCTCTACCCTTTCAGTTGTTTCCATCGACGGATTCAGAATGGCTATCAACCGCGAAGAGATGGGCAGCGACTTCCCTAAGATCAATTACATCGTTCCCGGTAAGGCTCTTACTGAGATGAGCAAGATCTTAAGTGATGACGAAGATGCTGAGATCAATATCTACACATCAATGCAGAATCTCTTATTCGATATCGGCAACGTAAGAATGATCTCACGTCTTATCGAAGGCCAGTTCATTAATTTCGATTCGATCATCGCCAAGAATCCTAAGACAGTTATCACTATCAACCGCAAGCAGTTCCTTGACGCTGTTGACAGAGCTTCACTGATCATCATGACTGACGACCGCAAGTGCCCTGTAAGATTCCTTTCTAACAATCCTTCTGAGCTTACAGTTCAGGCTACATCTGCAAGAGGTAATCTCCAGGAGAATATCAGCATCAGTCTTGAAGGCGATCTTATCGATGTAGACTTCAATTCCAGATATGTTCTTGACGTTCTTAAGAATATCGATGATGAGATCATCAGAGTTGAAGTAAACGGCGGACAGGGCCCCTGCATTATTAAGCCTGTTGAGGGTGAGAAGTACATTTACCTTATTCTTCCTATCAGAAGATAATGTTCATCAGAAGCATACATTTAGAAAACTTCAGAAATTACGGAAGGCTCGATTTAGATGTCGGGCCTTCTGTTAATATCTTTTACGGTGACAATGCCCAGGGAAAGACAAATCTCGTTGAAGGAATATATGTAGCTTCAAGCATCACATCCCACAGGACAAGCAAAGATGCTGACCTTATAAAGTTCGGTGAGAATGAATATAAAGCCAGCCTGGATCTCACAGATGACGACGGCAGCAATGTCAAATTATCCGCCTGCTACTATCTCGAGAAGTCATCTTTAAGCAAATACGGCAAGCCCGGAAGAGTTCTTATCAGGGATAACGCTCCTGTAGATAAAGTTTCTGAATATATTGGTGTATGTAACATTGTTATCTTTGCTCCCGAAGACCTCAATATAGTTAAAAATGCGCCTGCTTTCAGAAGGAAGTTCTTAAATACGCTGATATCGAAGATCTCCCCTTCCTACTTCAATCTTTTGAGCAATTACAGCAGGCTTCTGGCACAAAAAAACGCGCTCCTCAAGAGCATAAAACCGAACTATAAGCCTGAAAATGTAGATCCGCAGCTCGATTTCTGGGATTTCTCTCTTGCTGAACTGTCTGCAGAGATAATCCTGAAGCGTTATAAGTTTGCAAAGCTCATTTCAGATACCGCATCAAAGCATCACGCAAGCATCTCGGGAGGCAAAGAAAACCTCCAGATCGAGTATAGTACCGTATTTGGCGTTGTAGGGGCCTTAGAAACGTTCCTTAATAAAAACAGTAAATATGACGAGTACATCGGTAAAGGCCTCTCAGAGGGCGATTACGGCCGTATAAAGGGCATTCTGTCCGATCTGGTATTAGCAAAGCTCAAATCAGTCAGAAATTACGACATCGAGAAGCACATTTCATCCATAGGTATCCACAGGGATGACCTCATCATGAAATTAGACGGTCTGGTGATGAAAAATTATTCATCACAGGGGCAGCAGAGAACAGCTGCGCTGGCCTTAAAGCTTTCTGAACTGGAGATAATCAAGATGTTCGTCTCCTCTACCCCTATCCTGATCCTTGATGACGTATTCTCGGAGCTTGATAAGACCAGGAGAATGAGCCTTGTATCGGCCATGAAGGATGCCCAGATCTTCATCACGTGTACCGATAAGGACATGATCGGCGACGAGATAGACGTGATGGGAGGCTCCGAAAAGGCCGAGTTTTATCTCGTAAACAGCGGCAATATCGGAAAAAAAGCCTGATTTAAGGTCAAAATGTGCTAAAAACCGGGCATTTTTGCCTCAATCTTTTATTATAATAAGCATATTACATTTCCTCTTTATGTTATAATTATTAAGTTAGAGTATAGTCCCGGACTGTTTGGAGGCTTTGAGTGTTCATTCATATCGGCAACGATCTTTCAGTGCTTAAGTCTTCTGTCACGGCAGTAGTCGACCTTGAGACCGTCCTCCCTACCCAGAAGGATGTGTCAGAGTTCATCAACAGCGAAGATGAACAGGGCAGATTACAGTATGTGACCGAAGATATACCCAAGACACTGGTGATCACAGACGATAAAACATATGTTTGTTCGTTGTCCTCAAATCTGATATTAAACAGACTCTCGTCTCCGGACAACTACTGAAAACAGTCTGTTAACACAGTTACAAATACAGCATTCTCAGGCCTTTGACGGGGATTGCCGTTAAGAATAGGAGTTTTGACATTTATGAAGGAAAACGACGAGAAGAATTTCAACTTTGAGGAGGAATCCGCTTCTTCCGAGCAGGCTCAGGCACGTCCTTCCGGCGCTGTAGACCTCTACTTCCAGCCGGTCGAAGAGGGTGATGACGATGAACTCAAGAATCTGGCAGATAATCCGAGAGCTCTTACAGAAGACTTCAAAGAGGAAGGATCCATCGATGCAGTCGTAGCAGCAGTTGGTGAGAATCAGGATGATTTCGATACATCCAACAGCAGTGAATACAGCGAAGAAGATATTCAGGTCCTCGAAGGATTGGAAGCTGTAAGAAAGCGTCCGGGTATGTATATCGGTGATACGACGCTCAGAGGTCTGCATCATTTGATCTACGAGATCGTCGCAAATTCAGTAGATGAAGCGCTCGCAGGACGCTGCGATACGATCGATGTAGTACTTGAAAAAGACGGCTCCGTAACAGTTACGGATAACGGCTCAGGAATCCCTGTAGGTAATCATCCTAAGCTCGGAATCCCTACCGTAGAAGTCGTTCATACAGTGCTTCACGCAGGCGGTAAATTCGGCGGCGGAGCATACAGTATTTCAGGCGGTCTGCACGGCGTAGGCGCATCTGTAGTTAACGCTCTGGCAGACCACATGAAGGTCCAGGTACGCCGTGAAGGCAATATCTACGAGATCGAATTTGAGAAGGGTAAAACGACCGTTCCTCTTCATATTGTAGGCACTTGCGACAAGGAAGATACAGGTACAAAGACTAACTTTATCCCTGATAATTCCATCTTCCCGGATATCGTATTTGACTTCGATTCCATGATCACTCGTTACCGCGAAATGGCTTTCCTCAACAAGGAAGTTACGATCGATCTGTGTGATGACAGAGGAGCTGAACCCATTAAAAAGCACCTCCATTATGACGGCGGTATCATCTCCTTCGTTGAGTATCTCAACAGGCACAAGGAGCCCATCAACAACCCGCCTATTTACTTCGCTACAAAGCAGGGAGACAGCTTCGTAGAGATCGCTCTCCAGTACAATGATTCATATCAGGAGACCGTTTATACATACGCCAATAACATCGCTACACCTGAGGGCGGTACGCACCTCGTAGGCTTCCGTTCAGCCATGACAAGAGCTATCAATGACTATGCCAAGAAGTATAAGTTCATTAAGGACGGTGACGTTAAGCTCCAGGGTGAAGATACTAGAGAAGGTCTTGCAGCGATCATTTCCGTTAAGCTTCCTGATCCTCAGTTTGAAGGACAGACAAAGAGTAAGCTCGGTAACGCTGAGATCAGACCGATGGTCGAGAGCGTAGTTACAGAAAAGCTCGAGATCTACCTCGAAGAGCATCCTGATATTGCAAAGCTCATCATGGATAAGTGCCTCTCAGCTTCAAGAGCAAGAGATGCTGCAAAGAGAGCTAGAGAACTTACCAGAAGAAAGACAGTATTTGAGAATAACGCATTGCCCGGTAAGCTTGCTGACTGCCAGAGCGATGAGGCTGAGTTCTGCGAGATCTTTATCGTAGAGGGTGACTCCGCAGGCGGATCCGCTAAGCAGGGCAGAGAGCGTAAGTATCAGGCTATCCTCCCTCTCTGGGGTAAGATGCTCAACGTTGAGAAGGCAAGAATCGACAAGGTTTATTCCAATGAGAAGCTTCAGCCGGTAGTAATGGCTTTGGGCGCAGGTATCGGTGACGAGTTCGATGAGACAAAGCTCAGATACCACAAGGTAATCATCATGGCGGATGCCGATGTCGACGGTTCGCACATCAGAACGCTGCTCCTTACATTCTTCTTCAGATACTTAAAGCCCCTCGTAGAAGGCGGATATGTTTATATCGCTTGCCCGCCGCTCTATAAGGTTTATAAGGGCGATGAAGCATATTATGCTTATGATGATAAGGAAATCGAAGAGATCAAGGCTGCTCACAAGTGGGATAATCCTCTTATCCAGCGATTCAAGGGTCTCGGTGAGATGAGCTCCGAACAGCTCTGGGATACAACAATGAACCCTGTTACCCGTAAGCTCTTGAGAGTAACACTCAAGGACGCACAGGAAGCAGACGAGACATTCAACCTCCTCATGGGTGACCAGGTAGAGCCCCGTAAGGAATTCATTCAGGAGAACGCAAAGCTTGCGAATATCGATAACTGATAAACATTTTCAAGGCATAAATCCTTTGAAAACGGGTGATCGGCGTAAGGCCGGCACCCGTTTTCTTATAAATGTTCCACGTGGAACATCAGGAGAGGGCGTCCGGATGAAGCTGGAATGTTCCACGTGGAACAATCTGCCAGATCTGATATGCGGACAAAATGACAAAAGAGAAAATGTTCTACGTGGAACATCGGCACATTTGTATTAAAGATGACATATATTATTTAATAGTGCAGTGATAGAATTAGCATATGGATAATGAATTTACATTAAAAAGGAGTAGAATATGGCGACAGTAATTGCTCTTGTTAATCAAAAAGGCGGCGTAGGAAAGACTACAACCGCTGTCAATCTTGCCGCTTTCCTTGGTAAGAAAAAGAAAAAAGTCCTTCTCATAGATATGGATCCCCAGGCAAACGCTACCAGCGGCCTTGGAATCGATAAGCGTGAACTTGAACAGACAGTTTACGACGTTCTTATCAATGAATCTCCGATCTCAGACGTTATCTATGAGACCAACGCAGAGAACGTTGACATCTGCCCTACCAACATCAATCTGGCAGGCGCCGAGGTCGAGTTAGTAACAGTTATTTCCAGAGAACAGATACTTAAAAATGCTATCAAGCCGGTCATGGATTCCTATGACTTCATAATCCTGGACAGCCCGCCGTCGTTGGGTTTGCTTACTATCAACGCCCTTACGGCAGCAGACAGACTGGTCATTCCGATCCAGGGCGAGTACTATGCGCTTGAAGGTCTGTCCCAACTCATGGACACAATCAATATCGTCAAGAAGAAGCTCAATCCTGATCTCGAGATCCTGGGTGTTGTACTCACGATGTTCAATATGAGGACTCAGCTTTCCAGACAGGTCAAGGAAGAGACAGACAAGTACTTCGGCACAAAAGTCTTCAAGACTGTAATCCCGAGAAATGTAAGACTCGCAGAAGCTCCGAGCCACGGACTTGCGATCTGCGATTACGATAAGAATTCCAAGGGCGCCAAGGCGTATGAAGCTTTGGTAAAAGAAGTCATTAAGAGAGTATAAGAGGAGAACTAAAATGGCTAATACAGCGAAGAAAAAGACAACTAAGGCTGCTGCAGCAACAAAGAAGGCTACAGCAACGAAGACTGCAGCAAAGAAGCAGGCCGCAGCTAAGGCTCCGGCAAAGAAGACTGCTGCAAAGACTGCAGCTAAGAAGGCTGAACCCGCTAAAAAGGCGGCTGTAAAGAAGGCTGCTCCCAAGGCGGCTGCCAAGACCGCAGCAAAGCCTGTAGCTAAGAAAGCTCCCATGAAAAAGGCTGCTTTGGGCACACCTGCAAAGGCTGCTCCTGTTAAGAAGACAGCTGTTAAGACTGTTTCAGAGAGCAAGTCAGCAATGGGCAGAGGCCTCGGTGCTCTTTTATCATCTGACGGAATTCCCGAGAACAAGAGAGACTCTGTAGTTGAGCTCAAGCTCAATGACATCTCCCCTAACGACGGACAGCCCAGAAAGAATTTCGATGAGGAAAAGATCAACTCACTCGCTTCTTCTATCGAAGAGAACGGCATCATCCAGCCGATCATCGTACAGAAGAAGGGCGACGGTTACAGGATCGTTGCTGGTGAGCGCCGTTGGAGAGCTGCGCGTATAGCAGGCCTTTCCGTTATTCCTGCCATCGTAAGAGATCTTACCGACAGGCAGACAATGGAGCAGGCTCTTATCGAGAATATCCAGAGAGAAGACTTGAATCCCATTGAAGAAGCTATGGCTATCCAGAATCTCCTTAAGACTCACAAGCTTACGCAGGACCAGCTCGCAAAGAAGCTCGGCAAGGGCAGATCAAGTATCGCTAATACGCTCCGTATCCTTGAGCTTGATGAATCTCTGCAGGAGTTCGTAAGCAGAGGAGATCTTTCAGAGGGTCACGCAAAGGTTATCCTTGGCGTTAAGGATAAGGAAGACCAGCGCAAGGTCGCAGACTACATCATGACACGCGATCTGAATGTCAGACAGGCAGAAGTATTCGTTAAGAAGTTCCTGGACTCCCAGAATGCCCCTGACAAGAAGAAGGTCATGGAGACACTCGATATCCGTTTTGCCCTCAGCCTTAAGGAAGTTGAGACCAAGTTCAAGAAGGGTCTCGGTGCCAAGACAAAGATCAAGGTCTTAGACAGCACCAGCGGCCGCGGAAGGATCGTTATCGACTATAAGGACTACGAGGATCTGGACAGACTTACAGAACTGCTCTGCGGCCAGTAATCTGTTAACTCCAAAGCTTTAAAATACATATACCGGGGCGGTGTTGCAGGGGTGCTTGCAAACCGCCTCTGATTTATGTATACTTAAGTGCCTTTAGGTATGGAGCTGTATCGAAGCGGTCATAACGAGGCGGTCTTGAAAACCGTTTGACTTCACGGTCACGTGGGTTCGAATCCCACCGGCTCCGCCATTAAAATCCACACAGAGCCTTTCCGCATTGCGGGAGGGCTTTTTCTTTGCGAACATACGTTCTGTTTATAGGTTTATATATAAATAAGCATTTTCATTTAATTTGTGGTACAATCTTCATCTATCTGCACAGCGGTTCTGTGCATAAAACTCTAGAGGAGGCTTAAACAAATGGAAAAAGAAGAAGTATTGAAGGTGTACCGTCACTCTCTTGCCCACATTATGGCTAAGGCAGTGATCGAGATCTTCGGATCAGAGGTACAGTACGCGATCGGACCGGAAATCGAGGATGGATGCTATTATGACTTTATCCTTCCGAGAACAGTAACTGAGGAAGATTTCCCGGCTATCGAAGAGAAGATGCACGAGATCATCAAGCGCAGAGAAGCTTGGACACGCAAGGAGATCTCTAAAGAGGAAGCCCTCGAAATCTTTAAGGGCCAGAAGTTCAAGACTGAACTTATCAACGACTTGCCCGCAGGCGAGACAATCTCAACATATAACACAGGTGATGACTTTATCGACCTTTGCCGTGGTCCTCACGTAGATAATTCACAGGAACTTTTCAGCGCTGCATTCAAGATCAAGAATGTATCCGGTGCTTACTGGAGAGGCGATGAGAAGAGAGACCAGCTCCAGAGAATCTATCTCTTTGCTTTCCCTTCAAAGGATGAGCTCAAGGCTCACCTCGCATGGCTCAAGGAAGCACAGGAGAGAGACCATAAGAAGATCGGAACAGCACTTGATCTGTTTATGTTCCGTGAGACAGCTCCCGGTATGGCTTACTGGCTCCCGAGAGGATGGATCCTCTATCAGGAACTCATGAAGTATTCCAGAGAGCTCCAGGGTGCGCACGGATATACAGAGATCTCTGCACCTTTGATCAACAACAAGAAGCTCTGGCTCATCTCCGGACACTGGGCACACTATCAGAACAACATGTTCATCGTTCCGGGCATCACAAAGGGCGTTAACGCTACTGACGCTGTTCAGGGCGAAGAGGCTCCCGAGCAGTATTCCAACGATGCTGAGGATACAATGGCTGCTAAGCCGATGAACTGCCCTAACGCAATGATGGCTTACAAGCGCACAATGCACTCATATAAGGAACTTCCTATCCGTTACAGTGAGTACGATGTACTTCACCGTAAGGAGAAGTCCGGTCAGATGAACGGCTTGTTCAGAGTTCAGGAGTTCCGTCAGGACGATGACCATACATTCGTTACACCCGACCAGATCAAGGACGAGATCAAGGACGTAATCGCTATCGCAGACGAGATCTACAAGACATTCGGTATTACATACAGAGCTGAGTTCTCTACAAGACCGGATGACTTCATGGGTGATATCGAGTCATGGAACTCTGCAGAAGCTTCTCTGAAGGCTATTCTCGACGAGAAGTATGGTGATGGCAACTACGAGATCAACGAAGGCGACGGCGCGTTCTACGGCCCGAAGATCGACCTTCAGATCAAGGATGCTCTTGGCCGTGAGTGGCAGTGTGGAACAGTCCAGCTCGACTTCCAGCTCCCTCATAACTTCGAGCTTACGTTCGTTGACAAGGACGGCGCTCAGAAGATGCCTATCGTTATCCACAGAGCCATCTTCGGTTCTTTCGAGCGTTTCATCGGCATCATCACAGAGCACTTCAAGGGCGCGTTCCCGTTCTGGCTCAACCCTTATCAGGTTGCAGTCGTACCGATCAGACCTGAGCACAACGAGTACGCTCAGAAGGTCGCTGATGCGCTTACAAAGGCAGGCGTAAGAGTAGAGTCTGACTTAACAGACGTCAACATGAGAGACAAGATCAAGAAGTTCAAGCAGATGAAGGATCCTTATATCCTCGTTGTAGGCGATAAGGAAGCTGCCGAGAATACAGTCTCCGTTAACGTCAGAGGCTCCAACAAGCAGCTCCAGGGCGTTGCTTTGGATAAGTTCGTTGAACTCTGCGTTAAGCTCAACAAGGAAAGAACATTGGAGCTCCCTCAGGAGATCTGATCAACTTACCGGATCGATTAAACTAACAGACGGCGTCAGGACCAAGACAGGTCCGGCGCCGTTTTTATTGTAAAAACCGTCAATTCGATAAAAGGACTCTGAAAGCCCTGAAAACCCTGCAAAATCAAGGAAAAACTTTGATTATCAAATTATCAAAATACACTTCCCGAGCATATTCCGAGTGCAAATTTTAGGTAATTTTTGCAACGAATAATGACTTTATTTGAAAGAGGGTTCTTGATATCATTCGTATTGCTACAAAAGGGGGCATATGAGATATGTATAAACAAGAAGGAACCAAAGTCGCCATCATCGGCGCAGGCGCAGTAGGATCTACTACAGCTTTCGCAATCGCAATGCAGCAGCTCTGCTCTGAGCTCGTACTTATTGACGTCAATAAGGAAAAGGCATTAGGTGAGGCTCTTGATATCAGCCACGGACTTCCGTTCATCGGCGATATGTATATTCACGCAGGTGACTACAGCGACGTTAAGGATGCAGACTGCATCATCATCACTGCAGGAATCCCGAGAAAAGAAGGCGAGACAAGACTTGACCTTGCTAAGAAGAACGTCAAGCTCGCTCACGTCATCACAGACAGCATCATGGAGCACTACAACAAGGGTGTTATCATGGTAATCTCCAATCCTTGCGACCTCGTTACTTATAAGGTTGCAGAGTGGTCCGGACTTCCTTCCAGCAAGATCATCGGTTCCGGTACAAATCTTGACTCTGCACGTTTCAGAGTCCTTATCTCCAGAAAGCTCGGCGTTGACGTCAGAAACGTTCACGGTTATATCCTCGGCGAGCACGGTGAGACACAGTTCCCTTGCTGGAGCCACACTCACGTAGCCGGTATGGGTATCGACGAGTATGCAGAAGCAATCGGCGTACCTTTCGGCCAGGATGTTAAGGATGAGATCGCTCAGCAGACAAAGTCTTCCGGCGCTCAGATCATCAAGCTCAAGGGCGCTACATTCAACGGTATCGCTGTAAGCGCTGCTACACTTCTTAGAAGCATCACAGAAGACGAGCACACCATCAGAACAGTTGCTACAAGACTTAACGGCGAGTACGGCATCAGCGGTGTTACTCTTGACGTTCCTGCACTCATCGGTGCTAACGGCGTAGATAAGATCATCGACATGCGTCTTACCGAAGCTGAGTATGAGCTCCTCAAGAAATCTGAGGCAAATATGCGTGAGGCAATCGCTTCCGTAGAGGGTCTCTGATAAAGGAAATGCCTGATTAAAGGCTTTTCGAGCTCGAAAACAAAAATATTAAGCCCTGCACTTTGTCCCATAAAGTGCGGGGCTCTTCATTTAATAGAAGTCAAAGATTTGCTATAATACAAAGGGTATTCCCGAATATTTCATTTAAGAGGTTCATTTATGGAAATTAGTGCGGTTGTTATGGCGGCAGGAAAAAGCACGCGAATGAAGTCTAAGCATTCTAAAGTCGTGTTCCAGGTGTCGGGCAAACCGATCATCCAATGGGTAGCCGATGCTCTTCAGGAGGCAGGCTGCCAGGATCAGGTATATATAGTAGGTGAAGCACAGGCTGAGATCAGAAGCGTATTGGGCGAGAACGTCGCATACGTGCTTCAGGAGGAGCAGAGAGGTACAGGCCACGCTGTTATGCAGGCTGCGCCTTTCCTCGAAGGCAGAGACGGTCTTACGATCGTTCTTCCGGGTGACTGCCCGATGGTTTCTGCAGAGACCATCAAAAAAGCTCTGGACGCTTTCGACAGCGAGTCCTCTTCATGCGCAGCTATCCTCATCACTGCTGAGGCTGACGATCCTACAGGTTACGGCAGGATCATCAGAGGCAAGAACGGCAACGTTCTTAAGATCGTTGAGCACAAGGACTGCACGCCTGAAGAGCTCAAGGTCAAAGAGATCAATTCTTCCATGTACGTGTTCAGAACGCCTCTGCTCCTTTCAGCTTTGGGCAGGATCGGCGCTAACAACGCGCAGAAGGAATATTACCTCACGGATACTATCGGCATCCTCATTGACGACGGCTTCACTGTAGGCGCCGTTGTATGCGATTTCGATGATACAAGGGGAGTCAATGACAGAAAGCAGCTCGCCCAGGTAAGAGACATCATGAATCACAGGATCCTTGACTATCACATGGCTAACGGCGTAGAGATCGTTGATCCCAACGCTACATGGATCCACTACGCAGTCGAGATCGGACAGGATACAGTCATCCTTCCGGGCACAACTCTTCTCGGCAATACGAACATCGGCGAAGACTGCATCATCGGTGAGAACACGAGAATCGACTGTTCTGACATCGGCGACGGCACGGTCGTAGATAATTCCATCGTTGCTTCAAGCACGATCGGCAAGGACTGCCGTATCGGACCTTACACGCACATCAGACCTGAGTCCAGGATCGACGATCACGTTACGCTCGGCGCATACGTTGAGGTCAAGGGCTCTGACATCGGTGAATATACGAGAGCCCGTCACCTTACATACATCGGTGACTCCAAGGTCGGACGCAATGTTAACTTCGGATGCGGTACCGTCACATGTAACTTCGACGGCCAGGACAAGATCGGCTGTACTATCGAAGACAACGTATTCATCGGAGGCAACTCCAATATCGTATCTTCCGTTGTCTTGGGCAAGGACTGCTACATCGCTGCAGGCTCCACGATCACATCTGACGTTCCTGCTTTGTCTCTTGGTATCGGCAGATCCAAGCAGCTCAATAAGGATAACTGGGTTGCAAACAAGAGCCGTATGAGAGGCGAGAACTATATCAGACTTGACGACAGACGTTCTGAGGTCTGACGCGGTAAGACTTTTATGTGGATAGTAGCCGGGCTCGGTAATCCGGGAAAACAGTATCTTTACACATGGCACAACATGGGCTATCTCGCTGTAGATATGCTCGCTGATAAGCATGACATTTTCCTGGGCAAAGAGAAGTACAAGGGCCTCTGGGGCAAGGGCAAGATCAACGGGCAGGATGTCATCATCATCAAGCCCGTCACATATATGAACAATTCCGGCGAGTGCCTTATAGAGATCTCAAAGTTCTACAAGGTCCCGCCGAAGAACATCATCATTGTTTACGATGATATCGATATAGCGAAGGGAACCATCAGAGTCAGGCCGAAGGGCAGTGCGGGCACGCACAACGGCATGAAGTCCGTGATCCAGCATCTGGGCACGGAAGAGTTTCCGAGAGTACGCATCGGCACGGGCCCCGTTCCTGAGAACTGGGAGCTCGTAAATTACGTTCTGTCTGAAGTGCCGAAGGATGACCGGCCGATGCTTAACGACGCGTTTATCAAAGCCTGTGAGGCCGTGGAGGAGATCATCTCCAATGGATAACAGACTTATTGAGCTTCTTGGCAGGATCGCATCCGACAAAGAGCTCACCGCCGATTTTTCCTCAAGTCTTAAGACGGGAAACCATCTTAACATCACAGGCCTTTGCAATGAGCAGAAGGTCTTTGTTGCGATGGCTCTTGCGCGCCTTAATTCGCGAAAAGCAGTATTCATTGAGCCTGACAGTGCCAGGGCAAGGAGCACCGCGGCATACTGCGCAGCATTCACGGATGAGCCGGTGGCCGTTCTGGCGCCCTCAGAGCTGTCTCTCGTGAGCGCGGAGGCTTCTTCAAGAGAATTAGAGCTCACACGCACGCTCGCGCTCTCAGAGCTCGTTACGGGCGATTTCGGGGCTGCCGTAATCACGGCAGGTGCCCTGCTTAACAAACTTGAGCCCGCAGAGACCTTCAGGAAAAGGATAATCAACCTCAAAGTCGGCCAGGAGATGGAGCGTGACGAGCTTGTCTCAGCGCTGCTTCTTAACGGCTACGAGAATGTTCCGCAGGTAATGGAGAAGGGCGAGTTTTCCGTAAGGGGAGACATCGTGGATATTTATTCGCCTTCTTACACGGAGCCTGTGAGAATAAGCTTCTTTGATACCGAGATAGACCAGATAAAGACTTTCGACAGGGAGACGCAGAGATCCACGGGCCAGCTCGAAGAGACTGTTGCCGTGCCTGCAAGCGTTTTCGCGTTCCCCGAAGATACCAGAGATGAGATCGCTGACATCATCTTAGAGCGCGTCCAGGAAGACCTTTCCAAGATGAACACGGCCACGAGAGAAGCAAGGCGCGCGGCCGAGCTCCTCTCGAGAACTGCCACGGGCGACGCCGAGAAGATCAGGAACGGCATTGAGCCTACTGGTATCAGCAGATGGCTCGGCGTGATCTTAGAGAAGTTCGGGACGGCGATAGATTATGTAAACGGAGATGATGTGGTCTTTTTCGCGGACGAGATGGTAGACATCGACGCGAGAATGAACGCATACGCAGGCGAGTACGCACAGCGATGCAGGGAATCTTTTGAGATCGGTATCGCTCCTACGTGCTCTCCGTCCGCGATGGTGAACCTCAGTAAGCTCATGAAGACCTTGGACGGGCTGGATAACATTGTTACTTTATCAATGTTCCAGTCATCCGGTAACGGCCTCCCGGGCGGCAAAACCGCTACAGTCTCGGGCTTTCCGGCCGATAACTTCTCCGGCAGGGCAGAAGAGCTCGCAGAGTTCATTAAAAAATCCAAAGACGTATACATGGTGGCCCATCACGGCCGCAGAAGCGAGCAGCTCAAGGACCGTCTGGCTGAGCACGACTGCTTTGCGGGCATTATCGACGCTCCTCTTCCGGCAGGATTTACATATCCGAAGCTCGGCATAACGGTCTTAGGCGAGCAGGAGCTCTACGGCGCCGAGCAAAAGCGCCCCACAAAGAAGAAGGGCGGCAACCGCATCAATTTCTTCAGCGAGATCAGTCCCGGAGATTACGTAGTACACGATAAGCACGGTGTCGGCCGCTATGAAGGCCTCGTCAACATGAGGGTAGGCGAGATCCGCAAGGACTATCTTAAGCTCACTTACGCAAAAGGCGAGACGCTTTATATCCTGCCCGAAAACCTTGATTCACTCCAAAAATACGTTGGCCCCGGTGAGCGCGATCCGAAGCTCTCAAGGCTCGGCGGAGACGAGTGGAAGAGGTCAGTATCAAGGGCAAGGGAAGCGATCAAGAAAGTCGCTTACGACCTGCTCAAGATATATGCCGCAAGAAGCGTAAACAAAGGCTTTGCGTGCGCTCCTGATGAAGAGCAGCAGAAGCTTTTTGAAGATAAATTCCCGTACGTTGAGACTGACGACCAGCTCCGCGCGACGCATGAGATAAAGGCAGATCTCGAATCTGAAAGACCGATGGACAGACTCCTTTGCGGAGACGTCGGATTCGGCAAGACCGAAGTAGCTTTCAGGGCTATGTTCAAGGCTGTAATGAACGGCCGCCAGGTCATAATGCTCGCGCCTACAACGCTCCTCGCGCAGCAGCATTACGAGAACTTCATGAGCAGGGTAAAAGACTTCCCTGTAAACGTCTGCCTGCTCTCAAGATTCGTTCCGCAGGCGCAGATCAGACAGAGCCTTATAGACATCAAGAACGGCAAGATCGATGTCATCATCGGCACGCACCGAGTGCTCTCAAATGACGTCAGACCGCCACATCTGGGGCTTCTTGTAGTTGACGAGGAACAGAGGTTCGGCGTTAACCATAAAGAGAAGATCAAATCCATGAAGACAGACGTTGATGTGCTGTCTCTTTCCGCTACGCCTATTCCGAGAACGCTGCACATGTCATTATCCGGCATCCGCGACATATCCACGCTCGAAGAAGCGCCGTTTAACAGGCGCGCCGTACAGACCTATGTAATGGGTTACGACGAGCAGATCATCGTCCAGGCGTGCATGCGTGAGATTGCCAGAGGAGGCCAGATCTTCTACCTCTATAACAAGACCTCCGATATCGACAAAGTCGCAGACAGTCTCGCTAAAGCAATGCCCGGCGTCCGCGTCACTTACGCGCACGGCCAGATGCCCGAGAACGGCCTTGAGACAGTCGTTGCGGACTTCATCGAAGGCAAATACGACATCCTCGTCTGCACGACCATTATCGAGAACGGCGTAGATATGCCGAACGTCAACACACTTATCGTTGAGAATGCCGACCGCTTCGGCCTCTCGCAGCTCTATCAGATCAAGGGCCGTGTCGGCAGGTCCGACAGACAAGCATATGCTTACATCACTTACGATGCTGATGCAGTTCTAAATGAGGAAGCAACGAAAAGACTTAACGCCCTGCGTGAATTCACCGAGCTCGGTTCCGGTGTCAGGATCGCTATGCGCGACCTTGAAGTCCGCGGCGCAGGAAGCCTTCTGGGCGCCGAACAGCACGGCCAGATGGACGTTATCGGTTATGAATTGTACTGCCGTCTGCTCGATGAAGAAGTACGTCTCTTGAAGTCCGGAAAAGACGAAGTGCTCGATACCGATATCCTCACCGGACATAGCGAAAGCGCTGATAAGGGCTTTGTTGTCGAAGTCGATTATGATGCATATATTCCCGCTTCCTACATCCAGGATGAGGCAGGACGTATGAGCTGCTACAGACGCATAGGAGACATAAACGGATTCGAATCTTACAGCGACTTCATCGATGAAGTTACGGACCGTTACGGCGATGCTCCTTCGGAGGTTTATATCCTCTCAGGCATCTCTCTTATGAGGTCTCTTGCAGGCACACTGGGCTTTACCAAAGCTTCGATCAAGAATGCCGGCGTAAGGCTTTATCTCAACCCTAATCTTCAGATCGATATGCAGGCATTGGGCGCTTTGATGCGGGATCATTTCTATGGTGCCCGCGTTACCATCAACGCGACCGGCGCAGTGCCTTACATGCTTTTCAAGCCTTCATCCGTTAAGCAGGACAAGACAGTCCAGGAGATCGTGGGACTCCTCAAGATCCTTGACGACAACCGGACTCCTGCTGACAAGCCTGAAGAAGATAAAGTATAATAATCGCGAAATATTGCTCCAATAGTCTAACGGATAGAATAGCGGTTTCCGGTACCGTAGATGCGGGTTCGACTCCTGCTTGGAGCGCCAAGATTAATAGACCTTTGCAACGTACGAACAGTAATTTGCCTGCGGCAAATTAACTAGTTGCAAAGGTCTATTTACTTGGCGGTGAGAAGGGAGGCCGGCCGTAATTTGCCTGCGGCAAATTAACTAGTTGAAGGAAGCTTTTTACTTGTCGTCTTTAACGGCGTACCGCAACTGACTGCAGAACTAATTAACTAGTTGAAGGAAGGTTTTCTATTGGCGACTGAAACGGCGTACCGGAAGTGACTGCGGGATTAAGTAACTAGTTGCAAAGGTCTATTTACTTGGCGGTGAGAAGGGAGGCCGGACGTAATTTGCCTGCGGCAGTTGATAGATGGGGTCAAATCTTATAAAATTATTTTTACCATTGGATTAAGGGAGAATTGATATGAAAAAGGTTACTTCAACACTACTGATCTTAACGCTTTTGGCGTCTGTTGTTTTCGGCATGACCGGATGCAAGAAGTCGGCGCTGAAGGGCTGGTACAATGATGCGCTGCAGTTTTACGGGGACGGCATCAGGTACGGCTTTAAGGAAGAGCCGACAAATTACGTGGTGTCCGGCGTCCTTAAGGACAAGAGCTACAAAAAGGGTTATCTGCTGCAGGATCTGGACGGAGACGGCGTGGAAGAGCTCCTTATCGGCATCATAGACGACAACTCTTACACGAGATTTACAAGCGTAATCGTGTACCATTCTGATCTTGGTCCTTATTGTTTGCTCAGCGGCGGAGAGAATGCGTATATTTATCTGTGCGCAAGCGGTGTTTTGATGATGGATCCGAATCCGCCTTTCGAGCCCGATCCGAGCTACATGAAGTTTGATTCAAAGTCCAACGCTTTTACGAAGGTAGACGGTCAAGGCAAGTATTTGCCGATGAAGTGGGAGCTCACGGAGTTCATTTAAGAGTCTTTAAAATCAGTCTTTTATACTTTCAAGGTTGAACCCTTTATTATTTTAGTCTAATATAACGTGGATATTATAAAGGGAGACTATTTTATGTCTAAAGCAAGTAAGTATCAGGGCCCGTTATTCGCAATAGCCTTAGTGGTTATTCTGGTTGTGGCCGTTGGATATACAGTTATCTCGGTCTATACGGATCCGGTGCCGACAGAGCCTTCTGTGGAGCTGACGGTTCCGACTGTATCCGAGGAAGAGGAGATCAAAGACACCCGAATCGTTCTTTTCGAGACGAGCGATATTCAGGGCAACCTCATAGATACAAGAAGCGGCGACAAGTCCACTTTCGAGTACAGACTCGCCTATATGGCGAAGATCTTCAACGATGCAAGGGCATCTGAAGATTTTGACGGCGTCCTTCTTGTAGACGGCGGCGACCTCTATCAGGGCACACCGTTATCGAGCTTCACTGAAGGTGCGGCGCTCAGGGCAGCGCTTGACCAAATGGGCTACGACGCAGTCACTGTCGGCAACGATGAGTTTGACTGGGATTTTAATACGTATGCTTCTGACGTCTCTGCTACGGTTCCCGCATATGAGCTCGGTGAGTTCGCGAACGATCCTGCGATCCCCGTTATCGCGGCAAACCTGTATAACTCAGACAATCAGAGAAGAACGCTTTCCACAAAGGATTATGTAATCGTCGAGAAGGCCGGTCTGCGCATCGCTTTGATCGGTTATATCCCGGATTATTCTTCACAGATCTCAAGCTCAAAATTCTCAGCGTTTGAGATCCACGCAGATCTTGCCGAATTCTCACAGCGCGTTAAGGAGATCAACCTTTCCGAGCAGCCTGCCTTAACGATCGTTGTTACACACGCAGATCCTGAAGCAGTAGCAGACGCGCTCGATCCTGCTGACGTTGACCTCGTTACAGGCTCTCACACTGAAGAGGTTGTCTGCGGATTTGCATCCAACGGCATTGCTTATATCCAGACTGATAAGGACGCGCAGGGCTTTTCGAGCGCTATTCTCGTAGTCGATAAGGACGGCAACGTAACGATCGAAGATCTCAGTTACACATCGATCGTCGATGAGCCGGAGAAGCTTTATGACACTTCCGCAAATGGCGAGAATCTCGATCCTGTCATCATGGAGATCTCACATGCCGCATTGGATTCGATAAACGACCAGATGAATGAGTCTCTTGGCTATATCGAGACAAGCATTGATAGCCGGAATGTCATCAGCGGAACTAATACCGCAGGCGGTAATTTCGTTACGTCAATGATGCTTGAATACATGAAGAAGGAAGGCGTTGTTGCTGCCTTCTATAACGGCGGCGGTGTCGGCAAGGATTTTGAGGTTCCTCAGGACGGCATGCTCCAGATCTCTGTCGGAGATATCTACACTCTCTGTCCGTTCAATAATTCTCTGCTGGTCTATGAGGTCTCCGGATTAGAGCTTGCACAGCAGCTCGCCAACGGTTTTGTTAACGGCGACTTCGGTGACCAGGTATCGGGCCTCACATTCGAGTACAAGAATATCGGTACTGAAGAAAACCCCGTGATCGAGATCGTCAGCATCACTTTGAGCGACGGCACAAAGGTCGATATTGCCGATAACGATACGAAGTACAAAATTTGCATCACGGATTACAGCGCAGAGCTCGAAGGCAGCGTTTTCGCAGGAAAGACGCCTTTGAAGCCGGCTACGGAAGCTCCTGTCGATAACCTCGCGATAATCTCTGTTCTTCGCGACAGACGCGATAAGGGCGACATCCAGATCCCGGTTGACCGCAATGCGAGAGCTACCTGCTTAAGTGACGGAGTAGGCTGATAAATAGCAGCGCGCAAACGCTGCATATCAGGAAAAGTAAACAGACCTCACCTTGGGAACTGATCCCGGGTGAGGTTTTTTAATTCTTACTTGTCTTTGAAAAAGCTCGAAAACCAAAAAGCACACATGATAATGGAAAACAGCAGTCCGATACCGGCGATAATAACTTTCCCCATAATTTCTTTCTCCCGAACACCCCGGAGGAGCAATCCTCAAAAACCCAAGAACAACAGGCGGCAGTTCCACGAGTGAGCAGCGCCGGTCTCATTATAACAAGATATTAGAATTATTGCATTTATATCAGAAAAATGTTTTTGGCATCTGCCGTGGGTTTTTCGTAAAGACATAAAAGTGCCGGCTATTTGCTGACGGAAAACAGTTAAACAGTCAGCAAGTAATCCGGCACCGGTGTCAAAAGGCTCTATTCCTGTTTCCCTTATTCGATCTCTGCCTTTACAAGATCCTTCTCTTCTGCCTTTGATCTTGTCGTTACCATAGTAAAGCTTCCGACAAAGCAGAGTGCGAAGCAGATTCCGATTCCGATGTTCTTGAAGATAATTCCCCAGATAATGGCCATTGCGATGAAAAAGATAGTGCTGCTGATGAATATGCCGAGCACTTTCTTACCCTTTAATCTGGTAACTACCTTGTCCTTATATTCAGCTTCCTTGAGCTGTCCTGCGCCTACGGAATTCTTGAAATGATCGATCATGGAATAATCGTAATATTCCTCTTCCTTCCCGAATCCGTCTGCGAAATATCTCTTCTCTTCGATTGCCTTATCTCTTGATTCTTCGAACCAGCGTGCAATACCTGTCTTTTCTGAAGGCTCGCCTGCGATCCTCTTTATGAAGGACAAGCCGATGATGTACTTTTTCTTATCGATCTTCTTGGTCATTACAAAGATCTCGGCTGTAGGCATACCCTTGATCGTCTTGCCGTTGCAGTCAACGAAGTCTGCCTTTGCTTCTGCGAGCATATTGCTTAATACGTCGTAAGAAAGCTCATTCTTTAAGCCGTCAACGATCTCGAGCTTACCGTTCTCGATTCCTCTTAAAGTGAATCTTGAAAGTGCATTGATGTCACAACCTTTTACGTATTTCATAACTGTTTTCCTCTCTTTGTGTTTGTGTTTTGCTTTTGACAGCCTAATACTACCAATCCGGCAGGCGTCAAAACCCGAAGTGTCGCGAATGGCACTTTTGGTGTCGTAAACTGCAAAAATGGCCGTGAGTTTGTTTGACGCTTTGCAGGTGCGATGATAAAATAACTTCAAGGAAGCACAGTCTGCAAAGACGGTTGCCTCCGAGTAAGGTTAAAAATCTACCTCACCCAAGATGCCGGTCTTTGGGTGAGGTTTTCATTTGCGCTTATATCTGTTATCCAAGCTTTCTCGCGCTTATTCCATAGTAGTTCCTATAAAGAATAATGCGCCCGCCTATTGTGTTCTTAGCGATGTATTCATCGAGCAGGGCTTCGTTTACAGGCTCGCCGTCACCGCACACGCCTTCTAAGATCGGAACAGTCTCCAGGAATGCCTTGAACATTCCGCGGTCTTTGAAGAATTCGCGCGTGTGGATAGGCACCAGCTCGACATCTGCAAAGCCGGCATTTAGAAGACCCTCATATTCGACAATGCTTATGGGCACCGGCTCATTGTATTCCTGGCCGCCGCCGAAGATGAGCTTTAAGCCCCAGCAGTCGTACTTGTCGACACCTCTTATGAGGAAGTGCCCGCCGGGTCTCAGCGCTTTAAATACCTGGGCTGCGTCAGTGCATGTGTGGCGCGCTGTGATGATGTCGAAATGCTCATCCGGGACATCCATCCTGAGGTTGTCCATCACCCTGAAAGAGATGTTTTTCCTGCCGCTTTTTGCAAGGGCTGCGCGGGCAGTCGCGATCATGGCGGGAGAGAAATCCGTGCCCAGGATCTCTGCGCAGTCAGGGAAGAAGGAGAAGATCTTCTCGCCGCCTGCAGTGCCCAGGTCAAGGATGCGCGAATCCTTTGTGGCCAGCGCTTTCAGCAGCCCGTAAAGATCCCAGTCAGTCAGACACTCTTCGTGAATGCCGAACTCATCGAAGCTCCAGTGAGCCATCTTCTCATAAAAATCAAAACCGTATTCGTGAAGCATAAAAAAAGAACCTCCTTTCACGAACAGCAAAACTTATCGCGCCTGTGGCGCGAACTTCTTTGTCATTCATGATGAGATTCTAAGGTTCTTATCATTATTAACCCCGCCCGTCCGGGCGTCGCGGCTGCAGAACGCGAATAACTAATTGAACTGCAACATATTAATTATAGCATGTTCCACGTGGAGCAAAAAAGGGGGCTTTACAGAAGATAGGTAACATGTTACCATAATCGGTAATAAGTTACCTATCGTGGAGGCCCCTTATGAATATTGAAGAAACGGTCAAAAGCAACAAGCTGGATTTTGAGGGAATACCGTCGAGCTATTATCTGCTTGGCCTCATGAGCGCATTCGAGAACCGCTTCCAGGCGATGGCCGACAGCGTCATGAAGGAGATCAGCTGGAAGCAGTTTTTCGCGATCGTGTGCATCAACATGTGCAAAGAGCCGCCGACGTTAAGAGAACTGTCGGAAGTGCTCGGCAGCTCGCACCAGAACGTAAAGCAGATCCTTTTAAAGCTTGAGAAAAAGGGCTTCATCGAGTTTTTGCCTGATGCCTCTGATAAGCGCAAGCAGCGCATCATCCTTACAAAGAGCTGTCAGAAATTCTGCGAGAAAAATAACGAGATGAGCATCAGGATCATGTCGAAGATGTTCGAGGGAGTTCCCGAAAAGGACATCAAGACAACTATTAAAACAATTACAAAGATCGAGAGAAATCTTTCGGAGGTTTAAGGAATGAAGGGAATCATAATCTACAAATCAAAGTACGGAGCAGCGAAGAAATATGCTGAGTGGATCTCGGAGGCTACAGGCTTTCCATGCGTCACAACTAAGGAAGCTGATATGAACAAAGTCTCTGAGTGCGATGTCGTGATCGTAGGAGGCGGTGTATACGCATCCGGAATCTCCTGCATACCTTTCCTGAAGAAGAACATCGGAAAACTTAAGGGCAAGAAGGTGCTCGTTTATACCTGTGCAGCTTCACCTTATGACAAGAAATTCTATGACGCATTGATCGACATGAACATGAAGGACGAATTAAAAGGAATCCCGGTCTTCTATTGCAGAGGCGCGTTCGACTTGAAGGCCATGACGTTTGCGGACAGGACACTTTGCAAGATGCTCAGGAAAGCAGTCGCGAAGAAGGATCCTAAGGACTGGGAGCTTTGGGAGAGCGCTCTGATGGAATGCAAGGAAGACGAGGGTTGCGACTGGACAGACAAGTCTTATATCGCGCCGATACTTGAAGCTATAAAAAAATAAAAGTTGAGGCATTTTCCCTAAGTACTGTAATTGCCAAAAAATTCTGATACAATGCTATGGTTACTATTTTATGGTGATGGTAGGTAAAATGCGTTTAAAGGATCTTTTAAAGTACGACAAGATCGTAATACAATGCCACGATAATCCTGACGCTGATGCGCTCGCATCAGGCTATGCTTTGAAGTGGTATTTCGAGCAGAACAAGAAGACTGTAAAGTTCATTTACAGAGGAAGGAACGAGATCCGTAAGAGCAACCTGCTCATTATGGTCAAGGAGCTCGAGATCCCGATCAATTACGAACCGTTCTACGCAGATGAGCCGGATCTTCTGATCACGGTCGACTGCCAGTACGGCGAGAAGAATGTCACCCAGACAAAATCAAAGTTCGTTGCTATCATTGACCACCACAAGAAGGCGGTCGATTCGGTAAGCGCGCTTACGCATATCAGCAGCGACATCGGAAGCTGCGCGACCGTTGTCTGGGATCTGATCAGGAACGAAGGCATGGACCCCAACGATAACAGACTGGTCGCTACAGCCCTTTACTACGGTCTGTTCTCTGATACCAACAAGCTATCGGAAGTATCGCACCCTCTCGACCGAGACATGATGGACTCTTTGATCTACAACAAGAGCACCATCACTTCCATGGTCAATTCGAACATATCCCTTGATGAGCTCATGATCACCGGAAGAGCCATACTTAATTATGAATATCACGAGAGCAACAAATATCTTGTCATCGAGGCTGAGCCTTGTGACCCCTGCATCCTGGGTCTTATCAGCGACTTCGCGCTGGAGACTGAGAATGTCGATGTCTGCCTTGCTTTCTATGTAAGTACATACGAGGTCAAGTTCTCTGTCAGAAGCTGCTCGCGCGAAGTATATGCCAACGAGCTTGCCGCATTCCTGGCTGACGGTCTGGGCGGCGGCGGCGGTCACATGCTGAAGGCCGGAGGTACGATCAGGACAGAGCTTCTCAAAAAGCCGGCCAAGGAGCTTCTCGAGGAGAGAATGGTCCAGTATTATGACAGCTTCCTCGTAATCTATGCGAAGAATACTACTCTTAACACATCCAAGATGAGACGCTACAACAAAGTCCAGCAGACTTTGGGTGTTGTTAAGCTCTCCGATGTTTTCCCGGCCGGCACGCCGATCAACATCAGAACTCTCGAAGGCGACGTCGATACGGTCATCGACAACGAAGCTTATCTCATGATCGGCGTCGAGGGCGAGATCTATCCCATCAAGGAACAAAAGCTCATGAGCTCTTATCAGTTTACGAACTTTGTTTATACGAGAGATTTTGAATACGAACCGCGTATCAAGAACACCGTAACCGGCGAGATAAAGAAGGTTTTGCAGTTTGCTAAGACCGTAAGATCCACTGGCACAACGGTCATATTCGCAAAGCCTCTGGAACAGCCTGTAAAGCTCTTCACGGCGTGGACAGAGGATAAGTACTATTCAGGCCGCGTAGGCGATTACATTGCCGTCAGAGCCGACGACGAGCACGATATCTATATAATCAACAAGGATATTTTCGACAGGACTTATAAGCCGCTCGGATAATACTTTTCGCTGACAACAAATGACACTAAAAAGTGCGGACTCCCGTTTATGAGAGTCCGTACTTTGCTTTGGTTTCTTCATCAAGTTCGTGAGTGCCCAGATACTGAGCGGCTTTTGCTTTCAGATCATCTAATGAATAGTGTTTGATGTAACCGACGGTGCATTCAGTGTCAATGATATACGAATATACAAAGAAGCGGTCAGTGGGCGCGTGATAGCAGAAGCAGTTCTCAATGTAAGCGGTCTCCACCCATACATCCGTATCGATTATACTGACCTGCTGTCCGATCTGGATTATGGCCTCATGATCTTCATCATCAAATATTATCTGCAGGTCGCCCTTTCCGAACAGACCAATTACGATCTTGCGGATCAACTCGCCGGTTGTACTGTTGTACATAAAGAGGATGTCGTCTGCGACAACATATAATATCTTATCGACGAAGAGCGCCGAGAATCTGTAATTACCGTTGCAGCGGAAAGAATACATTTCATTAAATGCACTGTCAGTGACCCAAATGGTGTTTCCGTCTGTGAAAAGAAGCTGCGATCCGTCACTGTTTGCCGTAACAGAGAACTTAGTCCCTATGTGGAAATACATGTTGTCCGGGACGGTTATCTCTTCGATCTTTTCTGTTGACATGTCTGCGACAAAGAGGCGGGTATCTGTTACGGTAAAGACTTTGTCAACGCTTGCAACATAAATGCTTGAATTTATGAGCAAGTATTCATCAGTTTCAAATGTAAATTCCACAGGTTCTGAACCGTCAAGTTCACTTACAGTGAGGCTGAATCCGGAAAAAGATGAAGTGTGCCGGATTATCTTGCCGTTGGATACACTAAAATCGTTATCCTCTTTGGTATAGATCTTTTCCACCGTTTCATTTTCCGGATCGATCAGATAGATATCTGATCCGATTCCCCCATAGTATTTGCCGTTCTCTTTTCCCACAAAGAAATTGTTGGACAAATAACCGTTGATCTCCAGATCCTTTGAGAAACGAAGAGTTCCGTCGTTGGGATCGATAACACTTATCCTTATATCTTGGATATTATTGAAAGTAGCTGCGATAATAAGGTAATCATCATCCGAGAACGAAGTAGAATAAACCGAGCCTGCCTTGTCTTCGGTACCTCTGACGGCTGTCCATTCGTCATCTTGCAGGAAACGGTTATAGGCGATCAGATCCTTTGAATCTCTCGAAGCGACATAGATAGAATCGCCAATTACTCCGGTCTTAATATTATTGCAAAGAGATTCATAACGGAGCAGCATGTCGTTATCAGGATCTGTGCCGAAAGCATAGATACCGTGTTTGCAGATAAACTCCGGAAGACCGTTCAAATTATAATCGTTGGCTGTAATGATGGGGCTTCCTGTGTCGTATGTATTGAGGACCGCGCCGGAATTAAGATCATAGACAACAGCCGCGTTGCCCGCATAAAAGACCAGCGCATTGCGGGAAGGCAGGAATAAAGTTCCGCTTGCAAATGCGTTTTGGGAATATGTGATAGATGCTGACCACAGTTCATTCAATGAACCGTCAAACAGAGTGATCTCCTTCTCGGAGGAAGAACTATAAGATGCTTCATTAGAGATTTCGAAAACACTGAAGTCCGAAACATCTTTGTCAGAGATAACACAGAGATGATCATTATCTATAAACTTTATCTCGTTGAACATATAAGATTCAATATTGCCTGTCACAAGTTTATCTGTCTCGGTGTCGTAAATATTGATGGAAGAACTTAGGAAGGCGAAAGCTTCATCGGAGAAAGCTATCTTTTTTCCGTCAGAAGAAACAGCCAGATTATAGTACCTGCTGCTTAAAAAGTCAGAGCTGTCTTTCAGTTCATAGGAAGCCTTTTCTTTGCCATCCATTACAGAAAACTTTAATATCGCACCTTTACCGGAATCAAAGAAAACGGAATTGTTGGCATAGACCACATCACCGGAATTGTAATTATGCGTATCGGAAGCGGTATAATATTCCCAGAGCTTGGTTCCGGTCTGAATGTTATAAACCTCTAAGTGATTGGCACATAAGATCAGTATCGTGTCATTTCCCAGGAAGAGGACGTCCCGCACTTCTGTTTCTGCCGCTTTCTCGAAGACCAGTTCATGAGTCAAAGTGTTCCAGCAATATACTGTTCCGGTCCTGTCCTTTACTCCGACAAACTGGTTATCGTCGGTAATTATGGTTTTATCGATCTCATATTCGGTCCTGTAATTCCAGACCGGCGAGAAATTGTTGCGGCTGTTGGATTTGTAAGCAGCTGTCGCTTCCGTGAGTGCACGCACGGCTTCTGCCGTGACAGGAGTCTTATCCTTATCATCCTCAGGCAGCGCGGCAAGTGCCAGATGAACGCTGTCTACTCTGAGATCTTTGTCGAGAAGATCCCCGGATTCCGTTGCCAGGTAGACCGCTCTGCTGCGCAGGACCTGCATATAATTGTCGTTGATCTTTTTTGTCATATAGAGCGAATAACCTGCGATTCCGGCTACGGCAAGGAATGCAGCCGCAATGATGGCAGCGGCACGTCTTACTCTGTACTGTCTTCTCCTTCTCTGGAGCTCGTCATAAGAGCAGCCCAGGAGTGCAGATGCAAGACGCGGGAGTTCTTCTCTGTCCGCTCTTGACCTGGACAGTCTGTAGTCACAGGAGAGAGGCTCGACAGCTACATTTATGGTGTGCGGGAAGCCGCCTGCATCCTTGACCTCTTTTTCCATCGAAAGAAGCTCTTCGGGAATGACATCATACGGCTCACCGTCGCAAAGGACTGTCAGGATCTTGTCTCTTGTATGTGTCAGGAGGAATGTCTGGATCTCTCTTTTGACCCACATGGATTCCTTGGTGTTAGTTGAGCAGATAACGATCAGGTATTCGGCTTTTTGCAGAGCGTCCGTGATGGTCTCAGTCAGGTCGCTCGTGATAGGGAGTTCGTCCTTATCCCTGAAGATACGTGTGATCTTCTGGTGCTTGAGCTTCTTTTTGAGCTTGTGCGGTACATGGAAATGTTCGAGCTTTTTCTGGATATGTTCGGCTATGCTCATATCGAGCTTCGCGTGTCTGTAGGATATGAAAGCGTTATAGAAATCGATCATGCAGTGATCCTCTCCCTTTTTTATTCCTTGAAAATAATAGTATCATAAATCCTCAAAGAGTTCCTTTACTCTACCATTACAGACGGGGGAGGGGATTTGTTGCAATCTCAGGCTCTTTCTATGGTTACCGTGCCTTTCCCGCCGTCTACCGTGACGACGTCTCCGGTCTTAAGGACAGTCGTTGCGTTGCGGCAGCCGACGACCGCGGGGATACCGAATTCCCTTGCCACGATCGCGGCGTGAGAGAGGGGCGCGCCTATATCCGTTACTATCGCAGACACCTTATGGAAAGCTACTGTCCAGCCGATATTGGTGGCGCGCGTTACCAGGATCTCGCCTTCCTTGATCTCATCTATGCGGCTGACGTCATCGATAACGCGGACAGTCCCAGTGACGGTTCCGGCAGCCCCCGCAAAGCCTTTGACATCGGAGGGGATGTCGCCTGTGGGGCGGTCGCTTACGAAAACATCATATCTGCGATCCTTATCAGCGAGCCATTTCTCCGGATCGAACCTTCCGATGACAAGGTTAGGGAAGCCCGGGTAAGTGTTGTATTTTGCGAAAGATTCTTTTCGCGCAGGGATAAATGCGACGGCGGAATTATCGCCCTTAAGCAGGTTAAAAATCTCTGTAAAGCTCAGCATGAAGATGTCGCTGCCCAGGCCGTTAAGCTCGCCGGCTTTCAGGATGTACTCCCTGAAGACGCAGAAAATGCGCACACCCTTGCTCCTGATATCTTCGCGGAAGACATTCGCGTGAATGAACTTTGAGATCTCCTTGTCGATCCACTTGCTCCTGGAAGGATATTTCTCCTTGAACTCCGAAAGGGCCTTCTCGTATTGGTTATTCTGCTGTTCCTGCATCGCATGCAGATTGACAGGCGCATCCTCGCGGTCCTTAAGCAATGAATCTATGAATGAGGGATCCTCGTAAGGACGGGGCGCCATGAGCTCCATCTCGTCAGCAGAGCGGTGGCCGCAGGCAAGGATGTATTCTTCTCTCGATATCTTTCCTGACACAACGTCTTCTAAAAGCAGTGTCGGCTTCATGCAGTCGATAATGCCCACACAACCTGAACAAAGGCGGTTCGCCATGTCTTCTCCGGCGATCTTTGCGATCTTCTTGCGCGTGCCGAAGAGCGGTATAAGCGCCGTTCCGCTCGCGGTCATGATCGATGCCAGACCGTCATTCAGACGCGGCTGCAGGACCTCGTCCCAGTACCTCATCAGCTCGTCATTGCTTTTGATGGTTTTGATCTGTACGATCAGGTCCTCCGAGATCTGATGGAGGTCTTCCACCATCTGAAGCTTCTCTTTCTTCTTAAGTTTTGACTTGTTTTTGGGGAATAAGAGCTTTCGGAGGTTTTTCATGAATGCCTTTTTGTCAAAAGGTGATACGGGTATCTCTACGCCTTCCGGTATCTCACCGACAAGGTCTTTTACTAATTCATAAGCTTTCTCGCGGCTCTTGCCAAAGCTCATCAGCAATGAGCACATTACGGATATATTCATGTAAGCCTGGCCGCAGATATTATCGAGCCAGTCGGGGACACCCAGGAATTCATTGATCTTTTCCAGCACGCTGAAGGTCATGGGGCTCACGGGCTTCATGAAGATCTCTCCGACGTTTGTCTTCGTAAGGAGTTTATAGCCCGAGCGGGTGCCGTTTATATCGTAATTCTTCGGATCAAGCCTGCGGAGCGTAGTGATGGGACGCGCCTGCAAGATATAGACTTTGCGGTTTGCGATCGCCCATTCGATGTCCATCGGAACGCCGTAGAAAGACCTGATCGCAAGCGAGTATTTCCGGAGCGTCTTCGCGTAAGGCGCGATCTCGGAATTACCCTCAAAGGTTTTGTCTATTGCGCCGAGCTTAAACTCTTCGGCATTCTCGATGCCGGACACGAGCTTCTCGCCCTCACCTTTTACGTAGTTGCCGACGATCTTCTCGTCCTTGCCGGTGATGATGTCAGACGTGAAGATAACTCCTGCAAATTCAGGCTTTATGAATTCCTGAATGATAACGCCGATGCCTTCGCTGCTCTCGTCTTTTTGCGCTTTGTATTCTTCAACTCTTGCACTCTTGGCAGACATTGCGACCTGCTTTACGGCGGCATCTATCTTATCGACTGTGACGTCTGTCAGTGTCTCATACTGACCCGCGAAAGAATTGCTCCCGCCGTCTTCTCCGATTGCCGAAGACCTTACCGCGTAAGTCTTATTCCTGTTGAGCTTGACGAGCAGTTCAGTGAGTTCTTTCTGCGCGTCTTCTGTCAGATTCCCATCGCGAAAACCGTCCGCCAGAATGACATATCCTGACGGAATGTTCATCTTGAGATTCTTCATCATGAGAGATAAGGACGACGCCTTGCCGCCTGCCAGAGACTTCTTTTCGATAGGTAAAGATCTTAAGTCAAAGATATATTTCATGATCAGTCACCCAGCAAAAGATCGACTCTCATGTCGATATATTTCTTGAGCTCTTTATCCTTGTCGAGATCGATGCCGAAGCTCTCTCTGATATCGTCCTTGCGGCACACGATGAGCTGCATCATGGCAGAGAGCTCGTACGCGATCAGCCTGCACTCCTCATCGGTCCTGCGGCCGTTGTAATGTTTCTTAACATACGGGTAACTGAATGACTCCTGCGACAGGTCTCTGTTGAAGAGCACGAAGCCTGTTATGGCCTTTGTGAATTTGGGGTTCTCCACCAGGCACTTTGCGACAGTGAAATGGAGCTTTTTGAGAAGCTCTTTGGGTGCGATGTCGGAGGCAATGAGCTTAGCGATCTTTTTCTCCTGAAGAAATCCCAGATACTGCTTCTGGAAAGTGTTGTAAATAAGATTCTCTCTCGAACCGAAGCAGTAGTTGATCATGGAGGGCTTAACGCCGGCTCTGTCTGCTATCTGCCTGGATGTGACTGCCAGAGGGTCATCGGCTTCCTCCATGAGAAGGAATGTTGCTTCGAGCAGCTTATCCTTTGTGATGTTAAGTTTCTCGTCTTTTTGCATAGTGCGCTCCAATTATTGAACGTGTTCAATAATAAAGATATCACACTGCAGGCTGTTCTGCAATGGTGGTTGAGGGAAGTGACAGCAGTTACTTATAAAACATGCAAGCAACAGTTTGTACGTGTCACATGAAAAAC
This sequence comes from Saccharofermentans sp., assembly GCA_016292215.1. Taxonomy (GTDB): domain Bacteria; phylum Bacillota; class Clostridia; order Saccharofermentanales; family Saccharofermentanaceae; genus Saccharofermentans. The sequence goes on along the minus strand of JAEFBB010000004.1, from coordinate 64,314 downwards.
AGGCCCCAAAGCCATGAAAACAATGGCTTTCTTCTTGTAGATTGTCTCATATGAGACAGGCAATGTGTCACTTGCCAAGTGGTAGTGGTTAACATAGACTTAAAACAAAGGTAATTTGGGAGGATTTTAGCGTGTCTGGTTTAAGGATAAAGCTATACAGAGAAAAGAATGGCTATTCTCAAGAGGATTTGGCCAGGATCCTTGATGTGACCAGACGAACTGTTTCCCGGTGGGAACAGAACAGTTCAAAACCTAATGGAGACGAATTAAAACGTCTGGCAACTTTATTGGGTGTAACGGAAGATGAGATTTTAAGTGATGAAGACGATTTGATTAGTCCTTCAAAAGATGCCGGACAAAACATACTCGGTAAAATATCTGATAGTGTTGATAATCTTGTTACAGGTCAAGAAATAATAAGTGAAAGACTTGCGAATAACAGAGATGAATACATAGATAAACAAAGTGAATTGATAAATTCTTTACAAGATCAAAACAAGCAGTTGTTATCCAAACTTGAAGAACAATCCCGATTGATTGAATCTTATAAGAAGGCAGTAGATACAAGCAGAATCGAGATCCGTCACAAGAGGATCAGGACAGCAGTTTTGATTATTACTTGTTTGATTGTACTTGCATTGATATTCGGTACTTGGCTATATGTGAGAAATCACGGACTGTTAAGCAATGAATATATAGAGGGTTCTTGCGTTACAAGCGAACCTTCATATTTTGATACAGATAACTAAAACAGGAGGTTTTAGACTATGAAAAAAGCCGTGGCAATCTTATTGACAATTGCAATTCTGTGTGTTATGGGGGGGTGGTCTAACCCTCAGAGAAATGAAGCTGAAGGTGGCTTCAGCCTTATTGACTATCTCGAGACACATAAAGTCGAGAGTTACGAAGAATTTGAAGCAATTATATCGTCCGTTAATCCCGATCAAGTTGAAATGATTGATCCTGAACTTGTATCAGATTTCAGCATAACAATTGATTATGACAATCAGATCGTATCAGTATTAACGATTGAAGAATCTCGTTCTATTACTAGTGGTGTTACCGATACTGCATCTAAATCCTATTACAATAATCTAGGACTGAAGATCTTTACTATAAGTCTTACGGCTACTTTTCACTATACAACAGGATCAAGCTCTACAGCTTCGGCAAGCGGTTCGTTTACGCCAGCATCCATGAGCACTTGGACAAGCACACCAACCATTTCCATGGGTAATTTTTCTACAACGGTAGCATACGCGCGAATATCCGGAACTGCTACTAGTGGTTCGAGCAGTTTAAGTTATTCACTCACGATGACATGCGACGATACGGGACACCTTAATAGTTATTAACAAATAAAATCAAAAGTTGCCCGCGAAGTTTGGCGACCAACGGGCAACTCATTAGAACTTAAGAAAACAACGAGCAGATATTAACTGATCGGGTGCTTTCCATTCGAAGTTTAGCATCTCCGATCAGTGTAATCAAGGATTATATATACATAGAAAGGAAATGCTATGGTTGATTCACGATTTTTGAAGTTATTGGCAATGGTTTTGTGCGGTTCGATAGTGTCATCTGCACTTTGTATAGGCTTTGGTGAGAAAATTAGTGCGGATACTGTAATGGACTTCGAAAGTGATCCCCCGTCTTCGCCATGTTCGTTCAGAAGTGTTGAAGAAGCCGCGTTTGTTGCTGAGCCGCGAATAACATCTCAGTGGTCTGGTCATGCTAATCTTGAGATCACATTTACCAACAATGGCGACAATACTATCCATGACTGGTATTTCACGTTTGATTTCAACTATAACATCGAAAATCCATACAATTGCTACATCGTCGAACACGAAGACAATCTTTACACGTTAGGCAATAACGATTGGAATCAGGATATACTTCCGGGTCAATCTATAACTGTTGGTTTTACTGCAGCCTCAAATGACGGTAGTGATATTAGTACTATGCCGTCATTCTATCTGCTTAATACAAAGACGGTTACAGTATCAAGCGGAGATTTGTCTTACAGATTTGAAGAATACTCTAATTGGACATCCGGATTTAGTGGAGCTCTTATCCTTACAAATAACTCAAATGAACAGATAAGAGATTGGAGTATTACATTCAATTCAAACAGACCGCTGACACAGGCAGATGCCGCTGTGCTGTCAACAAACTCGAGCAATTCATATACAATTACCAATGATGGCAGTAATCAAGATATCAATGCAGGACAGTCTTACAGGATTGAGTTGCAAGGCGGAGCAAACGATCCCTCCATTCCTTTCGAACTTACAGATCTTACGGTAACGGTTAAAAAGCTGGCATTAAGCCTCGAGGATGATAAGAACAACAACGATGTTCCGGATGTGCTTGAGACAGACTATAACGGAATAATAACGGTCACACCTACAGCTACACCGACTGTTGTAGTTACTTATACACCAACGGCTACTCCTAGCTCAACCGTGACACCAACTGTTACAACTACAGTTACTGCGACACCAACAGAGGCACCTACTGCCACACCGAGCGTAGTAGTTACTGCTACGCCTACTGTTACAGCAACACCCACACCTGATATATCTGTTACACCTACAAATACAGTCACGGTTACGCCTACTCCGGTTCCGACAGATTTCCCTGAAGACATAGACTATGACACGGATTCAGATGAGGATGGGCTGCCTGATGATCTTGAAGATTACTATGGAACCGATAAGAACGATAAGGATACGGACGACGACGGCGTTAACGATTTCTATGAGATTATTCTAGAGACAGACCCGCTTACACCGGATGATAACGGCAATAAAGATCCTGATCACGACGGGTTGACTAATTCCCAAGAGTCAGCACTTGGAACCAATCCGACATCAAAGGATACTGACGGAGACGGACTGTTTGACGGCATGGAAGTAATAGTTTACGGGACTGATCCCACGAAATACGATACCGATGGAGACGATATCGATGACGGTGATGAGATTTCTATTGGAAAGGATCCTCTTGATTACTTGGACAAAGATGTAACTGTATTGCAAACGTTAACCAAGGAAATAAACAATGCTGAAGATCCTTCGATAGTTTCAGTAGATATTGAAATGGGAACAAAAGGCAATATCGAACATGTTGTTCATATTAAAGATATGTACAACAAGGATTACTATTCTACTGACGTATATGGAAGAATAGGGAGCCCTATAGAGTTTTCATCTACAGAAGAATTTAACTCGGCAACAGTAACCATTCATTACGATGACACACAGCTAGGTGAGACGTTAGAAGAAAACCTTGGAATCCTCTGGTTTGATGAAGAATCGGGCTTCTATATTATTCAAGACCAAGCTGCTATTGACTCTGAAAATGACACCATAACGTTAGATTTGGAACACTTCAGCACATATGTCGTTGTGGATATGGATATGTGGTTAAACCCTGTATATCCGGATTATTCAAATAATCTGTTTATTGGTAATTACTCGGATGGCGGCTTGTATTGGGAAGGCCGTGTTCCTAGTCTGGATGAATATGAAGCAAGTGAATTTGGTTGGTGGAAAGCAATTAACGGAGTAGACAGTAATTGCAGAATACTTCTTAGACTATTTGGGAATTGGTATGAGGAACACCGCACCGGAAGTCTTTTGAGTGTTCATTTTGATTATGACTGGCTGATAGTAAATACTGTTGATAATGATACAGATGATATATTTGACTTCCTTGAAGACAGAGGTGTAATGGGAACCAATAAGCATATCTACTATGCCGATAGCTCGTTAACTGACAAAGATGGAGACGGCCTGTCAGATGGTAAAGAATTCGGTGAGTTAGTTGTATTTGCTAACTACAACGAAGCGACAGTAACAAACAGTTCTGTCTCTGTTTCCGGTTATACACCAACGACAAAAGGAAAGTTTGGTGTATATGTAAAGCTGAAAGCGAATCCTTCAGATCCCCATTCAGATAATGATAATGCTGATGATGGTGTGGATGCGACACCGATGACAACAAATGAGCCGATAAATTACATCTTGTATAGCAGTTCGGATTCGCTTTTAAATGAAACAAAAGATTCATTTTATAATGTAATTAACAATCATCAAGATATATATTCTCCTTGTATTGTTATCGATATTTGTAAATGGGATGATATAAAAACATTTTTTAAGTATATGCAATATAAATTGGATAAAGACAGGTTTGTAATAGAAGATGGTATAGCTTATTCTATGGTTGACAATTTAATAATGATAGGTCATGGATCCACAAGCGGTAAAACATTATATTTCATTGAAGATGATAAAGCTGAGGCTTATATTGGAATTGATGATATTAATGAATATTTGCTGCCTCTTATATCATGCAAAATAAAAACAATAGATTTACAAGGATGCTTTACTTGCAAAGTAACAGATGATTCTAGGATTTTTGCAACGGAGTTCCTAAATTCTGATTACATTGATGAAGTGTATGCAACACCTTTTTTCCTCATTTATGTTGGAAATGATACTAATCATTCTTGGGGTGGAGTTTATAGATTTCGGAAAGATAATTATGGACAAATTGTTGTGGCTGGTGGACGTTCCTCTTATCCTGTAATGTGGAGGATAGATGATTAATGAGAGGTATTTATACATGAAAAAAGTAACTGTAGTCAGCTTAATAGAAGCCTTTATACTGTCAGTACTCTTTGTTTTATCCGGAGTGTTCATAAGTCATTTGATTTATGGAAAAATGCTAACTAACGAAGTTTTCAGTTATTCTGGATACACGTCTTTTGATCATGAAGTAACAGATTCTGATGGGAACATATATCCTCCGGGAACTGAATTTGAGGTGTATACGATATCTGCATCCGGAGGACTGGGGATTAGAACAACTGATAAAACCCTGATTTCACACGGTAAAATCAATCTGGTTGAAACAAATAATAGTGACGAATTGGCCGATGCATTAGAAAAGATAAAGAATCAAGTAAAGGAAAAACGCGCAGATTTAGACAATAAGTTCATTATAATAGGTTTGATAGGTTTTATTGTGATAGGCGCAATATACTTCTTTGTCAACTATAAAGTGATAAACAGTGATAAAAGTAGACGCATTCTGTGTATTGTTTCTTTGGTAGTAAGTATAGTAATTGCGTTAGGAGTCATAGTTTTTTTTAAAGCGGTTTTATAAACAGGTGCTTTCGCTACGATAGACAATATGATATCAGACATGATGAGTCATTCTTATCCGAGTCGAGTTGATATCACATAATAAGATCAACGAAGATATAGATTAATTTATGGAAAAAGAATAATAGGCAATTGTAACCAGCTTAATTGAAGCCTTCATGTTATCATTGCTTTTTGTTCTGTCCTGAATGTTCATAAAATCTGTCCGATTTCTGTCCCATTATCGGGGTTGTCAAGTCTTTAATAGCAGAATAGACGCGTTTATAATATTGGCATGGCTAAACGTAAACCCTACATCTTTATGACACAGGACAAGCTGATCGATCTTTGCAGATACGATATCGGCTGGATCGAGATCGTCGGCGGCAGTGATCTGGATGCATATCCCGATTCAGGCTTTGACGTACAGTGTGAGAATGATTATCCGATGACGTTGTCGGATCTTAAAACTGCGCTTACACATTTTGAGGAAGAAAAGCTCTCTTTCGATGACTTTGCTTTTGACTGGTGGTGCCCCGTCACCACATATTTCTACGAAGATCTCTGTCTTGATGAGCTCTTAGGGCCTGATGCCGACAATATCTGCGAGCTTAACCTGCCGCCCTTGCCGGAGACCGATGAGGACATGATCGTCACCATATTTATCAAGCTCGCCAAGATAGCAGATACTACCGTAGGGACCGATAACTTCCCGAAGGGCTCTGCTTCTGATGCCCTTGATATTCCGGGTCTTCTAAATCTCATTGAGAATTATGAGGATAACAAGGATCTTCCGCCCGAAGAGCGCACATATACCAAAGACCAGATGCTCGTTTTCATCAATCACTGGGATAACAGCCTCCTTCTGGCAGATGCGCCCGAGGACATCATCAACCGCTTCATCCAGTTCACGGATACGCTTTGCGACAGGCATGTTTTCGAGGCGATCAAGATAAAGGCGTTCGCCTGCAGCGGCGGCAATTCGGCATATTCCTGCGATTACAGGGAAGCAGTAAGGCTCTTTACGATCCTTCTTAAGGAGTTCGGATTCGGCTACGCTGCCAATGCGCTGGGCTTCATATTCTACGACGGCAAGCTCACGGGCAAGCCTGACTTTGACAAGGCTTTCTCTTACTTTGCCATCGCTTCAAATTACGGCGTTCCCGAAGCCAAGCTCAAGTTCGCAGACATGCTCCTTATGGGCGATGCCGGCAATCCTGACCCGATCCTTGCTTACAACATCTACCTTCAGATCTATCACGACGCGAGGATCAGATTTGAGAACGGCGAATATACCGCAAACCTTCCGGAGAGTGCCGTCAGGATCGCAAAGGCCCTCAAGATCTTACCTGACCAGAAGGTCAAGAGATTAAAGCTTCTTCTGGAAGCCACATACTCAGCCTTTGTGCGTTATCAGGAAAATAAGCTCTATTCCGATCTTGATCTTTCCAAGAGCATTCAGCCCGAGATCGACAAGACCATAAACGAGTTCACGAACAAGGACCGCGTTAAGATCAACACCGGCTGGCAGCTTTTGGGCGACAGCGATGTCACCGATGTCTTTGACGACTTCACGGGCCCTCCGTTCCCTGCTTTCTACACGGCTAATGTCAAAAAGCTCAAGAGCGGCAAGCTTAAGTTCACCATTAAGCGCCACTCGATCTTCCCGGGCTCGCCCGCTCCTTTGTCGCTGTCCGTCCAGCCCTGGCTCTTGAGCGCAGGATTAAGCGACCGGCTCGATTTTACACTGCCCGGCGAAGCTACTAACGAAGCTGTCGAATATTTAGCGCGCACAGGCGAAGCGGTCACCTTCGATAAGCTCGCCATCAATAACGACATGGAGAAGGGCTTCTCCGCTTTCTCGTTCGTCAGGAACGGCAACGTAGTCCTGGGATTCGGCTCTTTTAAGATCTTCTTTAACAAGCCCGTCGGCAAGACTGTCGGATAAACTTCTAAAAGCACTTTCCGGCCGGTCTACCGCACAACTGCCTAAGAGCCTGTACTGTAATATATTCCGCCTTGGTATATAATTGCACTTGTTTGCAAATGGGATAGCGGGTGTAACAGGTGGCTCTTAATAGACGTTCCAACTTAATAAAGTCTCTTATCGTTCCGGCTCTTGTCCTGGGCGTTCTTTTGAGCGGCTGTAATACTTCCGCTACTGATGCTTCTTCTGAGAGCACCGAGACTGAGACATCTGCTACCGAGTCTGCAGCTCCCACTACAAGCGAGACCACAACTGAGACTGCTACGGAAGCCACTACTGAAAGCACCTCCGATGAGAGCAATGCTTCATCTTCTGATGACGAGTCATCCGCGGATGAGACCTCCGAAGAGACCCAGAGAGACATCGGTTACGGCTCTTACGGTTTCCTCATCGGCGACATGAGATTCCACTCCAAGAACGACATCTCCATGATGATCCAGCAGGAAGACGCGACCGTGTACGACTTCGGCGCGAAGAAATGCGACTGGATCGATGTTTACTACATCAATACCGAATACGACATGAAGACCTTTGACGCGTCTTACCGCTTCCTGGGATTCTTCAACAACGAGACTTCGGTAAGCTTTGACCCCTCTGTCGAGATCGGTCCGTGGACCACGCCCAAGGGCTCAAACCTTGATCTTTATGTGGCTGAGATAACGATCATCTCGAGGAACCTCGTGATCAAGCTGTGCCCCAAATATCCCAACAATCCCGATTACTACAACGTCTCCATCTGCGGCCGCGGCTACTACTGCTCTGTCGATCAGCTTCAGATGATGGATTTCTTCTTAAGCTATCTTCAGGAAAACCCCGGCGTCGATCCTTTGGAGGGCATCATCGAGGCTGAAGATCATGTTTACTACTACTGATATTCATTGAAAAGAGCTCCGACATATAAATTTTCGATTTTCGCATTTTTATATGCAGGTTTTCGCGAAAAACAGGCCGTAAAACATAAAACCTGCATATAATTTCCCGGGGATATCGTTTTTCGTATGCAGGTCTTGGCAAAAACGGGGCCAATTAACGCAAAACCTACATATAAAATCGATGATAATCTCGTTTTCGTATGTCGGAGCAAATCAGACTCAGAACGAACTGGCTTTGCGCATCAATTACCGCCCAAAATCTCACTTTACAAACTTCACTTCCAATGTATAATATTAACCGTCCAAGGCGGAGCGTAATTCTCCGACCGGCGGTAAGCGCGAAAAGCGTAAGCCCGCAAGCCTCATAAATTCTTATGGTGAGGTTGACCCGGCGTGATTCCGGGGCCGACGGTAAAGTCCGGAAGAAAGGAAGTGTATTTTCTATGTCTGAAACCAATTTGACCGTTAAGGCGGATTCTCAAGCTGCGCGCAAAATTATGCTGCGCCGTATCGCATCAGGTGCGATCCTCTCTGCTATGGCAGCGATCCTCATGTTCCTTGAGATCAGGCCTTCACTTTTGCTCCTGCCGTTCCCTGACTTCCTCGCATTCGATTTTTCAGAGATCCCGGTACTCATCGGAACATTCGCTTTAGGTCCTGTCTGGGGCGTCATTATCGAGCTCATCAAGAACCTTCTGCACCTTCCCTTCTCAGGATCCATGGGTGTCGGCGAGCTGTCAAATTTCCTCGTAGGTTCCGTCTTTGTTTTCACCGCAGGACACATCTACCGCAAGCTCCGCACAAAGAAGGGCGCAGCTATCGCAATGGCTTTCGCTACGCTTATTCTCTCTTTGGCATCGATGCCCATCAACTACTACATCAATCTGCCTTTCTACGCGAAAGCTTTCGGCCTTAGCATGGATGCTGTCATCGGCATGAGCGCAAAGGTCAATCCCCTTGTTAATGACCCGATGACTCTTCTGTTGTTCGTTTTCTTTGCATTCAACATGTTCAAGGGAATCGTAGTCAGCGTCATCACGTTCTTTGTTTACAAGCCGATCTCCAAGCTGATCAACAGGACTTACGATAAGACGCACGCGTCAAAGGCCCAAAAAGCATAAAACAACCCTGTTTTTTTAAAGCATGTTATAATCCCCTTAAATCAATTTGATATTTGATTTAGGGGGATTTTTATAATGAAAAGGCTTTCTCTTATATTGGCGTCGGTGATGCTGCTTACATTTTTCTCGGCATCGCTGACTTCTTGCAAAAAGTCCGGTAAGGAAACTGATGTCACCGGATCCGGAACTGAAGAATCAGAAGAAGCTTCGTCCTATTCCGGTGACGGCTATGCCGCTCTTGATCTCGAGGAAATAACCTTCGGTTCATACGGCGGTGAAGACATCGTCTGGCTGGTACTTGATTCAACAGATAACGGCGTGCTCGTACTCTCAAAGTATGTCATCGATTACGGTACGTTCGACGGCGATGACGTCATGAGATCCTGGCAGTCCACAAGACTCCAGCCCTGGCTTAACGAGGATTTTTACGAGCAGGCTTTCACTGACGAAGAGAAAGAGAAGATCCTTTGGACTGAGGTCGAGATCAATGACCATCTCACGGATTTTGCAAGCGGCTATCCTACGGAAGACATGTACAGGGATCCTGCCCTTAACCGTGTCTTCCTTTTAAGCATGGAAGAACTGTATTTTTATAGCAACAAACTCACCACCTGTTACTGCGAGGCTACGGATTATGCCGTATCGAAAGGTGCCGACAAGATCGACTGCGACTGGTGGGTCAGAGGTCCTTGCGAGATCCAGCGCACTTCTTCCGATACTGATACGGGCAAGCCTTATCTTAACAGTACGAGCGATCCGTTAACGGGCAAGTGCGAGCTGATGTTCACGGATGATCCCTGCGGCATCAGACCTGCTATGTGGATCGATTATTTCGATATCGTAAAGGACAGAGTGGAGCCTTCTGACTGGATCGCAGAGGTCAGCGTTGAGACTTCCTCGCATGACGGTCTTTACACATATACTCTCTACTCAGGCTCAGATTATGAGATGACGCTCGAGATGGACGTTAATATCGACGACTATATTAGCGGCAATGTTTTCGATCTTCCAAAACTCTTAAAGGATTACGGATGGGAATTCTACGATTCAGACGCAAATCCTACAGATGACATCAAAGAAATCTCTACAGCTGTAAAAAACGGCGACGGTCATCAGACGCAGTTCAGTTTCTTTGGTGTTAACAGCAGGACTGACCAGCTCTGTGATTTCTATTTTGAATATCACCTTCCGCCAAAAGACGGCGAGGGAATCTTTGATGCCGAATCTTATTACCCGAGAGATTATCCCGACAGAGACGGCAACTTTGAGATCTACGAACCGCTGGTCGACTTCGATGAGCACAATATAGAATATGTCGTCGAAGGCTTCGGATACGACTATTGGGGCGGCCTAACATACGGCTTGTCTTATTCAGACATCGTTGTGCTCGTATACGGCATAAGATTTGCTTCTGATGAGGCAAACTTCGGTAAGAATCCGTACTATTACACGACCATGAAAGGCAGGGAAAGCCTTATGTGGTCAATGTGTTATGATCTGCCGTAAGACTCTTTGCGAAAACGATTAAAATGACTGATTTCCTGCCTGGCGGGAAATCAGTTTTTATTTGTGAGAACCGTTCGTCGGATAAAAACGCGAAAACTGTCTCTTTTATCCGTATTTTCGCGCTGTAATAAGGCTCGGGAGGGCACTATTTACGGATAAAAACTCGAAAAAGCAGTCTTTTATCCGTAATCACAAGCACAAATGGCATCATGAGGCATAAAAAATACGGATAAAAACTTCGAAAAGTCAGCTTTTATCCGTAGTGTGCAAATCAGCGGTCAAACTATCTTCTCCCCACCGCGTTCTCGGCGATGATCCCGATCGCTTTCTGCGACTGCGGCCAGTCGGGATGCGCTATCTGGAAGACGTGGTGCATCTTAAGGTCGCCGTCATTGAGAGCATCGTCAAATAAAGCGTCAGGCAGGTGCGATTTGAACTCCTTGCTCTGCTCGCGCATCATGTCATCTTCACCTGTCACGATGGCGACGCGGAGGTCCATGTCACGGTCTACGAGCTTGTTCAGATCGTAAGCGTAATCAGGCAGGCGCTGGTGCTCTTTCTTGTCGTCGGGAAGGTTCTCGAAGAAGAACCCCGGGAATTCCTTGATCGGCATCCTGATGCCGGGGCAGACCATGCCTGCGGATTCGACTGTTCCTCTGAGTTTTTCGAAGACCCACATGGCGTGGGCAGTGTGTCTGTTCCTTGCGCAGACGCCTACCATATATGCGAGATAACCGCCCGCGGAATCGCCGACGGTGTGGTATGTCTTAAATCCGTATTTGATGTAGACAAAATTCATCGCCTTGAAGATCTCGTTGATTATCTGGGGCAATGTGGAAGCAGGCAGAAGCGTGTAGTCGACATTGACTACGGGGATGCCTGCCTTGATGGCTAAATGCATGCCGAAGTTCTGGTCGAGCTTTTTGGTGCCGTAAACAAAGGCTCCGCCGTGGATCAGGATGAAGCATTCTTTCGCGCCGTAGCATCCGAAGGGAGTATAGACATCGAGCTTTAAGGGCTTGTCGCCGTCTTTGTAGACGATGTCCATTTCGGCTTTGCAGTCGTCGGGAAGGACTTCTGATTCAAGTCTGGGGGTATCGAAGGCCGTACAATTCTGGATGAAAAGCTGTCTGAACTTTTCTGCCTTAAAGCGTTTGTAAGAATTGAACATGGGACCGCCCCCTTTCTTTGTCAGCGCTTCTTGAAAGACACCGCCTTTGTCCTCGGAGTGATGAGACCTAAGAAGATCCAGAAATAGATCGCAACGTTCATGACGCTGGAGCTTAAGAGTGCCTGTGCAAGATATGCTGCGACAACGCCTAAGCAGATCCAGAGGATGCTCCTCTTCTCTTCGTCCTTCTCATTGATGATCGCCTTGACTGCGCCGGTTACGGAGTAAACGAGCAGCGCGAGATAGTTGATGAGCGCAGGGATACCCTGTGTTGCGAGCGTGTGGATGTATTCGTTATGACCCTTGTCCTGGACGCGGCTGACACCTTCGATGTATGTAGGCATCTCTCTGAATGCCTGTCCGAGGTTATCAAGACCGATACCGGTAATAGGGTGATTCTTTGTAGCGTAGAGGGCGACCTTCCAGATCCAGCCTCTGCCGGAGCCGAAGCCCTCGTCGCCGGTCAGAAGATCGGTAACGTCATTGCTTGCCGTATATTCGACTCTCGAGACGATGTAAGGAGTGCACATTACGGTGATGATCATTACCATAAGATAGCCGATGGCGATAACGAGGCAGCCGTTGGTGATGTCCCTGAATGTCTCCTTATCGATGTTGCTCTTCTTGCGCATAACAAGGAGCGATACGACATACGTGAATACGAGGCCGATCACGCCGAGCCATGCAAGACGCGCCTGGCTGGCAAGGAGCGTGTAGAACACGAGCAGTGATACTGCGTAGATGATCCACTTGAAGACCTGTGACTTGAAGAGCTTTTTGCTGAAGATGAAAAGACCTGCGGTAACAGCTGTGAGGACTGTCGAGAGCGTGCCGTAGAAGTTGGTGTTCTGGCATGTGCCGTATGTTGTTTTCGAGACGCGGTCATCACGGAAGAGACAGTATGTGATCTCCCAGTCGAACGTCTGGAAGTAAGCGATGACGCCTTCCAAGAGCGCTACGAAAACAAGTGAATACATAAGCCTCTTGCGAAGCTGCGGGTCTTTGATCATGGAGCCCGCATAGAAGAGGCCGTAGTAGCACAGGAAGTGCGTAGGCCATTCGCAGTAATACTCTGATCCGCCTGCGAAAACACCGCGGTTGACGGAGAATATCATCGACAGGAGCATGAAAACTGTGAGCGTGACATAGAAGATGTCTGCGACGTAGAGCTTGAAGCCCTTAACGATCCGCATGACGAATGTGATGATGATGAACACTGTCAGCACGATCGCGAAATACTTTATGATGTGAGCCTGATACTTGGACGGCGTAAATTTCTTAAACGAGCCGACCTTAAACTTTCTCAAGAACTCGAAAACAACCTCGATAACAGGCAGCAGCACAAGAAGTGCCATGGACATGTAGCAGAAGATCTTATCCTGGAGCTTCTCATACATTGACGGCTTTAACGCTACTTCGTCAGTCATTTGCATTCCCCTTTTGTACGAAAACATTTCGTTATTTTGCTCATTATAATTTATTAGTCAGACTGTGGGTACCCTTGCCGTATGTATGTTATATAATTGACACATCAAAATTAACGGAGGATCCGTATGTCAGAAGTGTCAGCACGCGAACAGTTGTCGGGACTTGTCGCATCCTTTATGGCTTATTCCGCAGGACATCTGCCTGAAGACGTAAAGACCCGTCTTGCGCAGATGAAAGAGATCGAGAACGAGGGCTTTGCACCCGACATCTACAATGTAATGGAAAAGAATATGCAGCTCGCGGATTCTTTGAAGAGGCCTTCGTGCCAGGACACCGGAATCCCCCAGTTTTTCGCGCGTGTAGGATCGAAATGGCCCTACATGGACATTATCGAAGACGCGCTTGTTGACGCGGTAAAGAGCGCGACTGCTAATGCACCTTTAAGACCTAACGCAGTCGAGGTTTTCGACGAGAAGAATACAGGAAATAACATCGGAACACACAGTCCCTGGATCGACTGGGAGATAGTTAAGGACAGCGACCAGTTAGAGCTCTATTTCTACATGGCAGGCGGCGGTTGCTCGCTTCCCGGTTTCTCCAAAGTACTCATGCCCCTCGAAGGCTACGACGGCATCGCAAAAGCAGTCTTCGACCAGATGACTACATACGGCGTAAACGCATGTCCTCCCTGCCTCGTAGGCATCGGCATCGCAGGCTCATCTGAAGTAGCAGCAAAGCTCTCCAAGAAGGCGCTCTTAAGACAGGTCGGCTCACACAATCCGAACCCCAAGGCAGCGCAGATGGAAAAGCTCATCGAAGACGGACTTAACGCCATAGGTTTAGGACCCGGCGGATTCGGCGGAAAGCTCTCCGTAATGGGCGTTAACATAGAGCAGGCTTCAAGACACCCGGCCACACTTGCCATGGGCCTTTCCACGGCATGCTGGGCACACAGAAGAGCAGGCATCAGGATAGGCCCTGACTTCACCTACGATTTCTTCACACACAAGGGGGCAGTCTTATGAGCACATTCGAATTCAAAACACCCGTATCTGACGAAGATATCAGAAAGGTCCACGCAGGCGACGTTATCTATCTTACGGGCGACATCGTCACGGGCAGAGATGACGTTCACCACAGAGTAGTCGTATCCGGCAAGATGCCTCCCATCGATCTTAAGGGCAAGGCTATCTTCCACGCAGGCCCCATCATGAAGAAGATCTCTGATGAAGGCGAGCCTGATAAGTACAAGGTAATCAGCGTAGGTCCTACGACATCAATGCGTATGGAGAAGGCTCAGGCAGAGTTCCTTGCAAAGACCGGCGTTAAGGTCATCATCGGCAAGGGCGGCATGGGTCCCAAGACCACACAGGGGTGCATCGACAATGTAGCGATCCACACCATCTTCCCCGGCGGATGCGCCGTTGTCGCAGCTGAAGATATTGTTGACTGTGAAGGTGTCGAGTGGCTCGATCTGGGCATGCCGGAAGCAATGTGGAAGCTTAAGGCAGAGCGCTTCGGACCCTTGATCGTCTCCATCGATTCTTACGGAAACAATCTCATCGAGAACAATAAGATCGATTTCAACACCAGAAAAGAGAAGGCTCTCGCAGACCTCAAGGGCAAGCTCAATTTCATGGACTAAGATGACGTTAAAACCCGGTCCTTCATACGAGAAATATCCTGATCTCAAAGCACTTTCAAAAGAAGGTGTTAAGCTTTTGATCTTCGATCTCGACGGCACGCTCCTGGACTCCATGAGCGTGTGGAATGATGTCGACGTCGAATTCCTTGGCCGCTACGGATATGAAGTAACTCCCGAATATACCGACATGGTAAAGCGCGCTTCGATAGAAGACGCCGCAAGGTATACCCAGACCAAGTACCGCATTCCTCTGACGTGGCAGGAGATCGTCAATACCTGGGAATCAATGGTCTTCGAATTTTACGAGAAAGAAGTCAATCTCAAAGAGGGCGCTCTGGAGTACTTGAAAGAAGCTAAAAGACTCGGATTTGCATTGAGCGTAACGACCGCGCTGTCCAGAAAAAACGCTGTTGCCGCGCTCACTCACACCGGCATAAAAGATCTTTTCGACTGCGTGATAACTTTGGAAGATCTTGGCGGCAAGATCGATAAGAGCAAGCCCGACATTTTCCTCCGCGCGAGCGGATATATCTCCGCATCAGGCAACGTGATAACCCCCGGTAAAGCACTGGTCTTTGACGACGTGGCGCAGTCAATAAACGGCGCCAGATCAGGCGGATTTTTAACCTGCGCAGTATATGACAACATCGGCTGCGGAGGCCCCGGGAGGTGGGCAGACTTCGCAGCCGGATGTGATTTTGCACTTCTGAAATTCTGATTTTTCTATGCTTTTTATTTTGTTGTCTGTTTATCCCTTATCTGATTAGTTTACCCCCTTAAGAATTTCCCCTTTTGCGGCTTTAACACCTGTCAGATTTCAGAATATATACAATGGCGTCGGACTTATTCCTTCTCCTCTGCCTTGTTATCCTTCTCTTCTGTCTTTTCTTCCTTAACTTCCTCTGCCTTTGCTGCTTCCTTTTCAGCTGCAAGTGCTTCTGCTTCCTGCTGTGCCTTAAGAGCTGCTCTAGCCTTCTTTCTCTTTCTCTTGAAGACTAAGAGGACTATGAGGCCTGCGATGAGGAATACTGCAAGTACGATGAGTCCGGGAATTGCTGCGATAATGTCGAGCAGGAGATCCTGGAAGAAGATCTTTGTGTTTTCCCAGGTGTCTGCGAACTGCTCTGAAACTCTTTCCTGGTATGTGACAACGTGCGGTTCCTCTACTTCAGTCTCTTCAAGGACTTCGGAAAGTGAGAGGTTGAGCGTTGCGTATGTTACCTGGTTCTCAAGAACTCTGATCCTTGATTCGTAGCATTCGATCTCATATCTGACATCGCTCATTCTGTTCTGCAAAACGATGATGGTATCAAGATCCTGAGCGTTGTCTAAAAGCTCTAAGAGCTGGTCGTATTCGACTCTGAGAGACTCTACTCTTGCCTTGGAATCAACGTATTCAAGTGTTACGTCTGATGTGCTCTCGCCTGAAGAGATTACCGTGCAGGAGTTGCCGACTTTCTCAAGCAATGTGTCGAGCTGGTCAGCGGGAATGCGTACCTGATAGTAAGCTGTGCGAAGATCTCTGTCGTTGCCTGTTCCCGCTACAGAAGAATATTCAATATATCCTCCGAGGAATTTAACCTGTGCCTCGACATCTGTCTTAACGCGGTCGAATTCCTTGGTCTCTGCCGACATCGTCACTGTCCTGATAAGGAGTCTTCCTGCCTCGGGATCGATGTTGACCTCGTTATCGATCTTATCGGGAGATCCGTTCGTTACACTCATGTCTTTGGTGTCGAAATTCTCGTCGTAGCCGTATTCATATTCCCAGTCTTCCCCTGCCACATAGCTGTCTGCACCTGCGGATCTGCTATAGTAGCCGTCAGATGCTTCCGAAGTCTCAGCCGGGGTGTCGAATTGCTCGCGTGCTCTGGCGCCTGAAGACTTTGAAGAGCTGCAGCCTGCTACCATCGAGATGGCAAGAATGCCTGCAATAATTGAAACCGGAACTAACTTTTTCATATATTTACCCTCCGTTTTTGGTTCGGTTTAATTGCCGTTGTTACTATAGATACAGTTCCGTTTTCCGAAATGTTGCACCGCGCTCGAAAATTTCTCCCCCAGGCTTTATACTTATCCCTATGAATGATTCAAACCGCACACAAGATCTCTGGGAATATCTCGCACAGGAACGCCGCCCCATCGCCCTCTACGGCACAGGTGACGGCGCTGACAAGATAATTAATGTGCTTGATAGTTACGGCCTGAAAGATCTCATCGCCGCTGTTTTTGCAAGCGACGGATTCGTCAGAGACCGCATATTCCGAGGCTTTAAAGTTATCTCTTACAGCGAATGCTGTGAAAAGCTCGCAGGCAAGGACTTCATAGTCCTCGTCTGCTTCGGTTCTTCGAGGCCTGAAGTCCTTTCATTTGTCGATAAAATTGCATCTGAAAGAGAGCTCTATGTGCCCGATGTTCCGGTGTACGGCAACATCTTGTTCACCCGCGGATTCTATGAATCAAACTCTGACGCTATCGATAAAACCGCCATGCATCTTGCTGACGGCACTTCGCGTAATTGCTATGAGAATTACATCAACTACAAACTAACGGGAGACATAAAATATCTCGCTTCCTGCGAGTCTCCTGACGACGATGAATTCGAACTTTTGAAAGCCTTACGCAAAGGCTGTTTTATCGATCTCGGCGCATACTATGGTGACACGGTAAAACGCTATCTGGAAAATCTCTCATGCATAGATTCCTGCATCGCCGTCGAGCCTGAGCGCCACTCATTCGCAAAGCTTTCCGCATATGCTGAAGAACTCGCAAATAAAGGCGTAAGCATCAGGTGCATCAACGCTCTTGTTGGAGGCAAAACAGGTGTGCAGCAGGTATCAGATTCCAGAGGCAGAGGCACGCGTGCAGCGGTAAACAGCAACGCTGTTTTAAAGAATACCCGTGATATAGAAGTCATCACTGTTGATTCGTTAAAACCCGGTAACGTAAGCTTCATCAAGTTCGACGTGGAAGGCTCTGAGCTTGAAGCGATAGAAGGAGCCCGTGAGACGATCTTAAAGTCACGCCCGCTCATGAAGATCGCGTGCTATCACAGGAGCGAGGATGTTTTCGCGCTCGTGCAAAAGGTATTGGAAATACGAAGCGATTACAAAGTCTATATGCGCCACACAAGGTGCATCCCGGGGTGGGATACAGACTTCTACTTCGTGTGAGGCGTTATGAAGATACTGATCGTAAGTGACTCGCACGGAATGAACGGACCTTTGAGGGCAGCGATCCTTAAGGAAGCTCCCGGCATGCTTATCCACCTGGGCGATTCCGAATATTCCACGCAGGAGATCGCTTCCTGGGCAGGGTCTCCAAAGACTCCCTGCGTATTCGTCAGAGGCAACTGCGACTACAATTCCTATGACTCTTCGGTCATAAAAAACGATGCCGTCTTTGAGCTCAAAGGTCACAAGTTCTATTGCACCCACGGACACCGCCAGCGCGTCAATTACGGCCTTCTGACGCTGTCTCTCACCGCACAGGAACAAGGCTGCGACATCGTTCTCTTCGGTCACACGCACATCCCCTACGACAGCTTCGGTGACGCGCTGTCAGACTACAGCCGCGTATATGAATCAAGAGGCGATTACCCTTCAGGTCCCCGCATCCTCAATCCCGGCTCGATCTCCCTGCCCCGCGGCGGCTCCAAGCGCGGGTATATGATAATGGAGATGGAAGACGATGGGAGATATGAGGTAAGGTACTGTCTTGTATAGCGGCCCCTTCTGTAATAAACGCTGGGGAAATCGCTGAAAATTACAGGTTTTCGCGTTTTTTTGTAATTTTCAGAAGAAAAACCGCAGATTGTTACAGAAACGGTCCTGCCGGGGCCTTCCACGCCGGGGCCGGGCGATGCTGATTTTCCCAAAATGAAAAAGGCCGCCCCTTGAAGGACAGCCTCTCTTCATTCACTTACTATTTGATTTATCTTTGGACGGTTCAGACCGATTCCTGCAATCCGTCGTTGATTATACGGAAATATAAGTCTTCGCAGGACTTGATATATTTATCTGAAGAATAGTTATCAACAATTGTCTTTTTTGCTTTTTCCCCGACTGTTTTTCGCAACAGGCTGTCTTCTGCAAGAAGCTTTGCGTAGCGCAGGAATTCCTCTTTGTTGTTGAAAACAAATCCGTTTTTACCATTCTCGACTACACCGTCCAGACAAGTATCATAACGGCAAAGAACAGGAAGTGAGCAGGACATGGCTTCCAGATACGTTAATCCCTGTGTCTCGCTTAAAGACGAATTAATAAAGATATCTCCGGCCGCATAATATTTCTGCACTTCCTTAGGCGGCACCATTCCGATAAAAATAATCCTGTCAGAAATGCCCAGTTTTTTGCAGTATCTTTCCAGCTTGCTTCTGTACGGTCCGTCGCCGGCGATCAGGATCCGGTAATCCTTCATTTCCTCGCAGGAAGCATAATCCAGAAGTTCTTCGATGTTTTTCTCTTTTGCGACTCTGCCAAGATACATGAAGATACACTCGTCCTTTTCTATTCCGTGCTTATTCCTGAGTTCTTCACGGTAACTGACGCAGTTATCTGTAAAAAAGGCATCGTTAATGGCACTTGGAATAACGGATACCGGAATGGAGATATGAAACGTCTTTAGCAGACGAGCGGTCTTCTCGGTGGGAGCAATGAACATCCTCGCCTTCCCGGAAACAGCACGGACGAGGCAGGGAAGAAGATACTTTATCAAGTGACCGCCTCCCATAGGGACATAGTTCAAGTATGCTTCATAAAAAGTATGATATGTGTGTACTATCGGTGTTTGCGTCTTTTTGGAAATCCTGACTGCGATATTAAATGTGGATAATTCACAGTTAGTATGTATTATGTCAGGATTCCATTCGATCAATTCGCGTATCATTTTGCTTCTTGAGAAAAAAGCAATTCTGGCTTGAGGATAAAAAACTGATGCACTGAAGGAGGAAATATAGTATACATTTCCGTCCTTTTTCTCTTTATGGGTATCTGAAAGAGTAAGGATCCTGACGTCATGTCCGTTCTTCCTAAGACCGTTGGCAAGCACTTTGACGGATGAGACTACTCCGCTGACGCTTGGATCATATAAATCTGTTGTAATAAGAATCTTCAAAGCGGTGCTCTCTTCCGGCAAACAGTATGAGGAATGTTGTAACATTATACATCATTGCCTCTAATATGTAAGATGTCTTCTTACTATGATAAAATTAAAAAATGCGAATTATTGCAAAGCTGCCCTGAAGAAAAGATGATACTGTGGAAAACGAGAATAAAGTTACAATAATCATCCCTGCCTATAATGCCGAATCCTCTTTAGGCAATACAATAGAAAGTGCAATTAACCAGACGTATAAAAACCTGGAGATAATCGTTGTAAATGACGGTTCCGGTGACGGCACTCAGACTGTGGCAGAACAATACCGGAAAGAAGACAGCAGGATAATCTCCTTGTCTCACAATAAGAACAAAGGTGTTTCTGCCGCCAGGAATACCGGACTTCATGCTGCAACCGGTGATTACATAATGTTTTTGGATTCCGACGATAAGTTAGATCCGGCAGCCATAGATCATGCTCTTGAAGCGGCTCTTTTTTACAAAGCGGATTATGTGGACTCCTACCAGGCCGTTCACCTGTCAGACGGCAAAAACACCGGAAAAGTATTTACGGAGGCCAAATTACCTAAACTTACCCGGAAATACGGTTCAGTATGTGATTCTCCTGAAATAGTCGATAAATATTGTTATGTCAAAGGAAAGCTATTCCGCAGATCGCTTGTTCAGGATATTTTCTTCGATGAATCCCTGGTTATTTACGAGGATCTGTATTATGACATGGCTCTTAAGACTAAGCTTGAGAATTACGTGTTCCTGAAAGAGCCTTTTTACCATTATTACCAGCGCAGTTCCTCTTCCGTAAACCAAAGGGGGGAACAACACCTTTATTATCTTCAGGCAATAGAAAAGATCAAACCGTTGTTCGGTAATAAACCGGCAGATGTCAGGGACAGAGCCTTTTCGCTGCTATATAAAAACGCTTTGCTGACCATTCTGTTTAAACTGCGCACTCAAAACGGGAAAACAGAAGATCGTAAACTAGTCAGGGAAGCACTGGTAAAACTGAATGACCTTTTTCCCGATGCAAGGAATAACCGGTTGATAAAAAAATGTCTGCTCTCATTCGTGAACAGATGTATCAGAAGCAGCACTTATCTGAAGCTTGTTTTCTCTTTCACTTCAAAAACAGACGGCGTAAAGCTGTATTTTAAACATTTGGCAATGCATTACCCATACAAATCCGGGGCTGAGCAAAGCGGAAAAGCACAGAAGAAAATCCGGATAAATATGCTTTCCATGGCAGATTCCGTTAAGGGTCAGGGCGTCGGGAGTGCCTACCTGGAGCTTTTGGGCCTCATCAGGGATTACGGTAAGGATGATTTCGAACTGAAGATAAACGGATCAGTAAGGAATTCGGATATCATTCATATCCACACCGTTGAACCGGTTAATTATATCAAGATGAAGCTTTCCAAAAAGCCCGTTATCTGTTATGTGCATTTTCTTCCCGAGACGCTGGACGGTTCTCTTAAGATGCCCCGGCTATTTATGCGGATATTCAAAAAATATGTCGTACATTTTTACAAGAGCGCCGATATGCTCGTCGTAGTGAATCCTCATTTTATAGATAAGCTGGTAAATATCGGTATAAGCAGGGAAAAAGCTGTATATATTCCGAACTTCGCCGCGAAAAAAATGTTCAACAAACTGAGCAGCGAGAAAAGACTCGGGTTCCGGGATCGTCTTTCCGAGAAATACGGTATACCCCGTGATGCCTTTCTTGTAATGGGCTGCGGACAGGTGCAGACCAGAAAAGGCGTAATTGATTTTATTAAGATCGCCGAAAAACTCACCGACATCCGGTTCATTTGGGTAGGCGGTTTTTCTTTCGGAGTTATAACCGACGGATATAAGGAGCTTTGTTCTTATATGGAAAATCCTCCGGCAAATGTCACGTTTACGGGAATAGAATCATCAGATAATATGAATCTTTACTATAACGCTGCAGACTTGCTGTTTATTCCGTCTTATAACGAGCTGTTCCCCATGACAATTCTGGAATCAGCAAATACCGGTACGCCCATCCTTATGCGTAATCTTGAGCTTTACCAACCGATACTCGGCGATGACTATCTCAGCGGAAATGACAATGAGGATTTTGCCGCGAAGATCGAAAGACTTAAAAACGATAAAGAGTATTATTCTGAAGCCTGCAGCATTTCCCGCAGGATCGCTGATTACTACAGTGAGGAAAGACTCTATAAGATGTGGAAGTCCTTCTACCGTTCTTTACTGTAAGCATGATTAAAAGGAGTACTGCTTGAATAAAAATACTTTATACAAAATATTGTCCTTTATCTTCATTTCCGCAGTACTTGCCGGAATGCTTATTTATATGCTTCATAAGGACGGAGTCGAGAATATCCTTAATATTCTTAAAACTGCCGACTACAGATGGACATTTGTGTGTCTGCTCCTTATGTTTGCGGAAATAATCCTGGATTCATTATCGCTGTTTATTCCCCTTAAAAAATCAGGATATTCAGGAAATTTCTTCGGTGTCCTCAAGTCCGATTATATCTGCAGATTTTTCAGTTATATAACTCCGTTTAATTCAGGCGGACAGCCTGTCCAGGCGCTTTATCTGTCCAAAAAAGGGATCGCGATGTCCAGAACTCTTTCGATCCTTCTGATCAAATACATCATCTATCAGGCAGCGCTCCTGACCTGGGCAGCTCTTCTGTTCGCCTTTAACAACCGGTTTTTCTTCAGCGTCTTTTCGGGCTACTTATGGCTCATCATACTCGGCATATCTGTCAGCCTGATCGCCGCATTAAGCATGGTGGTCATCGGAAAACGCACGTCTGTCGTAAGCAGGATCACAACGTCTCTTATAAACCGCCTGTCTTCATTACATATAGGAAAACGTTCTCTCATAAAAGATCCGGAATCATTAAAACAAAGATCTGATACGGCCATATCCAATTACGGCAAACAGTTCAATGAGACCGTATGCAGCAAACCGGTAATGGCAAAAATGTATCTGATCAGCATGCTTCAGATCTTTTCTTACCTTGCCATGACTTACACGATCTACAAGGCCCTCGGAAACAGCGGAGTATCAATCTGGGGGATAATAACTGTCCAGACGTTCCTGTTCCTTCTGATCGCATATGTTCCGACACCGGGCGCGGGTCTGGGCGCCGAAGGTGCTTTTGCTTTGTTCTTCCACGGAATATTCACATCCAATCTGAACATGGGAAATCTGTTCTGGCGGTTGTTTACCTTCTATATCCCGTTTATCCTCGGCAGCATTTTTGCCATGTGCAATAAATCATCCGGGAAAAATGCCGAAGAACAGAAAGAATGAAAAAGGCCGCCACTTCAAGGACGGCCTCTCTCATTATTCATAACTTATTCCAAACTATTAATAGTTCTCAGCGTTTACTTCGAAGTAGCTCTGAGGATGAGCGCAAACGGGGCAAAGCTCGGGTGCCTTTGTGCCGACTACGATGTGGCCGCAGTTTCTGCACTCCCAGACCTTAACTTCGCTCTTAGCGAAAACTTCCTGAGCCTCAACATTCTTGAGGAGAGCTCTGTAGCGCTCTTCGTGATGCTTTTCGATAGCGCCGACCATTCTGAACTTAGCTGCGAGTGCCGGGAAGCCCTCTTCTTCAGCTGTCTTAGCGAAGCCTTCGTACATGTCTGTCCACTCGAAGTTCTCGCCGTCAGCTGCAGCTGCTAAGTTCTCTGCTGTTGTGCCGATGCCCTCGAGCTCCTTGAACCACATCTTAGCGTGCTCCTTCTCGTTGTCAGCTGTCTTGAGGAAGAGAGCTGCGATCTGCTCGTAGCCTTCCTTCTTAGCCTTGGAAGCGAAATAGGTGTACTTGTTTCTTGCCTGTGATTCGCCTGCGAAAGCAGCCTGAAGATTCTTTTCAGTCTGTGTACCTGCGTACTTGTTTGCCATTTTTGATTCCTCCTGAGTTTTTATAGCTGTTTGTTTTGTTTCTTCTTTTTGCACAGTGCCGTTATCCAAGGGGATAAAGTAGCTTGCGTCATGCTTGCACCACGGGCAGATAAAATCCCGGGGAAGGACTTCGCCTTCGTAGATGTATCCGCAGACAGTGCAGATAAAGCCCTTCTTAGGTGCCTCGTCAGCCTTGGGTGCACCCGGCTTCTGCTTGATGTTCTTCTGATAATAAGCGTATGTGACCGAAGGATCATCAGATAAGATCTCCCCGTCAGTTACGTCAGCCAGGAACATTGTGTGTGTGCCGAGATCAGTCTCACTTACGACCTTGGCAGAGAGATACGCATTGGTCTCGTCAGCGATATAAGCGATGCCGTTTGCCGCGCGCTTAAAGTCGATGCTCACAAACTTGTCGATGTCTTTGCCGCTCTGGAATCCGAAATGCTTAAAAGTCTCGAATTTGGATCCTTCGGTAAGGATCGAGACGTTGAACTCGCCGGTCTTTTTGATCATGTCGTGCGTGAAGTTAAGCTTGTTGACTGCTACGCAGATCCTGTTCGGTTCTGTAGTGACCTGCATCACGGTGTTAACGATGCAGCCGTTATCTTTGGCGCCGTCTTTTGCCGTCAGGACAAAGAGCCCGTAAGTCAGGTTGTACATGGCTTTGCTGTTCATGCTGTTCCCCTTTCTTCTGGTGTAGCGCCTTTTGCCTGAAAGGCATAGTCATATTATAGGGGATAGAGCTCTGTTTGTGGGTGAATTATTAATTAATTTTTGATTTTTTATTTGGGGGAGGAAGGTATCGAAGAGGCGGCGCTGTCTGAAGGCCTTTTCCGGGCAGAATGAAAGCATTTTTTCGCAGGCTAAAGAACAGTATTTTTCGCAGGTAGAAGAGCAGTATTTTTCGCCGGTATCGGAAAACGCGAAAACAAGGCCGATGCCGATACAAAAATCCTTCAAACGTATCGGAAACTCATAGATTTCTTCGCTGACCGATACATTTTCGGGCAATGTGTATCGGTAGAAGCACTTAAACTTCTCATTCCGATACAAAAAGCCTCGATTTGTATCGGTAATGCAAGGTTTTTGAAAGACACCGATACACGCTTATAATTCTCAGCAAAAATCCGAGGCGATAATTATAAAACCAACGGCACTTTTATCATTTAACGCGCGAAAAACGCCGCAGAATTATAAGTCCGCCGAAAAACTTATAATTCCTGCCCTCATAACAAAAAGAAAATGATAAGAACTGCGAAATTCTTATCATTTTCCTATCCAAAAACAGCAATTAAGGATAACCGCGCATGCCCCACGAAGAATATTAGCGTCCCGCGAAGATTATTAGCGCCCCGCGTAAACACCCCGCGCCACGCAGCAAAAACCGGATTACTCAGTCCTCAGCGCAGTTACAGGATCCTGTCTCGAAGCCTTCTTCGAAGGAATGAGTCCTCCGATAAGGGTAAGGATGACGCTCAGGACTACGAGGATTATCGCAGCGCTCCACGGCAGAACAGCACTTACGTCAGACGAATCCGCCAGCTTATGTATCAGCGCGTTTATCGGTATCAGCAGCACAAGCGATATGCCGACGCCCAGAAGACCTGCAAGGAAGCCCGTTATTATGGTCTCAGCATTGAATACCTGGGCGACATTGTGCTTTGAGGCGCCCATGGCACGAAGGATACCGATCTCCTTGCGGCGCTCGAGAACGCTGATGTATGTGATGACGCCGATCATGATGGAAGATACGATGAGCGAGATGGATACGAATGCGATGAGCACGTAAGAGATCGTGTTGACGATCTTCGTGACGGACTTCATCAGCGCGCCTACGATGTCGGTGTAGACGATGTTCTTGTCGTCCTCGCCTGCTTCTTCGACCTTCTTGTTATAGTCCTTGATTATCTGGACGATCTCGTCCTTGGATTCGAAGTCCTTGGGGAAGATCGTGATGCTCTGGAGATCTTCTTTGTCGCAGTAGCCGAATGAAGCAAGATTCTTCTCGGCTGATGATACGCCGGAGCCGCCCATCATCTCATTCATGAATGACTGCAGCTGGCTCTCGTCCATATTGAACTGGAAGGCCTTTGCGAACGCGTCCTGATCGATTGTAAGAGCGCTTCCCATGCCCTCGAATGTATCCTTCAAAGCGTTTGTCATGTTGGAAGCGAGGCGCTCGATGACCATCGTGATGGCCTTCTGGATGCCGTCGCTGATCTGGCTCATCATGGAAGATGTCATGCCGGATACGTTCTTCATGACCGTGGCAGTGATCTCATCAGCATTTACGGAAGTCGTCACGACATAAGTGATGAGATTTTTAGCGCGCTCAGTGCCGAGATATTCCTTGATCGAATCGCCAAGAACTGCAGGATCGGGAAGGTTATTCTCGTTTGCGTACTCGCTGTATGCGGCAAGGAGTGCTGCAGCCATGTCGCGGGCATTTTCTGCCGTTACTTCGATCTTTTTCGTGATCTCTTCTGAGATCTTCTCAGACTGGGCGTCTACGACAGCCTTGCCTTCATCGCTCTCGAGATACTGGCGGAAAAGGGCCTGGTAGTTCGAAGGATCAGTGATGTCCCAGCCCTGCTTTGCGGCATATTCTGCGAAGCCGTCTGTGATAGCGCTCAAAGCCTCATTTACGAGAGCCTGGTCGATAGCGCCCGCGCCGCTGTCATTGATTATCTTTATAAGCTGCTCTCTTATGATCGCAGAGCCTCCGGGTGACGAGATGAACTGTGACATCGCGTCAGGAAGATTGGCATAGTTAGTAGACGGATCATCGGAAGCGTAGGCCATGTAATCCGTTAAGATGCTTGAGATACCGGTGCCCAAAGCGTCATAGTCCACCTTGAGATCGACACCGTTGAGAAGGCCTGCGATCTGGTCTGCAGAAAGGCTCGGCATAGCGCTGCCGAACGCTCCTGAGAGATCCATGCCGCTCATGTCTCCGAAAGCGTCCTCATCTATATTGAGCTTGTCCTCATCGAAAACAAAAGCATTCTGGATAGCGTCTTCATCGATCGAGAAAAAGTTGCCCATATCAAAATCGGACTCTTCCTCATCGAATCTGATGCCTGTGAGCACGTTGACTTCGCGGTCAGCCTTCTGGGCTTTAACGATGTCGGCTCCTTCCGCTTCTTCCCTGAGCTCTTCTACGAGATTCTTGTCGTAGTAGATGCCTGCGTCGAGCATCCAGATGTCCTGTCCCTGCTTGGGCTGGACGATGCCGACGATCTTGAGATCGTAGCTGCTTGAGACGAGATCGCGCATGTAGTCTGTGTTGTTGCGCATATCGGTGTAGATCTTGTTGTTCTCGTCGTACTTATAGCATTTGTAAGCGGGGACGACCTTGAAGTTCGTGCCCAGGAAGTCTTCGTAGAGCCAAGTGTAGTATGTCTGGTCAGTCTCGACTTCGAGGCCGTTAGAAAAGTCCTGGATCATCTTGTCGAGCTCTTCGGAATCCCTTAATCCGAACGCGTAGCAGATGTAGTCTGATACCGCGCCGTTCTGCGTAAGTACCAGTACTGCCTCTCTGGAATTTTCAGGCCACCTGCCTGCCTTTACGTCGTACTGGTCGATGTAGAGGGCCTCGTTTTCGGGCATCTCAAAAAAGACATTCATCGAATATGACGATGCGAATACCGATGAGGAAGAAAGTCCCATTGATGCGAAATCGTCATTAGGGTTGACCTGTCTGTAATCGCCCGTGCCCTTATCGTAATAGTAGATGTGCGGATCGATGCTGTAAGAGTATTCGACGCCGTTGGAGAGCTCGTATATCTCAGGTCTCTCGTTGTCAAAATAATCCTTCAGCGAGATGAGGTCATTGGTCTGGACGGTGGATAACAGCTGTCCTACAGAAGGGACTTCCGTGATCTCGCCTTCGGCAGCGGGCTCCCAGGTCTCTGTCTGGACCATCATCATGGACATAAAAGAGATCGATGAACGCTCGATCGTCAGAGGATACTGCGAGAGCGTCTGCCGCTCGGTCCTGTTGATATATTCGTTGACGCCGTTTGAGAGCGATAAGATCAGTGCGATGCCGATGATGCCGATGGAGCCTGCGAAAGCGACGAGAATGGTCCTCGCCTTCTTGGTCCTTAAGTTATTGAAGCTCAATGAGAGCGCGGTGAGGAATCCCATCGAAGCCTTGCCGAGATTCTTGTGGACAGGCGTGATGACATTGGCTTCCGCATCAGGTTCGAACGGATCGCTGTCATCGGTGATGTGTCCGTCCCTGAGCTTGACGATCCTCGTAGCGTATTCTTCAGCGAGCTCGGGATTGTGCGTTACCATGACTACCAGGCGGTCATTGGCAACCTCTTTCAAAAGGTCCATGACCTGTACGCTGGTGTCTGTATCGAGCGCGCCCGTAGGCTCGTCTGCAAGAAGGATATCAGGATCGTTTACAAGTGCCCTCGCGATCGCGACACGCTGCATCTGGCCGCCGGACATCTGGTTAGGCTTCTTGTGGGCCTGCTCGCGGAGTCCTACCTTCTCGAGAGCGTCTAAAGCTCTCTGTCTGCGCTCCTTGGCGCTGATGCCGGAGATGGTAAGCGCGAGCTCGACATTGGAAAGGATATTCTGATGCGGGATCAGATTGTAGCTCTGGAAGACGAAGCCGATCGTGTGATTGCGGTATGAATCCCAGTCCCTGTCCTTATAACGCTTGGTGGAAACGCCGTTGATGATGAGGTCGCCCGTATCGTAGCGGTCCAAGCCGCCGATGATATTAAGGAGCGTCGTCTTGCCCGAGCCCGAAGGTCCCAGGATCGCAACGAACTCATTGTCCCTGAGATTCAGCGACACTCCGTCCAAAGCCTTTTGTACGAGGCTTCCTGTTTTGTATTCTTTATGTATATCCCTAATCTGCAACATAGTGTTGAAATTCTAACACGCAAAAAACGAACAATCTTTATTCTAACTGTTAAATATTAGCGAAATCCGCGTAAACTAGGGACTTGCCGACTGTTCATTCACGCGTCTCGAAAACTCCCTTATTCCTTTATTTTCAAGCTTTGTGAACCTACTATATTTTTATGGCTTATGCCAAAGCCCCGCTTTATCAGAGCGGGAGCTTCGAATAGAGCCATGAGCTTCTCTTCTCAAAAGATTCCTTGTCAACGAGCTTGGAGAACAGCTGGAACTGTATCGTCCTTACTGACTTCATGAACGGCTTTGCGGCAGCTGCGAGGCCCTTGCACTCAGCTGCGAATGCCTCCTCGGAGCAGTCGACGATGGCCAGATATGACTGCCTCTTCTGGTCTGCTTCAGGCGCAGAGATGAGGACCATCAGTCTTGCGATTGATGCATGCGCGCCGCAGTACTGCTTTAAGGCCTTCTCAAGCGCGAGGAACTCCGGTGTGTTCAAAGGATTCCTGATGACGACCTTCGTAAGGCCGGAGATATCAGGACCGCCCTTGCCGATGAATTCATCGAGCGCGCGGTTGCCGGTGCCGCCCAGAGCGAGCGAAGCATTTTCAGCCGAGCCCTCACCGAATCTTGCCTTGAAAAGTCTTGTGTTTACCATATCACCGATAAGCTTTGCCGGGAGCGTGATGGACACGGGTCCGCCCGGATTGACGATGATACCCTGGTGGTTAGTATCTCTTCCGATAGCTGCTGCCTGGGCAAAAGACAGTGAGAATGTCTTGTTCATGCCCTGCTTTGAGAATGCCTTTTCCCTGGCATCCTTCTCGAGCTTGAAATGCGTAAATACAGGCAGGAGCGAAGCGTTAGGATCTTTTCTTGTGCTCATTCCCGCGAAAGCGATGTTGCTCTTGCCGTTCTTGGCAGGCGCGATCCTTACGGGTGTCAGGAGCTCTGATGTCATGACCGCATCCATGGTAGCTGAGAAAAACTCGGGGATCTGGCCGAATCTGCCGTACTCACAGAGCATTGCGATGGTCCTGGGGTTGCCCGCCTTGGCCATGCCTCTGCATCTGGGATCTGCCATGTCTTCGATACCGGGAGCATCAGTGATGACCGCGAATCTGTCGACAGGTCTTTCTACCGACTGGTCCGGATCGTCCGGAAGCGGGATATCGCCTCTTGTGATCTCGAGCTCTGCTCTCTCATAAGATGCTTCGTCTACGAAGTCTCTTCTCTCGTTTCTGATCTTCTCGATCCTTACGCTGTACTTGCAGCCGTCGCCCTGATAAACGTAAACATCTGTGCCGGCCTTAACTGTACCTCTGATGTCACCGCGGACGATAACGTTGCCCTCTGTCTCAGGCTCAGCCGTCAAAGGGATCTCGTCGCAGACCAGGAAGAATGTCATGCCCTCGGCATTGGCAGCGCCGTTCAGGATCTTCTCCGCAGCGATCTTGACCTGCTCATTCATCTCGTCCTGCTTCTTGGTGGCAGCATCCTGTTCAAGCTGTCTCTCGAGAGCCTTGGCTTCTCTTTCCTGCTGCTCTTCCTCACGGGCCTCCATGATGATCTTGAGCTCGTCTGTAACACTGTTACTTTGTGTATTTTCAGCGGTCTGGGCGATATTCTCGTCAGCCTTCTTTTTCTTTCCGAACAATGCCATAAAGCATCCCCCTTTTATTATTTCCAATGTGAGATTATAGCACATCGCGCGCACGCGTGCCTTAACTACGCCTTAATACTACCGCTGATTTGTCCTTTACACGGGGAGCGTACGAGGAATAAAATAGCGCCATAAGCGTTTTCGAGAGGCAGGCAAATGGAAAACTTCGACAGACAGGATATATTGGATAAGGCAGCCCGGGCGTACGATCACGCCGAGAAGACCATCATGGCGATGGATACTGTCTTCCAGAATGTCTCGGGAGCCGATTACGATCCGGATCTCACGCTCGCGCAGTTCGACATGATCCTGCAGGGCGTCCTCCTGAGCGTCGCGTGCGCCGACGGTGTTTTCGACGAGCTCGAGCAGGACTTCATAAGACAGTTCGCGATGCACGGCGACCTCCTGAAATACATCCAGACCGACATGGGCGTTGATACCGAGATGACCTGGGACCTCATCGCAAATCTCCCCGAAGACCTCGTAAATACGCTTCTTGAGGTGCTTCCGCAGGTCCTGGACGACCAGTGCGAGAGCTTCATATACCCGCTTGCCGCAGTCGATTTCTCATACAGCCAGTACGGCGGCGTAATGACTACTCCGGGCGATTTCTTAAAGTCCATCGAGGCTGACATGATCCAGATCGCAGGGCTTCTGGCGTTCGTCGATCACGACGGCACCGATGACGAGATCTGCGCCGCAGTCGAGATGATCTACGCGCTCGAAGGCAAACACTGGAGAGATCTTTTGTCGGGAAGAGCTTTGGGCTCAGGTCAGGAAAAGACCGATAATTAACGGATAAGGGCTTCCCACGGGCCCGAATACTGCGCGAAAACCCCGTAGAACATTATCACCGCGATCACGAACAGCACCGTAACTGCCGTGATCACTTTTGACATCGCCTTTGCTGCGCCGCCCTCCATCTTCACGATGCTTCCGCACCAGAACGCGGCGGGGATCAGCACGGGGACGATATATCTGAAGCTCTGCGTGCATACGACGGGGTGCTTAAAGCAGAACAATATCTCAGGCAGTATGAGCGCTGCCGCCAAGACCCAGAGAGCGATGTTTTCAGGGCTCTTTCCGCTTTCCCTGACCCTCTTGTAAGCTCCGTAAATTGCGCAGACAGCGACTACAAGCACCAGCACGAACGCAAGTACCACAAGGGCCTTTGCGACGAATACCAGATAATGATCCGTGAATCTGCGCTCGTCAAAAAGTCCGGTCTTTACGATCGCGAGCGGGATGTTGAAGTCATTTAAAGCTCCGCCCTCCTGCAAAAACGGTGTTGATAAAAGCTCCTTTGAAGGCGCGAAAAGTCTCTGCCAGACTGAATACATCCAGACGTCCTGGCCTGCAGACGAATCGATCTCGAAGACATATGTGATCGGCGTTCCGTAAGTGATGAGATTTTTTAAAGGGAACCATAAGCCCAACGGGAATACGGTTACCGCAAACACGGAGAACTGCTTGATGAGATCCTTGATCCTGCCCTTGTGGGCGGCCTTCTGAGCCTTTGATTCCACGGGCTCTTTGACTGTCTTTACAAGCTTTGCAAGGAACAGCCATGCGACAGGCAGTGCGACAAAGCCCATCGAGAGCTTGGTCATCATGGCGCAGCCTATAGCGATCGCGAGGAAAAGGATCGTGGCAAGCCCGGGCTTGGAATACCACTTGAGCGCAAGGAAGACCGATGCGGCAAAGAACATGAGAGCCAAAGCATCGTTATTTACCTGAATCGCAAGGAAGATCATCTGCGGGCAGAAGACGATGAGAGCCAAAGAAAGCGCAAGTGCTTTGCCCCCGATCTTGAACCATTCGAGTGTCTTTTTAGCGAACAGGATGAAGTATGAAGTCCACAGCATCGGAAGGAATTTGAGACCGTTGATATTGCCCGCAAATCTCGTCGGAAGCACGTTGTGGATCTTCAGGAACAAAGCGCTCAAAAGGTAGTGGAGCGGCGGATGGTAGAACTGTCCTAAGTCTCTGACATCGCCTGACGGGAGCGCCATGTTGTTGTAGATGTAAAGGATGTATGTGTCGTGGAATCCTGCCTGGTCTTCGGAGAAGTTTGACACGTCGTGCTGCCAGAAATTCAATGGCGTGAAGATCACCATCACGGCACGAATCACGAATCCCGCGCAAAGCACTGCAGTCACAGCGTCTTTGGCCTCAAATATATGTGCTGCGATGAGCACGGTCACGCATACCAGGATCGTTCCCAAACCGCCCCAGAGCATGACATTTTCCATGATGGAAATGCATGAGAGTGTCGCTCTGTTTACCGCCTTGAAAGACAGTGTGAATATCAGCATGTAGACGGCAAATACCGGGATCGCGGAAGCGAGTGAAAAGAATCTTTTCGAGCTGCTCACAAAAGCTCTTGTGACGTAATAAACGCAGGCTGTCGTAAAGACCGTCATGAGGACGGATAAAGGCATTTCTCTAAGGCTGACTGCGTTCATTCCGGACATCAGATAAAGGAAGATCACGGCCAGCGTGCACACGCCGAAGCCCTGCGCGATATCCCTGTAATTTTTAGTTGCCGGTGCCTTGTCTGCCATATCAGCCGGTCACCGTGACCACGCCTTTGACGTATGTCCAAAGGATCGTGTAGAAGAGTATCGATAATACGATAAATGCAGCAGCCAGGCGCCTTGTGACCTTCGGCATGAGTTCCTTGTTCGTGCCCGGGATCTTTATGTCTCCGGCCCTCAAATAGAACACCGCACTGCATAAGAGCAGCGGCGTGCTGTATCTGAAATTCTCTGAGCAGACGTGCGGGAAATTCAGTGAGAATGTTATTACCGAGATGACTTCTGTTACCGCAAGAACGATCATCGACATGTCTTCCCAGAAAGTGCCTCTTTTCCTGATCGTGATGACAGTATAGATGAGGCCGGTAAAGGCGATGGCGATCATTATGAGGAACACGATGAGGAGCGCATAGCCTGCCATGCTCATGAGGAAATCATCCCTGCAGTTCTCGCCTCCGAAGAGCGCCGTCTTGACCTGCGCGATAAAGATGTTGTAGTCCTTCTCGCCGTCAGATCCGAGGTTTATGTAATAGTCCTCTATCGGGAATCCGTAGAAGCCGAAGAGCCTCTGCACAGGTGAGTAGCTGCTTAAGTCCTGATAGGGATTATCAGAGCGCAAAACATATGTGAGCGGCACGCCGAACTTGATGAAGTTCCTTACCTGGAACCACAGTCCCAGAGGCGCGCAGATAACGCCGAATGAAACGAGCTGGAGGAACGTCCTTCCGCCTCTCTTTTCCTTCTTGTCCGCGATATCCTTGAAGAGCTTTACGAGGAAGAGGAATCCTAACGGGAACGCAATGATGCCCACAGCGATCTTGGTCATCATGCCGAAGCCGACAGCCAGCGCGGAGAAGAGAATGTATCTCCACGATCCGTTCTTGAACCATTTGAGTCCGAAGTAGAATCCCGTGAAAAACAGCAAGACCGATAACATGTCGTTGTTTATGGAAGCCGACATCAGGATGAATGCGGGGAAAGCGGAGACGATATAAGCAGCCGTCACATGGTGCTCTTTTTTGACGCCCAGGAGCTTGATGCTCCTGAAGATCATAATCATCGCATACTGCGCCCAGAGCATCGACAGAGCCTGCAAAGCCTCGTAATTATGCATTCCCTTGGGCAGGAGCTTCTCGTAGAGTCTTAAGAACAACGCGCTCACGATGTAGTGGAACGGCGGATGATAGAACTGGCCGAAGTTCCTGACATCGACATCGGGGATCGACAATTTGTCCCTGACATAAAGGATGTATCCGGAGTGCATTATGTTATATGTGCCCTCCTCGAAAACACCGATATCATGCTGTCTCGTGCTGATATCCGTGTAGAGCACATAACCGAGTCTTACCATGAATCCCATCGCGAAGATCAGGGCTATCAGGGCTTCATCGGAGAGCCTTTTCGTCCTCTTCAGATAGATGCCGTAACCGATGATGAGCACATATCCGCACACCATGATCGCGCATGCCGCGCCCTTGCCCGCAACCTGCATTCCCGTACCGAGAAGCACAACGAGCGCCATGAGCGCCGTGATGATAAATGGATGCCTGGTTAAAACACCGGTGACTGTATCCTGCTTAAGACTCAAAGCCCAAATTCCTCGATCCAGTAATAACTAAATTCGTATTCATCGCTGTCGGGTCTGAAGAGTGCTGCGCCGAATGTCTTGTACTCAGGCTTCAAGATATTTTTCCTGTGTTCTTCAGATGCCATCCACGCATCGAAAACAGCCTGCGCGGTGGGCTGTCCGCACGCGATATTCTCAGCGTAAAGCGGACTGTTGCTTTCTGTATATCCGTTGACCGTATACCACGGCTTACCGTTGGGTCTTAAGTGATTCTGGTTCTGCGACTGCGTAAGGAGCGGAATCTCAGCGGCACGCTCAGCTGCGCAGCTTGCAAGAGTATCAGACCATGTGAGCGGATCAAGACCTTCGTCCACACGGGCCTGGTTTACCAGATCAAGAAGCTCTTTGGCATAAGCAGACTGGCCGGAAGCCTTGAGGTTTTCCTCTGAATCTGATGAATCCGAAGAGCTTGAAGAATCCGATGAAGACGAGTCAGATGTGCTTTTATCGTCTGTTGTCTCATCTCCGGTCTGTTCGGGTGCAGGCTCGACAGAAGGCAGTCCGTTTGCGGCCTGCGCGCTGGATGCTGCCTCGGGAGTGCCGGCCGGCGGATAACCGGTATTGTCTGTGATCTCGGCATCGGGGTTTTCTTCTATCCACTTATCCCTGGCCTCAAGAGCTCCGAGCACATAGTACTCGGCATTCATGAATATGATCTTGTTCCATTCGCCGCACTTGGCAACGACTATGACTCTCTCGCCTTCATTGAGGGAGATCTTGTTGCCGCTGCTGAAAACGTCGGGAAGACTGAATGCTGTGGCTTTTCGGGATGTGACATATTCAAAATCGTCAGATGCCGTAGGCGTGAAGAATCTGATCTTCTGCGAATTCTGCGGATCAACATGCTTCTCGGCAGCGTTCTCGGGCGCGTCAGTATGCACGATGTCCGCGCTCTTTACGTAATATCGTGAACCGCCGTACATTATGGCTGCCCAGCCGTCTCTGCTGAAGCCGATGACCTCAAAAGTCCTGGACTCGACAAGCGCGGGCAGCGGACCATCTGTCTCGACAGGTTCGCTGTAAAGCGTGAGGCCGCCTTCCCTGGGCTTGTAGTAATTGTTGCCCACTTCGGTCGTCGTAAAGATCATGATGTTGTCGTGCTCATTGACGACCTCGATAACTACATCGCCGGCTTCTACGGCATCGCTGATCGACTGGTCATCTTCG
This sequence comes from Saccharofermentans sp., assembly GCA_016292215.1. Classification (GTDB taxonomy): domain Bacteria; phylum Bacillota; class Clostridia; order Saccharofermentanales; family Saccharofermentanaceae; genus Saccharofermentans. The sequence continues at coordinate 28,529 of JAEFBB010000004.1, read as the reverse complement.
TCGGAGCCCTGCGTGATCTCAACTTCTATAAGCACTGCGCCGTCACTGCCTTCGACAGAAGACACGGGCTGCTCGTCAGTGCGCGAGCCCACCCTGATGTAATTCGTGACTCTGTAGACGGCAAAAGCGCATATGCAAAGCAGCAGGACCATAAGCCCTGCGATAAGGTACTCATATCTCGTCCTTATATCCGTATTGTTCCCATTCTCTTCCATAACTATCCTTGATTCCGGCTTGTTCCTGACAACGGCGGATAACGCCGGCGCCGGGAAGAGCCTTTCCCTCCATTATTTATAATAAATGCAAAGCCTTTTGTTTTCAACCCGCAGGGTGTTTTGAAGGCCCCTTCTGAAGCGCCCGGAACAGTTGCGGTTAAGCGGAATCCGAGTTATTATATTTTTTGTAATTTATTTTTGAGGAGGGGACTTCATGGATAAGAAGAAACTCTATATTATCGTGGGTTCTGCAGTTGCCGGCACGCTTCTCATCGTGGGAATCGTTGCTGCCATTCTTGCCAACAGACCCAGCGCTCTGCTCGTTTCCGCTACCGCAAACACAGCTAAGGATTTCTCGAGGCTCGAAGTCATTCAGTTTGCACAGCAGGTATCAAACGGCGGTTCTGTTGCTGTTTCTGCAAACCTCGATAAATACGTCGACGACATATCCATCCAGGGTAAGATCTACACCGATGCTAAGAACAATAAGGGCGCTTATGAGATGACCATCTATGACGAAGACGACATCATGGTACAGCCCAGGATCTACGTCGGAAGGGACTCTATCGTTGGTACCTGCCCTGAGATCTTCGAGGGCGCATACGGCATCAACTTCAAGAAGCTTGATAAGAACCTTCCGGGCTCAATTTTCGATCCCGATGAAGATACTGACTACTCACTCCCTGAAAGCGTTTACGATTACCTTATGTCTCTTGCAGAGAACTCAAAGGGTAACAAGGAGCTTCAGCGCGACATCGAGAAGGCTGCAATAAGATACGAGAAGTACACGCTCCAGACGATCGTTAAGTATGCTGATGTCACCAAGACCAGCGACAAGATCACTGTAGGCGGCGACAAGATCTCCTGCACAGTAATCACGATCGAGCTCGACGAAGACGCAATCGTATCGATCTGCCAGGATATCATCGATTACATCAACAACGATAAGGCTCTTGAAGATCTCCTTTACCGTTATTATTCTGCAAATCCGACATCCAACATTAGCTACTATTCGATCCTTTACGGATACGACTACGATTCCGATCCTGAAGATATGGTCGACGAGTTCTACGATGAGGTCGACGATTTCGAGGATTCTTTGGACTACATCGAAGACATGAGCATCGACATCGAAGCTAACGTCTATATCACAAAATCCGGCAAGAGGATCGCCCAGGTCGACTTCGAATCAGAGGTTCAGGGCGAAGAGTTCGAGTGCTCTTTAGTCCTCGGCAAGAACGTTACAAAGACAAAAGAGATGAGCTTCAGCTATGAGACATCCGACGGCGATAAGTTCTCCATCAAGTACGAGGTAGAGCAGAATGACGCTAAGGGATTTGAAGCTGAGATCAAGTACGAGACCTACGATCCCTGGAGCTACTACAGAAGCGAGAATAAGGGCAAGATGACCATCAGCTGGGACAAGAAGTCCGGCGACTGCGAAGTCAAGGTCAAGAGCGAATACGATGATCTCACCATCAAGGGCAACCTCACAAAGAAGGGCGACAAGCTCATCTATGTCCTCGAGAACATCAAGCAGGACGGCTCATCCGTCGGCGATGTCAAGTCTCTCGAGCTCACGATCACGATCGACAGAAGAGATCCCGCTCCGAAGACACCTTCAAGATACACAGAGATCATTCTGATGGACGAGGATGATTTTGAAGATCTCTATGAGGAGATCGAGGAAGGCATCGAAGACCTCGAAGACGAGTTCTTCTGATACCGTCAAAACCAAAACTTTTAAGGGGCTGCCTGGTGGCGGCCCCTTTTTTGTGGGCGGGGGCATGTGATTATCCAATTTTCGTAGTGTGTTAATTTTGTTGGTCTAAAAGTGCCCGAAAAGACCAACAATTAGACGTTTTTTCGCAAAAGCAAGCTTTTTGTTGGCCTAAAACACCTCTTGCAGGCCAACAAATTTAACACACGGCAAAATTCCGCGCATCGCACGCGCCCTAAAGTCACCCCCTCCGGCCCCCCGCCAATTTTTCTTATTTATATACACGCATAATGTCAGATAACGTGATATAATCTTAAAGTTTTAGTGTGGATTTTTGTCCCTACACAATCCAAGTCATAAGAGGTGTGCACATGAAGAAAGTTCTGGTATGCAAGGAAAGCCTGCCTGCCGAGACAAGAGTTGCCCTTATCCCCGATGACATCAAGAAGCTCACTGGTATGGGCTTTGAGTTCACGGTCGTTAGCGGCGCAGGTCTCAAGAGCGGCTTCACAGATGCGGATTACGAACAAGCCGGCGCAAAGATCGTTAATGCCGAAGCAGACGGTCTTAAGGATGCCGAGATTGTTGTCAGGATCCTCAAGCCCGATTCAGCTGACGGCATGAACCCCGATACGGTTCACATCAGCTTCTTAGATCCCTTTAACGAGAAGGATCTCCTTAACGGATTCGCCAAGAATAACATCCAGGCAGTATCCCTTGAGATGATCCCCAGAACGACTCTCGCACAGAAGATGGACGTTCAGTCTTCACAGACATCACTTGCAGGCTACGTCGCAGTTCTCAATGCGGCAGCACGTTTGCCCAAGATCCTTCCGATGATGGTTACTCCTGCAGGAACTATCAATCCTGCCAGAGTATTCGTTATCGGCGTAGGCGTTGCAGGCCTTCAGGCTATCGCAACTGCTAAGAGACTCGGCGCGCGCGTTGACGCTTTCGATACAAGACCGGTCGTAGAAGAGCAGGTCAAGTCACTTGGCGCTAACTTCGTAAAGATCGACCTGGGCGAGATGGGCCAGACAGCCCAGGGCTACGCAAAGGAGCTCACACCCGAGCAGATCGCAAAGCAGCAGGAAGCTCAGGCTAAGGTCTGCGAGAAGGCAAATATCGTAATCACCACCGCCAAGGTCTTCGGCCGCAAGGCTCCTGTCCTCATCAAGAAGGACGTTTTAGACCGCATGCAGCCCGGCGCCATCATCGTCGACATGGCTGTTTCCACAGGCGGTAACGTCGAGGGCTCCAAGCCCAATGAAGTAGTCGTTACAGACAACGGCGTAGTCATCCTTCCGGGCGACGAACTCCAGCGTCAGGTTCCGTGGGACGCCTCGAAAATGCTCTCCGGCAACATCTCCGCATTCCTTACCCACTTCTACAACAAGGAGACAAAGGAATTCGAGGTCAAGATGACCGACGAGATCATGAAGGGCTGCCTGCTCACACAGGGCGGAGCCATCATTCACGAAAGATTCAAGGAGGCATAATAATGGACGGACAGACAATAATGCTGTTGGTATTCGTTTTTATCATCGCAGCTTTCCTCGGAGTCGAGCTTATTTCCAAGGTTCCCTCCCAGCTTCATACTCCGCTCATGAGCGGTACGAACGCTATCTCCGGTATCACCATCGTCGGTGCTATCGCAGCTTGCGCTATCAATGTTGACAATCATGTTTTGGGCATGATCTTAGGCGGCATCGCCATTCTTTTCGCAACCATCAATGTTATCGGCGGTTACTTCGTCACAGACAGAATGCTTGCAATGTTCAAGAAGAAGGAGGATAAGAAGAAATAATGGAATTCAACGATTTTTTCTGCATCTTCCTTTACATGATCGCGAGCGTCTTCTTCATCATGGGAATCAAGAAGCTCGGAAAGGCAGATACTGCCCGTAAGGGTAACCTCATGTCCTCCATCGGCATGGGCATCGCTGTCATCTCAGTACTCATCTCACAGGATGTTTTCGACGGCGGCTTAGTAGCTTACATAATCATCATCCTCGCTATCGCAGCAGGATCCGTTATCGGTTTCATCTGGGCTAAGAAGGTCGAAATGACCGGCATGCCCCAGCTCGTAGCGCTCTTCAACGGCTTCGGCGGTCTGTCGTCAATGCTCGTTGCAATCTCTCAGTATTGCGCTATCCGCGGCGGTTCTTACGCTGTCGGCACAGATGCTTTCACATCGATCACATTAGGCCTCACGATCCTCATCGGTGCTGTTGCCTTCACAGGTTCACTCATCGCTTGGGCTAAGCTCGCAGGCCTCAAGATGTTCAAGAAGAACATCACGATCCCCGGCAAGAACTTCATCAATGCAGGCATCCTCGCTACAGCAGTTATCGGCATCATCCTTTACTGCATCGCACCTGAAGACGTTCTCGGCCTTGTAGGAATCCTTGTTACAACACTTTCATCCCTGGCTCTCGGTGTTACGCTGGTTATCACTATCGGCGGCGGCGATATGCCGGTTATCATCTCTTTCCTTAACGCACTCTCCGGTCTCGCTGCAGCATTTGCAGGATTCCCTATCGGCAACACGGTGCTCATCGTATCCGGCTGCCTGGTTGGTGCTTCCGGCGTCATCCTCACGCTCATCATGTGCAAGGCTATGAACAAGTCCTTCGCTTCCCTCCTCTTCAAGACAGCAAAGAAGAAGGCTTCTTCCGCTGCAGAGGGCGAGCACAAGGAGCCCAAGGCTATGTCCGTTGAGGATGCTTTCCTTATCCTCGAAGCTGCAAAGAGCGTTGTATTCGTACCCGGTTACGGTATGGCTGTTGCACAGGCTCAGCACGCTGTTAAGGAGCTCTGCGATGTCCTCGAAGAGAACGGCTGTGAAGTTAACTTCGCTATCCACCCCGTTGCCGGACGTATGCCCGGCCACATGAACGTTCTCCTCGCTGAAGCTAACGTTCCTTACGAGCAGCTCAAGACAGCAGACGAGATGAATCCCCAGATGCCTAACACAGACATCGCTATCGTCATCGGCGCTAACGACGTTGTTAACCCCGCAGCTATCAACGACGAGTCCTCACCGCTCTACGGTATGCCTATCGTAAACGCTTACGAGGCACGCACGGTATTCGTCCTCAAGCGTGGTCAGGGTACAGGCTTCTCCGGTATCGAGAACCCGCTCTTCACGATGGATAACACCGTCATGATCTACGGCGACGCTAAGCAGACAGTATCCCAGCTCGTTGTCGAGTTCGAGAACTGATAAGCGTATCAAACCAAAAGCAAACTCCCCGTCAACCGGCGGGGAGTTTTTATTTTCCTTGTTCTCGAAAACCTGACCTCAGAAGTCTACGTTATCGTAAACACTGTTCTTGAAGTATTCGATGGCCTCGTCTCTGGTCAGATCACCATTGGCATACATATCAACGGCTTCCTTAAAGTAATTGTTGATCAGATTATCATTCTCCGTCAGATACTTGCCGGAAGGCATGTTATTACACTCGATGTAAGTCTCGTATATGTTCTGGCCGCCGCAAAAATCAGAGACACCATCAGACTTGGCCATAACGACTCCTGAAGCAACACCCTGCTGAAAATCATAAATCATTTTATTGGCCAAGAGATACTGGAGTCCTGTATCAGATGTATCAAGAGTGATCCATTCGATGAGCTCGGCAACGCCTTCCTTCTGGTCAGTATCCTTGTTAGCAAAGATCCATGTGCCGCCCCAGTAGGAACTGACCGGCGGTCTGCAGACTCTCCACTGTCCGTATGTGCCTTCACCGACATAACTCCCTCCGGAATTGCCTTCCATAATGTAACTTATGAACCAGACCGGTCCGAAGAATGCGAAAACCTTCCGGTCGCTTACACCGCTCATCTCGTCATACCATTCCTCATACCACATGGCAGTGTTATTAGAATAATCGTTGTCCTTGATCGTCTTTGCAAGATCGATATAGTTCTCCCTGTCAGTACTGATGTTAATCTGTCCGTCTGTGACCCATGCCGTATCCGTAGTTGTCTGGTAAAGCTGCCATATATCAGAGGAACTGGAAACCGCAGCGTAGCCTTTAGACTTAAGGATCTCAGCGGCATCAATGAACTTATCCCAGTCGCCTGAGCCGGCGCCGATGATCTCCTCGATCTTTGCAGGATCATCCGTGCCAAATACATCCCTGGCTATATCAGCGTTGTAGATCATGGCACAGCCATTACCCTCATAACCAAGAGCTACGACTTCACCATCGCGTGAACCGATCTCCACTGTATACGGGGCGATCTCGGCGTCCTCGATCTTCTTATCCACATCGATGCCGAGATCCCTGTAAGTGGAAGCATACTCAGCCATTTCACCCTGTGTATATTTGTAAACAAAATCTATTTCAGCGATATAAATATCAGGTGCCTGGTCACCGCCATTTACAAGAGCTTCATCCAGAGTTTTTTCATAGTCTTGTTTCCAGTCATTATCAATATGCGTGCACACGACAGTATACTTTTCACCGAAATCGGGATTCTGCCTGATGTACTGTTGTATAAAATCCGCCATATCATACGAGCACATCCAGATCTCGATCTTCTCAGGACCCGAGCCAAAGGTGTATATCTGCTGCTCAAGCTCATCTTCAGTCTCGGTCGGTTCGGTCTCAGTCTCCGACTCTGTCATATACCACGGTGGTTCAGTATAATCAGGAACTTCATAGCGGGATCCGGATGATGAAGATAAATCCTCAAAAGCATGACAAAGAATTGCTTCGCATCCGATAATAAGAGTTAATGGTAAAACAAAGATACCCGCCAGCGCTGATAATACTATTCCGACAATTCCGAAAGGCGAACCTTTCACTTTACCGGAACGAACTTCTGATATTCCTTTGCACGAAAGAATAATACCGGCAACACAACAACCAACAGCTAAGATATAAGCCACAACTGCTACCTTAAACAAAAATGGAGTTACATTACTGAAATCAGTACACCAGAAACCTGCCAGGCAGCAAGCCACTGATGCCAGCGCAATGCCAAAGCCGATAACACACAGCTTACTGAACTTTCTTTTCTCCGGAAAACGATTGCCGCAGTTGTCGCAAAACGGCAATTGATCAACTTGCGGCGCACCGCAAACAGGACACTTATTCATAAGCATTTCCCCCTCACTTATGAAAAGCCTAAAGGCAAGAACCCTCTATCAGTATGTAGGATTATTATACTACATCAGAAAATAGAAGAGTTTTTGTAAAATACAGAATGGTTTTTCTTTGTCCTCGTTAGTGCTATAATCTATTCAAGAAAGAGGTACTGCCTATAGACGGTTGACCTCAAAGTTTTGGATATTAAGCCGCTACTTTTTGACCAAGGGGCGGCTTATTTCTTTGTCTTGCAACAAAGGGCAATAATGGAAACTACTAATATGCTTATTGTGAGCACTATGCTCAGCATCTCGTAATCTGTCATACTGCACCTCCTTTCACCATAAACGAGTTATGGATTTAGGAGATCAAACCGCCTGAACACGTGAGTATCACGTAGTTCCGCTAAGGTAGTACCTCAGACTTTAATTGTACCAAAAAACAGCGACAAAAGAACATTTGTTTGTGGTAGTGCGGTCTGTTTTTAGGACAAGTTGACGTGTCAACAGATTACTCCTGCGCTTGTATCTCCGCGCCCTTCTCAGCCTTCTTATTCACCGGCTTTATAACGAAGCAGGTGATGATCAGCACAGGGATGAAGATAGCGATCGCAGCAAGCGCATCAAGCACTGAATGCTGCTTTACGAATACCGTGGAAATGCAGATGAGGAAGACCAGGATATCGCTCGCGATGATGACGGCCTTCTTATCTTTGAAGCCGAAGTGGATGCCTGCAGCTACAACGAGAGCGTCGTAAACGTGAAGGCTCGGGAGCACGTTGGTCGGTGTGTCGATTGAGTGGAGATATTTAATAAATCCCATGAAGATATTGTCGCGGTCAGGGATCTGGCAGCGCAGATCGACGGCATTGGGATATACGAGGCAGATTACGATGAAGAGAGTCATGCCTGCCATGAGCATATAAGAAGTCTTGCGAGCGATTACGCGGCCCCTGATGCCGAGCGCGATCATGCCGGCAACAAGATAAGGGAGCCAGAGCGCATAAGGGACAATAAATCCTTCAAGGACCGGGATCTTGTCGTCCAGGGCAACGTGGATCTGGTGGAATCCGCCTGCAGGCTCGAGGCTCTCTACCCAGAAAAATGTAGGCATATAGAAGACCATATAAATGGCCATCGGGAGCAAAGTCAGGACAACGTATATTATCTTGTCCTTAAGACTCTTGTTCTCAACAATCTTATCCATTCCACCCTCGCATCAGGATATAAATATGCAGAGTGCCCCGGTCCTCACCCGAACTCGAAGCACTCGCATATTATACCTTGTAGATTATAAAAAATGGGCTCTTAATTGACTTTCTTAAGGAAAACTTAAGCAAAACCCGCAGAAATCGTCTTCATCAGATCTCATTTACGGTTCCGATAAAGACCGGAGCCATTGTCTCAAGATCAACGATCGCATATGCGAAAGGTCTGTCGCAGATTACCTGGCGGAACTCTCTTGTGACGGGCTCGGCGCCTGCGCAGTTAAGTGTAACTGATGTAACAGCTGCAGCCTTTGTACCGTTGCTGTCGACTTCGATGTGTGTCTTGTGAATGACCTTGGATACATAGAGATCTCCGGGCTGTCCTGCAATGCCTGAGAGGTCTGCCTTTTCGGGATCGAAAACATCTTCAACACCGAGGTTCTTGAGCGTATCGTTTACCATGAACTCATAATCGTATTTGAACTCAGGCATCTTCGTGTATACATCGTATTCACTTGTACGGCTGTTGATGAATGCCTCGTAATCGTCAGCCGTGAAATTCTTTAAGAAATCATTTGCGTTGATCGACTCATCTGTAGGAAGGATCATGAGGAAAGCATACTCTCCGCCCTTGTAGTTCTTGATAAAGCCGGTTGCCTTTTCTGTCTCGTAATAGTATGCCGTTGATTCATTCAGGAATGTGGCCTTCTGTGTGCCGCTGTTTGCAGAGCGGAAATCACCGTCTTTGATGTGGTCGCTGTCATAAGGCTCTTCCCACTTTGCATCGAAAGCTATAGCATTTACGAGCACCATGACAGCGTCATCACCCAGCGTGTCAATGGCCTTGTCGATCATGTGCTGAGTGTTCTCGTCTACCCAGTTGTTGATATCGTTTACCGTGTTATTGTCAAACTCTGTCTGTGTATATTCGGCACCGAATGTCTTCTGAATATAATCGACATAATCCATGTTTACGGTATCGCCTAAGAGGGTCCTGTTGCTCCATACGGCATTAGCGCATGAGAATTCGATCTCACTGGAATCATTGATCCTGTCCATAAGCGCGGAAGCAAATGCCTGCTGAATAAGCGGATCCTGGTTCTCAGCGAAAAGGTCCGTCAGCTGCTTCAGTGATTCATTCTTGGATCCTGCGGCAACCATATCGAGCGCCATCATTATGGATGCGGGCGAGATCATGATGTTGCCGTCACCGCCGTTGTCTCCTAAAGACTGGTTCATGAGATCGAAGCAGTATCTTCTGTACTCTTCATTCATCAGATCCTCATCGTACGAAGTGTTCTTAACTTCGTTCAGATCGATCTCTGTCTTAAGCTGCGGATCGTTCTTTACGGGTGTCTCATTCTTCTTCGGCTGTGTCTTGCTGCAGCCTCCGAGAAGCATCACGCCTGTCATGACCGCCGTGATGACCTTGATATCTTTCTTTGAACAGATCTTCATTTTCTTTATCCTCCATATCTCTTGTTCAATTTGCTTTATGCCCTATAAACAGATGAAGACTCGAAAATGTTGCAGGCGGGCTTTTCGGGCTGTGACGTGAAGTGACACAAAACGAAGCCAAAATGTGTCACTTCGCGGCAATAAATGCAATAGTGACGAAAAGTGACACGTTCGGCGGGTAAAACGTGTCACTTCCCGTCACCGGGTACATAACCACACAAAAAGGCCGCCTCCAATGAGACGGCCTTCAGTAATCCTTTAACTTAAGTTAAGTAATCAGAAGAGATTTGCGATAATGCCCGTAAGTGCAATAACTGCTACGAGAACGAATCCCTTCTTGTTGCCTGTGAGCTTTGTTTCAGCTGCTGCTCCTTCGTAGAGCATCATGAAGTAGTAAGCATATGCAGCTGTTACTAAGATGTAGCTGATTCCTGAATAGCTGATGAGTCCGAAATAGTTTCTTGCCAAAGCAGGCAAGAGATAAGCGGGAGCTGTAGCCATGCTTGCGATAGAAAGCATTTTAGGGAAAGACCACTTAGATCTGCAGATAAGACCTGCGAGCATAAAGAGACCTGCGCAGCCGAATGTAAGAACGGCATAACGGATCAGCGAGAAGAAGAATGCCTTCAGGATGATCAGGGCAATGAGTCCGCCGTACAGGAAACGCCATTCAACGATCGTTAACATTGTGGTGAAGTCGATCAATGTAAGGCAGACTACAACGATGATACCGAGAAGAATTGCGTCACCGATTCTGGTGTACTGGCCGGAGATCTCGGCAGGACCTGTAACAGGATGGATCGTTGCTTTAAACAGATTCTTAAAGTGCTGGCCGAACGGAACTGCGTTCGAAGGCTGTGCTGCAGGCTGAGCTGCTGCTGCGGGCTGCTGAGCGGACTGGGCTGCAGGCTGTGCAGGTGCTGCTACGGGTGCTGCCGCAACGGGTGCGGGAGCTGCCGCAGGTGCAGGTGCAACGGGTGCTGCAGGTGCAGGTGCTACGGGAGCGGCAGGAACTACAGGAGCTGCGGGAGCTGCTGCAACAGGTGCGGGTGCTGCTACGGGTGCTGGTGCAACGGGTGCTGCCTGGGGAATTGCATTCTCAAATTTGAATCCACAACCACCACAGAAAGCTGCGCCATCCGGATTTTCTTTTCCGCAATTAGGACAAAACATAGGCGTACCCCTTCCTCGGGAATAAAACCCGAAAACATAATAAGTTTATTGTAACACACGGATTTCCGTGTGGTGCTAGCGTTTTGACAAGTATTTTCGCTTAATTCTCGTGCAAATGCCCTCACACATTATCTTCCATAACAGGCACGAAAAAGGCCGCACCCAAACCCGGGTGCGGCCCTCGAATACATAATTAAATTATTTGTCAGACTACATCAACGAGTGCGGCGATCGTCTCAGGTGTCTGAGGATCGGAGAATACGAGCAGATACGTCATGCCGTCTTTGGTGTAGAGTGCAGCGTTGATATCTGCAGATGTCTCGTTCTTGCCGAGCTCTGCTACGTTGCCGAAAACAACGCGGTAATACTTGACCGCTGTGCCTGCAGGTGTGGTGCCGTCTGTACCGGCAGTCTTATTCGAAGGATCGAACTGCTTGATGATATCGGTGCCTTCAGCTGCGGATAAGAGGAGTACCTTCTGCGACTGCTCACCAAGGAATACTTCCATCGCGATGTCAGATGAGAATGTGCCCTTGCCTGTGCCCTTCAGTTCGAACGGGAGTGTCCTGCTGATGATATCGAGACGCTCATCGCCCATGCCTGTGGAGTAATCGTTCTTATCTCTTGTGGGCATGATCGTGTGGATGTCGTCACCCAGAGAAATGTTTGAGGTGTTATCAGCTGTTTCATACGACCTGTTCTCGTCTTCGGCAGCTTCAGTGGTGGGTTCATCAATGACCTTGTCGATCTCGTCCTCGAGGTCGTAATCCCATGTGCCCTCAGCATCACCGCCGTGAGCAGGGGCCTGAGTATCTTCAGCAGAATCTGCATAGCCCCAAGAGTAAGTCTTGTCATTCTTTCTGTGTGTTGATTCGGCGGATTGCTTGCCGTTCATCATCCTGAATACAAAGAGCACGCCGACGAGTATGAGGATAGCTGCAGCGATGGATGAAATGATCACTATAGGAGTCTTCTTCGCCTTCTTCTTTGCGGGTGCCTCAGCCTTTGGTGACTCGGGAATATCCGTGACAACAGCTGCACCATCGGGATTCTCCTTGATGGCGTTGGAGACAGCACTCATGACCCTTCTCTTCATCTCAGGGTCGACTGTAATATGGCTCATGATTTCATTGTATTTAATCAAAATCACTCACCTCCTTCAGCAGCTCCTTCAGTTTGTCACGCGCACGCTTCAAGTCTGAGCGTACAGTTGCTTCGCGTCTGCCGGTAAGTACGGCAATCTCCGCGGTTGAATATCCTTCCTGATAGAAAAGGTGTATCGCTTCACGCTGGTGTACGGGCAGACATAACACGGCATCCCAGATGGCTTTGTATTCATCGCCGTTATCAAGGTCTTCCTGTACCTGTCCTGCGATCTCCTCGTTGAGTTCCAACGTATCGCGGACTTTGTTGTAGTCGATGCGGTTCTTTGCGAGATTGGATGCGACCCTCATGAGCCATGCTTTCCTGTGTGCTTCACTCTCGAAAACAGGCCTTACGGTCACGAACTTGATCATCGTCTCCTGCAAAATGTCTTCCGCGTCCTCCTTGTTGTGAAGGTAAGAGACAGCAAGACGCAGGATGGCGTTGCCATGAAGGTCAAGGATCTCTTCCGCTTCCCTTTCTATCTCCTCGTCAGACTTGCGGTTACTGCCCGAAGTAGGTTCTTCGTTGGCAATATCCGTTGCTTCGTAATCTTCGCTCTCGTACGACTCGACAAACAAGTCGTCGTTTGAGTCAGATCGCGCCAGCAGAATGGCGAGCTTTCGTAAAAGCGGCAGATTGGCTTCGTAAGTAAGTTCCATTGATCCCTTCGAATTATCTCCGCTTTCACCATATATACAGACGAAGCGGAGTAAATGTTGCACTGATTTTTCGTGCACCGCCTAGATTATACTTAAGCATTCATTTCAAAGCAAATTGTCCTTATTTGTTTATTAATATAGAATATGGGAGGCGATTTAATAGTAATTTAATATACGGGTAACACAATGCCATTAAAAACATAGGATAATAGGGCATATGAAGAATAATGACAGCAGACTGTTTATAAAATCCGATGCGGTTTATGTTGCCGTCGTTTTCGCGAGCGTGGTCGCCTTTATCGCGCTGCTCGCTGCACAGATATTCTCCGGCGTTACCTCGACAAGATATTTCATCGGCGCCGGCCTGATGCTCATCGCATTTTTAATGAATGTTTTCCTGGGCAAGTTCGCGTACTTCGTATCGTTCGCATTAAACTTCGTCCAGTTCATGATCTACACATATGAATACATCATGATGAAGAACGAGTCAGCTCCGTTCCTTCTTGTCATGACGGTCCTCACCATGGTGATCGACATGCTCCTGCAGTATTACGTCATCAAGATCGCGAGCAAGATCCAGCACATCGAAGATTCCAAGCGCGACGAGCGCGGTAAGGCGATTCGAAAAGAATTAGAAGACGAGATGTTTGCGCGTACGAGCCTTATCGTAAATCACGAAGTAATGGGCACGCACCAGAACTTAACTGAAGCATTGGGCAGGAACATCACTTTATCGATCGATCCGCTCACCACCCTTCCCGGCCGTGACATGATCACGGAGCGTGCTGACAAGCTCATCAGAGAGGACATCGCCGGCATGCAGGGCAGCGAGATCCCCGATTCTTCCTGCCGTCCTTTCACGATCATATATCTTGCGTTAGACCGCTTCGATAACATCACGAGAACTATCGGCCACAAGTCGATGGACCTCTTCATCCAGAACATGGCCCACCGTCTCCGTGAAGCGGCAGATCCTACCGACATGGTCGCAAGGATCGATGACGCTGACTTTGTCATTCTCTTCAAAAGAGGTCTTTCTGCAGAAGCCGAGAAAAAGTATGCGGACAAGCTCGTAAAGGAAGCATCCAGGGCATTTGCAGCAGGTCTTGACTCCATGAATGCCACCATCAATTACGGCTTCGCGCATTACCCTGCTGATTCGCGTCACGGAGGCGAGCTTATCGCCAAAGCAGAAGAGCGCATGAGCAAGGTATCTTCAGGAGCGCAGGAAGAAAGCGCTGCACCTCTTCCCGGTGAAGAACTTTTCAAGAACAAATCCAGAGATGAGATAGTAAAGATCTTCGAGCGCGCGATGAATGACGGAAGTCTCCACATGACATTCCAGCCGTGCTTTACTTACGAGCGCAAGCTCACGGGCTTCGAAGCATTCTTAAGATTTGAGAAGAACGGCAAGGTGATCCCTCCGCAGGTATTCCTCGCAGCAGCAGAGAATGCGGGCTACATGAGAAGAGTCGGCGGTTTCTCAATGGAGAATTCTTTGGGCGCTCTTTCCATGATCAACAAGATCGATCCCGATCTCACGATGAATATCAACATCTCCAATTATCAGTTAAGAGAGCCTGACTTCATCCAGTCTTTCTCGAACATCGTCTCGAGCACTGACTGCAACGTCAATAACCTCATCTTGGACCTGCAGGAAGAAAGCCTTATCACGAGCCTTGCAGACATCAGGATGACAATAGAAGAACTCGCTACGACAGGCGTCAAGATGGCCCTCGATAATTTCGGCAGAGGCTATTCGTCTTTCAACGCGATTCCTCTCCTCCCCGTCTCGATCTTAAAGCTCGACGGCAACTTCACTTCGAACCTCGCTACAGATGCGACATGCAGGATTCTCACGCGTTCTGCCATCTCCCTGATGCACGACATCGACATCTCTGTCACCGCGACCGGCGTCGGCCAGGAAGACCAGTTTGAGATCCTGGCAGGCAGCGGATGCGACAGATTCCAGGGATTGTTCTTAGGCTCCGCTATTTCCAAGGACGAGCTCGAATCCTTCATCAATAACGCCAACGCTTAAAGACGTTTTCGCGCCCTTTGTTTCCCCGGCTCTTTTATTACTTGTGTTATAATCTCCCTAATGTAATAAGGAGATCTTGTAAGCCATGGCCGATCAAATCGTAACTGTCGAGAACGTCTCATTAAAGTACAAGAAAACCGTCCTGACGGACGTCTCAATGTCCGCCGCTAAGGGCGAAGTCGTCGGCCTTTTAGGCCTCAACGGTTCAGGCAAATCCACTTTGCTTTCCGCCATCTCGGGCCTTAGAAAACCGTCATCAGGCACGATCAAAACAGACGGCAAAACAGGTTTTGTCACCCAGGAAAACGCCCTCATCGACGAGCTCACCGCCATGGATAATCTCAAGATGTGGACTCCTTTAAGCAAGCAGGAGATCTTAAACGAGCTCACAAGCACGGAGCTCTCCATCCTCAAGGTCTCAGACTTCATAAACGTAAAAGTTAAGCGTATGTCAGGCGGTATGAAAAAGCGTCTTGCGATAGCATCCGTTCTTCTTGCCAAGCCCGACATCCTTCTTCTCGATGAGCCTCTGGCAGCGCTCGATATCCCTGCCAAGAACGACATCATCAGATTCATAGATTCCTTCAGATCCGAGGGCGGCACTGTCTTCATCGCAAGCCACAGCGAAGAGCTCTTCAAGCACTGCTCCAAGGTCTACCTCTTAAAGAAGGGCAAAGCCGTTCTTCTTCCCGAGGGCATATCTCCCGCGGAGGCACTTAATGATTAAGGCATACTGCAAAAGAGTATTGCTTTTCTTACCCTACGTAGCGTGCTATTTTCTGGCGCTCGGCGTTGCCATGCTGGCTTTGGTCATCTATGCTTCGGAATTCCTTTTCGAGGACAACACCGACAGCATCGTATCAGTCGCGTGCTACATGCCTGACGACGATGTCTATAACCGTCTGGGCTTAGGCCTCATCACCAGGATGGAGAGCGTCAAGCACACCGTCGACATCAACATGGTAAGGAGCAAGAAGCAGGTCTTAAGCCAGGTCGAGAGCGGTGAAGCCATCGCCGGCATCATCATCCCAGAAGGCTTCATCGAGAAGATGGGCACCGAAGAAGCAGTCCAGGCGGAAGTAATCTACAGAGACGCCGACACCTACGAAGAACACGTCGTAAACGACCTGATCTATACCATGAGCGACCTTCTGGGCACGACCCAGTGCTCCATACTCACTGCAGAAGAACTCGCCGAAGAATTAGGCGAAGATTCTTACGGATCTTACGTTGTCGGATACGAAGTACAGGAAAACCTCGCGGATTACATCCTTGACCGCAAAGACCGTTTCCGCGAAGTCAGCGTCGATGACCTCGTTGCCACATACGGCGTCAGGGACCAGCTCACCGCGTCCTACACGCTGTTCATCATCATGATGTCGGTCTTCGTCATCTCATTCTTCTTCAAAGGCAACAACACCATCTTCAGGGCACGCGCCAAGCTCTCCGGCATCAAGACATGGAAGATCTTCCTGCTCGAAGCAGGGTGCGCCGCCTTCATGATGTACCTTCTCTACGTCCTGCTGTTCATCGTTTTCATCGCGGTCTTCCACACGGTAAACCCGCTGTCGCTCATCACCATCATCCCCGCGATCCTTATCCTCGCGATGCTCGGCACCACGCTCTGCTACATCGTCAAGAGCCCTGCGGCAGTCTCCTACATCACCTTCGGTGCAGGCACATCCCTGATGTATCTTGCCGGCGGCCTGATCCCCCTGGACTACATGCCCAAGTTCTTCCAGGCTGCTGCCATATATAACCCCGTCTACTACCTGAATCTTTTCTTCATGAGGTCGATGTTCCTATGAAATTATTCCTGAACAGATTATTCGTCCTCTCGAAAAGAAGCCTCATCAATCCCGCCATGTACGTGATGAGCTTTATCCTCGTCGTGCTTGCGCTCCTCGTCATCTTCGTGCCCGAGAAAGAGACCTCCGTCTACATTCCCGTCGCCATCCTCAACAAGGACAATTCCGATGAGACCGAAGACATCGTCGACGAGCTCTGCACTTCAAATTCCGTCTTCACCTTCTACGAAGTTGACAGCGAAGATGAGGTCTACGATGACATCGCCTCAGGCAAAGCCAACACCGCCTACATCTTCCCCAAGGGCTTTTCCAAGAACCTCACTTCCGACAGCAAGCGCTACGCCGTCAGGCAGGTAACCACCCCCGCCTCAAGCTTCGTCTTCCTCTCCCGCGAAGAGGTCTTCGACAAGTTCTATGCATACGCTTCCCGCCAGGTCATCATCGACACGCTGGCAGACCGCGGCTACGAAGTCGAATTGGGCGATCCCGAGCTCAACGCACTGTTCGAAAAGTACATCCAGGACCAGTCCCTCTTTGCCGTCGAAAGCACCGAAGGCCAGGTCTACAACGATATCACCCGCTCTGAGAAGATCCCGATCCCGCTTTACAAGTTCGCAGGCTTCTTCATCTTCACCGCGGCACTCTTAGGCGCCCTCGCCTTCTTAAACGACCAGGACAACCGCATCTACCAGCGCTTCAAGCTCATCGAGCGCATCTACTTAGGCCTCATCCAGGTCGCTGTCTTCACCTTCCCTGCAGCGATCGTATCGATCGTCTGCTTCCTTGTATCAAGGACGCTGTTCAGTCCGCTGCACGTGATCTTATACACGCTGTTCGTAACGTTCATCGCGTTCGCAGTAGGAACGATAATGACTATCATTCCGATCCGCACCGCGCGCTCAAAGATCTTCTCAGCGATCTTGCCGGTCTACCTGATCCTGTCATTCCTTTTCAGCGGAGTCTTAATGGATCTCACAAACTTCGGTACGGCCTTAAGAACGCTCGCAAGATGCTTCCCGCCTTCAATGTTCTAACTAGATAGCACCTCCTTGCATCACAAGATGCCAAAAAGTATTCAAAACAACGTAGTTCAGATAATTGATTACAAAGTGAATGGATTATGTAATCACAAACCCAAAAATGTGCAAAACGGATTACATGTTACACGAATAATGCAATCAAAAAAGTTATTAAGCAATAAACGGATTACAAGAGTAGAAATAGTTGTAATCAAATGGAATGATATTTTGATTTAAGAATACAAGAGCGTTAAAGCTTGTATTCAAAAATCACAATTTGTCAGAAAAAGATTAAGACTAGTCTCAATTGTATGCTCAAAGTCTCAACCTTTTCTTAAAAGGATTACATATACTTTCTGCCATTCTATAATCCGGTCAGGAGGTGATCCTGATGAACCAAAACATTCGTGAAATATTAAAAGAACGGTACGAATTGCTTTCTGCTTTAACAAGTCCAATCGATAAGAAGTTAAAGGGTTTTCCTTCAGGAAGCATAAAAGTGTGTCGAAGAGGAAACAACGTATATTTCTACTATATTGGGAAAGATGGCACCCTAAAACTATTAAATGCAAGTGATCAAAAACTAATAGGAGACCTTATTCAAAAACGTTACTTGGAGAAGGTGTTGAATGCCACTCAAAAAGAAATATCAGCGTTGAGAAGAGCTATAAAACAATACCCCGAAATCACAGCTGAACAAATCTATTATCAGCTTAAAGAAGATCGCCAGAAATTTGTAAAACCCATAGTTCAAACCGATGAACAATATGTTCGCGATTGGCTTTCAACTCCTTATACTCCAAAAGGATTTGATGAAGGAGATCCTGTCTTTCCGACAAGGAAAGGCGAACGCGTCAGGTCTAAATCTGAAATGATAATTGCGGACAGGCTTTTGGCTAATGGAATACCGTATAAGTACGAATGTCCGATTATGGTGAACGGAAAGATCATACATCCGGATTTCACTATCCTGAGAGTCAGCGATCGAAAGATTCTTTACCTTGAGCATTGCGGAAAGGCGGATGATCCGGATTACGCAGAAAAAAGAATCGTAAGAAGGATCAATGATTACAGTCAGGTCGGAATAATCCAGGGTGATAATCTCTATCTGACATTCGAGTCCTCGAAAACACCTTTTGATGTAAGAGTGCTGGATCAGATAATCAACCGGTGTTTCAAGTAGGCATGGTAATGCAAGGAGGTGCCTTGCACCTCTTAGACCCCAAACAGCACGAGCGTGCCGGCAGTCAAGGGCGGCCAAAGGCCGGGCGCAGCGTCCCTTGACGGCCTGGCCCGCGCGAAGTGCTACAAGGCAAATCCGGGCATAAAAAAGGCTGCCTCCGATGAGACAGCCTTTGGGTTTTCGAATTGGGTTAATGATTAGTCATCCCAAGCGTATGAAGCTGCTGCCTGTGCTCTTTCGATGTACATAGCAACTGCATCACCAAATCCGTCGATGACTGCTTCAGCAACATTCTCGTTGTGAGCGATCTTTGTAGCGTCGGAAGCGCCGAATGCCTTAACGAACGCCTTGTATGAAGCAGGCTGTGTGTTGAGACCGTAGCCAACCATGATGAGGATATTTGCGCCGCTTACTTCGATTGTAACGACTGCGTCACCCTTAAGAGACTCGAGTGCTTCGATGATATCGTCTTCATTGTCAGAGTCTTCAAGAAGATCCTGGAAATCGTCGTTGTCGAGAACTGTCTTAACGAGCTTAGCAACGTCAACGTGGAACTTAACGTAACCGTCGTTCTTGCCTGCATAGTACTCAGCCTTTGTGAGGTCCTTCTTTACATCGAGGTCAACATCGTCGAGCTTGTCAGCGAGGAATTCCATGATGTCTGCTGCGAGGTCATCATCAGCGAGTGTGAGCTGGAGAGCATAAGCGCCTTCGAGCTCAAGGTCTGCGAGATCTTCGGGATCTTCGATATCCTCGAGGTCACTCGGGTCAGACATCTTAGCAGCGATTGCAACAGACTCGATGTCCTCAGCTTCGAAGATGTCGTCAAGCTCAAAGCTTGAAAGGTACATATCGATGTAGCTGTCGAGGTACATATCTTCGATGTCTTCCTGGTCCATTGTGAGATAGATGCCGTCCTCGAGATCATCGGGATCCATTCTGTCAATGTCATCTAAGTCGACCTCTTCTAACTTGAGAGACTTATCACATGCCTTCGTAAACTGTTCAGTAGTGATGTTAGTAACCTTAGAGCCGCTGCAGCCGGAGAAAATGCCTGCGATCATTGCAGCTGAAAGTACACATGCTAATACCTTAGTGTTTTTCATTGTAAAAATACCCTCCTTTTGGGAATAACAGAATTCTATCACAATCAAAAAATTTTTAACGGTTTTGGCAAAAATAAAAATACATAATGTTAATGCTCCGGATGTGCCCCTTTATAAGCAAAATCCACGAAAATATATATTTCCGTGGATTTATGTCTTAAAAACTTGTTTTCGGGCTTTTCGAAGCCTTACATGAAGTTGTCGATGAAGCAGTCGACGATGTCCTCCGTGACAACCTCGTTCATCGGGATGTCTATGGGATTCTCGGCAGCATCGAAAACCTCCGAGAATTCGTTAAGATACGTAGGCTCGGTGTTGAGGGATAATCCGGCAAGGATAAACATATTGGATTCATTGACCTCGATGGAGACCGCAAAATCGCCTGTAAGGCTCTTCAGATAATCAAGCGCGTTACCGCCTCCGAATATGGCAGAGATAAGATTGGCAAAATCTTCGTCTTTTAACATCATTTCCATTAACTTGTTTATATCGATGTGGAATCTCAGATAGCTTTCGTCTGTGGAACGATAGTATTCTTCGGGTGTGAGATCATCGACATCGATATCGATATCGTCAAGCTTGTCTTCCAGGTAATCTATAACCTCATCGGCATAAACGCCGTCTGTGAAATTCATGACAAAAGCAAATGCGCCGTCGACTTCGGCAACAGCAAATTCATCGGGGTCAGAAGAGTATCTAATGTCCTCGATGCCTTTGCAGATGACCGCGAATCCGAAGGACTCGACATCGAAAGAATCTATGATGCCGTCAAGAGCAAAATCGCGCAGGAACTTCTCGATGGAATCGCTGTCACCCTTGCGGATCAGGTCGGTCATGGCTGCGTCTGAGACGAGATAAATGCCGTTTTCTATGTCGAGGGGATCGAGATCTGCCAGATTGAAGAAATCGTATTCGTCGAACTCCAGATCGTTCTCGCATGCATACTCAAAATCCTCGATCGAGATGACCGTCGTCTTGCTGAACGACGCCAGGAAATCCTTAAATGCTGTGTCTGCCAAAGAGGCTGCGAGCTTCTCGTTCGTGGGAAGCTTCATGGGATTTTTGGCGATGCCGAAGGATTTGGCAAACGTGCCGAAGACAGAAGGACTCTTGGCGTTGAGAGAAGCGCCCGCGATGATGAAGATGTTGTTGCCGTTGACTTCCACAGAAACGGCGATGTCGCCTGTAAGCGCGGCTGCCAGGTCTTCTGCGTCATCTTCGTCCATCATCTTGCAGGCCAATGACATGAGGTCATCGCTCTCCGTCAGGACCGAAGTGATCTCCGAGAGATTAATGTGGAACCTGAAGTAACCTTCGTTCTTGGAAGTGTAGTATTCCTTGGACGAGAGGTCTTTTGTCTTGATGTCATAGAGGTCGAACATGTCTTTCAGATTGTCCGTGACATCTTTGACAGCTTCACCGTTAAGGGTCATCTGCATGGCAAAAGCGCCGTCCAGAGTGAGGCCTTCGAGCTCGGAAATATCCTTTGCATCCTTAAGGTCTTCATAGCCGTTAAGCTTAACGGCTATAGCAAAGGATTCGACGTCTTCGGTGTCGACGATCCCTGTAAGGCCGAAAGTTGAAAGGTAGAGATCCGTTACTTTGGAAAGTTCATCTACGGAGCCCTCGTCTGCGCTGACGTAAAAACCGTCCTCGTAGTTTGAGGGTTCGATCTCAGGCTCCTCGGCATCGAGCTCTTCGAGCTTCATTTTCGAGCAGGCTTTGACGAACTTATCGGTAGTCGTTTTCGTGGTCTTGCCGCAGCCTGCGAAAAGCCCCGCAAGCATTGATACAGCAAGCACGATCGCAATTGCCTTTATCCGTTTCACGTAATCTGTCCCTCCTTTTCCCTAAACCGGAAGATCAGGTGAGATCTTCCACGGTGTAATAGCCTCCGCCAATAAGAATTGTCTCGTAATTGTCTATATCAACGACTTCCGGTGCGCAGAGATATGTAGGCACTATGATAGAGGCGTTGTAGAAAGTGTTGGTGTTGTTAACAGGGGGCTGGCCGCCGCTTAAGATATCATCAGCCATTGATGCTGCCTGCCATACAAGGATCCTCGTGTCCTTGAAAACGGACATAGTCTGCTTGCCTGCAATTATGTTTTTGACGCTGATAATGTCGCAGTCCTGGCCGGTGATAATCGGCCAGTTTCCGTTGTAACCGCTCGCTTCAAGAGCCTGGATAACACCCAACGCGGTGGAATCATTGGAGCAGAGCCATGCGTCGATCTCAGTACCGTTTAAATAGTTGTTTCCGATGATGCTTTCTGCTCTGCCTCTCGCGTTCTCGGTGCTCCATAAATCAGTCGCACAGTCGAAGAAATCTATCTGGCCGGAAATTACATTAAGCTGGCCCGAAGCGATATAAGGCAGAAGAGTATCCATGGCGCCATTAAAGAAGATGGCTGCATTGTCGTCGCTGGGTTCGCCTGCCGTGATCTCGATGTTAAAAGGACCGGCGCCGGAATTCAGCCCGAGACTCTCGACGATATACTCGGCCTGAAGCTGTCCTGCCATGTAGTTGTCGAAAGTTACATAATAATCCACGTCAGATGTGCCCATGATGAGGCGGTCGTAAGCGATGACTGTTACGCCTGCCGCCGTGGCCTTCTCGAGAACGGTATCGAGTGAATTAACATCGATGGCAGCGATAATGAGAACTTCACAGCCGCTGTTGATCATGTTCTCGATCTGCATGACCTGGGTAGAGACATCATTGCCGGCAAACTGAAGGTCTGCCTGATAACCATAGAACTCAATTTCATATTTCAGATTCTCGCCGTCCTGCTTCCATCTCATAAGATCCAGTGTAGGCATGGAGATGCCGACCTTGGCAGCGCCGTTATTGACAGGCTGGGTAGGTGTCGGGACAGGATCTCCCGGATAAGGAACTATCTCATCTGCAATGGAGCCCAGGTATTTGTTTACAAGATCTTGCGCGACATCCTCGTTTACGGGGACTGTCATGGGATCGCAGGATGCGCCGAAAGCCTTAACGAATTGACCAAGGACTTCAGCATCTTTGGTGTTGGTGTTGAATCCGAAGATCACAAAAATGCAGTTGCCATTGATCTCAACAGAGATCGCAGCTTCGCCTGTGACATCGTCCAATGTATCGATCAAGCCTTCGGTAGAAAAATAAAGATAGTTGTAAAGTCCGTGATAATAGTCGCTTCCATTGATGTCCTCAATGAGATCTTCGAGATCCAAATGTAATCTCAAATAGCCCTCATTCTTGGAAGAGTAATACTCCTTGTCAGACAGGTCGTCAGTGCTGATGCCGTTCTTATCGAGCAGATCTTCAAGGTAATCCATGAAGTCTGCTGCATAGTTGCCGTCTAACGTCATCTGGAACGCTGCAGCGCCGTCGAGCTCGATGCCGGAAAGGTCATCGGCGTCAAAAACGATGTCATCGTAATCAAAGCCGTCACACTTGGCAGCGAACGCGAATGACTTGATGTTCCCGGCTTCGAAAACATCGTCTAAGTTGATTTCTTTCAGAAAATCATCCAAAGAGTCTTCTTCATCCTCGACCATGTCAGTATCGGCATAGATATAAAAGCCCTTGTCGAGATCATCGAGATCGGGCGTCTTTTTTCCGCCGAACGCATAATCCGTAAGATCGAGCTTTTCGCACGCCTTAATGAACTTATCTGTCGTGATCTTTGTTGTCTTGCTGCTGCATCCTGTAAAGAGCCCTGCGAGCATCGTCAGCGACAGGACTGCAGCTATGATTTTTGTCTTTCTCATCTCATTATCCCCTTTTAAATCATGTCAGATCATAATCGGTATAATAGCCCGAATCGATCAGTATGGCCTGGTAGTTATTTATGTCTGCGAAAACCGGAGAGCAGAGGAATGCGGGAACGATCTTCGCATTGTTATTGCCTGTGAATGTATCATTACATTCTACCGTCATGCCGCTTAAGATCTGGTCTGCCATCTTGGCCGCCTGGTATGCCAGCGTACGCGTATCCTTGAATACGGACATTGCCTGCTTGCCGTTAAGGATGCACTTAACGTTCGGCAGATCGCAGTCCATGCCTGTTATTACCGGCCAGGAACGGCCCGGATAAGTTGCGTCAAGCGCGTTAATTACACCGAGTGCCGTCGAGTCGTTAACACAAAGCCATGCATCGATATTCGTGCCGTCAGAGTAGAAGGTGGCTATGATATTTTCTGCTCTTGCCTGGGCAGTAGCAGTAGACCACTCAGGTGTGGCACAGGCATCAAATTCCGTTTGTCCGGAAACAACTACGAGCTTGCCTGAATCGATGTAAGGTCTTAATACATCCATTGCACCGTTGAAGAAGTAACCGGCTCCGACGTCACCCGGATCACCTGCAGTGATCTCGAGATGGAAAGAGCCGCCCGAACTATCGAGATTAAGCGCATCTCTTATGTACTCGCCCTGGATCTGTCCTGCCATGTAGTTATCGAATGTTACGTAATAGTCGACATTCTCGTTGTTCATCAGGAGACGGTCGTAAGAGATGACCTTTACGTTTTTCTTTGCTGCCATATCAAGCTGCGTTCCGAGGGAAGAACTCTCGATAGGAGCGATGATAAGGACTTTGCAGCCTGTATTGATCATGTCCTCGATCTGCGCGGCCTGTGTATCAACTTTATTTCCTGCGTACTGGAGATCGACCGTATAACCCATGGACTCTAACTCCTTCTTGATCATATCGCCGTCCTGGTTCCATCTCTGGAGATCCTTTGTGGGCAGGGAGACACCGACCTTCTGGCCTGAGCCTGAGCCTCCGGGTACAGAGCCAATGCCTAATCTTGAATATCCGAAATAATCGAGAATATCGATGACGACCTTATCGTTGGTCTTGAGTTTAAGCGGATTGGAAGCTGCACCGAACGCCTTAACGAAGCTGTTCATGACAGAAGCTTTCTTGGCGTTAAATGCGCCGCCGGCAATAATGAAAATATCAGCGCCGTTTACTTCGACAGAGATGCCGATGTCGCCCTTGAGACCTTTTACAGCATCCTCAAGATCGTCATCATCAGCGAGCTCCGTAAAGACATTTACAAGGTCGCCGTGAAGCCTCAGATATCCGCCGTTCTTTGTCTCGGCGTACTCCTTATCGGAGAGCTTCTTTGTTTTGATATCCATCTCTTCGAGTCCGTCGGCCAGGAACTCCATCAGATCTTCGGAATAATCGTCATCGAGCGTCATCTGGAATGCGAAAGCGCCGTCGACCGTTACGTCTTGTAAATCTTCGGGATCTTCGATATCTTCAAGATCTTCGAGTCCTGTGCATTTCGCTGCGATCGCGAAAGACCGGATATTCTCGGCCTCAATGACACCGTCAAAACCGTAGATCTTCAAGAACAACTCAAGCGTGAACTCGTTGTCCTCGACCACATCTTCGTCAGCGGCCAAATAGAAGCCGCCTTCAAGATCGTCAATGTCAGGTGAACTTTTACCGTCTAACTCAAATTCATCAAGGCCTAATTTTTCGCAAGCCTTAGCGAACTTTTCAGTCGTGATCTTCGTAGTCTTGCCGGAGCAACCGGTGAAAAGACTTGCGAGCATAACGACTGAGAGCAAAATTGAAACTGCTTTAATCCTTCTCATAACTCTATTCCTCCCCTGTTGGAATATCCGAATTTTACCATAAATCAAGGTGCTTTGACTTGCTCTATTGCTTTGAAGTATTATCATTAGTCGGAGGGGGTGCATACATATGCGTGAGAAATGGTCATCAAGATCGGCTTTTATCATGGCAGCGATCGGTTCTGCCGTAGGATTAGGTAATGCCTGGAGATTCCCGGGATTAGCAGCAGAATACGGCGGCGGCGCCTTTTTGTTCGTCTACCTTATCGCGATGCTCGTCATCGGAATTCCTCTCCTCATGATGGAGATCGCCATTGCAAGATACACGAGACAGGGCGCACCGGGATCGATGCGCGCGCTCAACAAAAAGACTGAGGGCATCGGCTGGCTCGCGGTCTCAAACGGTATCGGCATCTCGATCTATTACGCAGCTGTTTTCGCATGGGTCATATTGATGTTCGTAATGAGCTCTAAGTTCATGGGCATGACGGGCAACACGGAAGCTGCAAGCGGACTTTGGGCAGAGACCATCAAAACTACAGGTACGACAACCGGATTTACCACCTTCTCATGGCCCGTCTTGGGCTGTCTCCTCGCAGCATGGGTCCTCTGCTACGTCTGCATCCGCAACGGCACGACATCAGTCGGAAAAGTCGTTAAGTTCACAGTATCCCTCCCTGTCATCTGCCTTCTCATAATGGCAGTCCGCGGCGTCATGATGCCCGGCGCAATGGCAGGTTTTGCAAAGCTTTTTATCCCTGACTGGACTGCATTGGGCAACTCCAATCTCTGGGTCGACGCGATCGGTCAGGTATTCTATTCGCTCTCGACATCGATGGCGATCATGTTCGCTTACGGTTCATTCCTCGATAAGAAATCCAACATCGTTGTCGACACCATGATCATCGCCTTCTCCGACATGTTCATCAGCATCCTCGCAGGCATCGTTATGTTCACCACGATGGCAGGTGTCGGCATGCTCGGCGAAATGTCAGATTCAGGCATCAAGACCGCGTTCATCATCTATCCTCAGGCGATCGTCAGTATCTCTAACAGCGGCGTCTTCAACATGATCTTCGCCTTCATCTTCTACTTCTGCCTGATCACTCTTGCGATCGACTCGCTGTTCTCCATCATCGAGGGCATCTCGACCGCAATCTCTGACAAGTTCCATCTCAATAAGAAAAATACAACTCTCACGATCTGCATCGTCGAAGGCATCTTGAGCCTCATCTTCGCAACAGGCGCAGGCCTCGCAGTGCTCGACATCGCAGACCACTTCATCAACAGTTTCTCGCTTATCATCACCGGCATTCTCGAAATGGTCGCAGCCGGCTGGTTCTTTAAGACAACAAAGATCCTCACAGAGCTCAACCGCAACACCAAGAAATTCAAGATGCCTGCATGGTGGTTCCTGCCGTCCATCAAGGTCATCTCACCTATCGTTCTTGCGGGCCTGTTCGTCTGGAACATCTACAGCCTTTTCAAGGCCGGCGGTATCTACGGCGCAGGAGAAAACATAGAAGACGGCTACTCGCTCGCATCGAACATCATCTTCGGCTGGTGCCTCATCGCCCTGATCTTCTGCTCCGGCCTGATCATCAAGATCATCGTCAAGATCAAGTCCTCCAAGGGCTACAAGGAAGACGACAGAACGTGGGAAGACTTCAAGGAGTCGTAAGTTTATAATTTTGCTTTTGCGGGGCGCCTTCCTGTATGGGAAGGCGCTTTTTTTCGCGATGCGGGTGGGCCGCGTTGCCAACCCTTTGATGACTCGGATGATGACTGATTCTTCCCAAATGGTCACCAGTTTAGTCATTTTCGAGCATTTGTGACTTAACTGATGACCAAATTGCCCGTTTTGGTCACTGATTCAGTCACTGCGTTTTCCATAGATTGTAGTAATTATATTTGTTTTTTCTTTCCTGCCCGAAAACGCCATTTCAGGCCGTTTTCGCTTGTCGGTTTTTGTCGTATTTTGTCGAGTTTTGTCGGTTGATTCCGAGAATGGACCGCTTAGAATCAAAGCCATGGAATACTTAGACAAATACATCCCGAAAGAGTACCTGGCTCTTAAGATAAACTACTGCAAAAAGCGGCTCCGCGAGCTGCCCAAAACCAGCGTGGAAGAACATCATGTGCGAGGACTTGTGATCCCGAAAATAAGAATTGCCAATCACAAGATCAATTTGAATTCCGCCAGAGGCCAAGAGCTTTTCGCTGCTTTGATCGAGCGCGAGAATCTGGAACAACAACTCAAGATCTATGAAGCCATTTGGGATCGCAATTACAAAACACCTCCGCCGGAATATGATCCGCCAAAAATAGCAAGGACTATCAGGACCGGAAATAATGAAAAGACCGTAATGGATAAGGCGTTTTTCGACAGCCTCAAAAACGATGCCAACACAAAGTATCCAAAGCCTATGTTGTACCCCTTCAACGGGATTCAATACCGTTCCGAAGCCGAGCGCGAAATAGCGATCTTTTACACCGAGACCGGCATTCCTTTTAAGTACGAACCGGAGCTCCACATAGCAGGAATGAACCGCCCGGTTTACCCTGATTTTGTTTTGCACATTCCCGAACTGGAGACGTGCAAATTCCACGAGCATTACGGCATGATGAGTTTTGCCAAATATGTGCGTGACACCAAGATCAAATGCAACTCTTATGTCGATGCGGGGCTGCTGCTCGATCAGGATGTTTTCTTCACTTATAACACTGAGGATCAGCCGCTTGACATAAGGTATATCGCGGCCAAACTTAACGGCATAATCTACGGCAACCTGATCAGCAGCAATGAGCGGATGGCGGATACTGAGAGGTAGCGGATTGCCTTATAACAGCGCCCGTAAACACCCGATAAACCGCTTGATGCACTAGTCAAGCAAAAGTAGACACTCAAACAAGAAAATATACACCTAAACTTTTTGGTAGAGCATTCGATATTGTTTTGGAGTCAGATAATTCAATGCGTACGCAGGACGTTCTTCGTTGTAGAACCTGATGTACTCATCAACTTCGTGTTCCACATTGTCTCCGGTAAGATGGAAATCAAGCCTCATTTCTTCCTTAATCCAACCGTTAATCGATTCCATAGCTGCATTGTCTGTCGGTGTTC
>JAEFBB010000055.1 GCA_016292215.1 Saccharofermentans sp. | reverse complement strand
TAAGGGTGCAGAGGTATCTGTTCTCGGTCCTTCTGAGTTTACGGCAGATAAGGTAGCTGAGTTCGATGCTATCGCTTTCGGTTGTCCTGCTATGGGAAATGAGGTCCTCGAAGAGAGCGAATTTGATCCGATGTTCACAGGTATTGAGAGTGCTCTTAAGGATAAGAAGATTGCCCTTTTCGGTTCATTCGGATGGGGCGACGGCGAGTGGATGAGAAACTGGGAAGACCGCTGCAAGGCAGCAGGCGCAAACCTCGTCTGTGAGAGTGTAATGGTTAATGATGCACCCGATTCTGACGGTGTTGAAAACTGCAAGAAATTAGGCGCTGCACTCGCATCTTAATATTTTCGATCAGGCAGCTGATCAGAATCGGAGTAAAAAATGAGTTACAGAATCGTACTTATAAGACACGGTGAATCCGAATGGAACAAAGCAAATCTCTTTACCGGCTGGACAGATGTTGATCTCTCTGATGCCGGAAGGGAAGAAGCAAAGAACGGCGGAAGACTTCTTAAGGAAGAAGGAATCTCATTCGATGTATGCTTTACATCAGTACTTAAGAGAGCCATTCATACGGCTAATCTTGTTCTCGATGAGATGGATGAGATCTATATTCCTCAGATCAAGTCATGGAAACTCAATGAGCGTCACTATGGTGCTCTGCAGGGCTTAAACAAGTCTGAGACAGCCGAGAAATACGGCGAGGATCAGGTTAAGATCTGGAGACGTTCTTTTGACGTTAAACCGCTGGCATTGGAAGAAGGTGACGAGAGAAATCCCGCATTGCAGCCAGCATATAAATATGTCGATAAGTATTTCCTGCCTTTGACAGAGAGCCTTGAGACAACGATCGAGAGAGTAATTCCTTATTATCTCGAGACGATCGTTCCCGAGATTCGTGCGGGTAAGAGCGTTCTTATTGCAGCCCACGGCAATTCATTAAGAGCTCTGGTCAAGTATCTCGATAACATTTCGGACGAGGACATCTTAGGTCTCAATATTCCTACGGGAACACCGCTCGTATACGAGCTCGGTGACGACTTCAAGGCAATAAGTCACAGATATCTCGGAGACCAGTCTGCTATCGAGGCGAAAATGAAAGCAGTTGCCAATCAGGGAGCCAAAAAGGCGAACTGAAATAATAACAATCTCTTATGAGATGAAGGAGAATGACATGAACTTTTTGGAAATCGTAAATGTTTACGGAAGAGCAATCCTCGACTCAAGAGGCAATCCTACAGTTGAGGCTGAGGTAACTCTCTATGACGGAACAGTCGGCAGAGGAACAGCTCCGAGCGGCGCTTCTACAGGTGAATTCGAAGCTCTTGAGCTTCGTGACGGTGATAAGTCCAGATATATGGGCAAGGGCGTTTCAAAGGCTGTCGAGAATATCAATACAGTTATCAATGATGCACTTGTAGGTCTTGATGCTTCTGATATCTATGCAGTAGATAAGGCAATGATCGAGGCTGACGGCACAAAGGATAAGTCCAATCTCGGTGCTAACGCTATCCTCGCTGTATCTATTGCCACAGCAAGAGCAGCAGCTATGTCTCTTGATATCCCGCTCTACAGATTCTTAGGCGGCGTACAGGGCACTAAATTGCCTGTTCCTATGATGAACATCTTAAACGGCGGTGCTCACGCTGACAGTGCTGTTGATACTCAGGAGTTTATGATCATGCCTGTAGGTGCCCCTTCATTTAGCGAAGGCCTTAGATGGTGCGCTGAAGTCTTCCATACATTGAAGAAGCTCATTAAAGAAATGGGCGACGTTACTGCAGTAGGTGACGAGGGCGGCTTTGCTCCCAATAAGCTTGACAGCGATGAAGCTGCGATCGAGAAGATTCTCGAAGCAATCAAGGCTGCAGGTTATGAACCCGGTAAGGACTTTATGATCGCCATGGACGCTGCATCTTCCGAGTGGAAGAGCGAGAAGGGCAAGGGCTTCTACCATCAGCCGAAGTCAGGCAAGGATTTTACATCAGACGAGCTTATTGCTCACTGGGAATCACTTGTTGATAAGTATCCTATCATCTCCATCGAGGATGGCCTTGATGAGGAAGACTGGGAAGGCTGGCAGAGAATGACAGCCAAGATCGGCAGCAAGGTACAGCTCGTTGGTGATGACCTTTTCGTAACCAATACCGAAAGACTTTCCAAGGGAATCGCGCTTGGCGCCGGCAACTCCATCCTTATCAAGCTTAACCAGATCGGTTCTGTGTCAGAGACTCTGGAAGCTATCAAGATGGCTCACAAAGCAGGTTATACGGCAATCTCGTCGCACAGATCAGGTGAGACTGAAGATACTACTATCGCAGATCTCGCTGTTGCTCTCAACACCTGCCAGATCAAGACCGGCGCTCCGAGCCGTTCAGAAAGAGTTGCTAAATACAACCAGTTGTTAAGGATCGAGGAAGAATTAGGCGACGCTGCAGATTATCCGCAGATGGGCGCATTTAACGTTAAGAAATGATTTCTCCTCTGTTTATACATCATGTCTTGGGAGGGTTGCTGTCATGATGAAGACGGCAACCCTTCTCCCTTGAAAAATGTCGGGATTATAGGAAGGTATCATATGTGTTTAAGAGAATCAGGTGAAATGTATCTTGAGTCAATTTTTTTGCTCTCCGAAAAAGAAGAGCCTGTACGTTCTTTGGATGTAGCCAATCATTTGGGATTCTCAAAACCGAGCGTAAGCCGCGCTATGGGGAAACTGAAATCTGAGAGCTATATCTCTATCGATTCACAGGGATATATAACGCTGACTGAAAGAGGGGAGAGTATAGCCAAAAAGATCATCGAGAAAAGGTTTGTCCTTAAAGAACTGATATTAAGACTAGGTGTCGATGAGAAGACGGCCGAAAGTGATGCCTGCAAGATTGAGCATGTATTAAGTGACGAAACGTTTAATGAATTAAAGAAATGTATTAAGTAATAGCTGTAAATGTGCTAACATCAAATTATCTTGCATGGGGGTGATTAGGTATGACTGATGTTAACATGACTTTAGAAGAGAGTATTGCTCTTGCTGAAAAGCTCCAAAAAGGATATGCCAAAATGGAGTCGATCGAGCGCGATATAGCTTCGAAAAGGGCCGAGATAAGACGCCCGCTTACTCCACACAGGCGTCATTCATTTTTTAAGTTTTTCTGGCCGAGTTTCATAATAGCCGATATTGCTTTATTCGTCGCCTTTATAATGAGTCCGGTTTTCATGGAAGAGTTCCCCAAGTTTTTCGGATTAGTCTTAGTAATCGTTTACCTTATTCCTGTCGCCATTCTTATTATCGGCGTATTAGTTGCCAAAAAGAAGGTAAAGGAAGCTAACAAAGCCATAGATTATGCCGAGGAAGATGAGATGAATAAGAAGGATGAACTTCGTGACAAGGTGGAAGAACTTGAGCACGAGTACAACAGCTTGTCGATAAGTGTCGGCAGCTATAGTGATATGGTTCCTGAGGCATATAGAAAAAGTTCTACGATGGCCAGAGTCAAGCTCCTGCTGCAATCGGGTAAGGCAGCTGATTTTGCAGAAGCTTTGGAAAAGTGTAAGAACTGATTTGATCTCTTTTGACACCTGATAGAGAAGTGCAAGCTTTGCGTAACAATGTTACACAAAGCTGCTTTTTGCCGAATTGACTATCCGGTCGTACAGGGCAGCGATGACCTGGAATACGCTTCCAAGGATGTCTTCGGTAAGACATGTATTACCGGTGCGGTCTATCTTAAGACGGATAACTCGGAAGACCTGAGCGATCCTTATAACGTTATTTTCGGTCACCATATGGACAACGGCGCCATGTTCGGTGATCTCGAAAAGTATAAAAATGAAGAATATTTCAATTCCCATCTTGACGGCTGGCTATATGCTGGGGGAAGATATTACAGACTCGATGCTTTCGCTGTAATGATGACAGACGCCTATGATGAGAATGTTTATAGCATCGATGCTCTCACGATAGATGAGAGAATCGATTATATCAGCGCGAACTCCTTGATTTACAGGCAGCTGAGCGATTCAGACAGGAAAGCACTCGAATTGTTCGAGAGTGAAGGTGTAACTGTTCTTGATCAACTGCAGAAATCAGGAGATCCGGCAATGGTACTTGCGCTTTCAACTTGCGAGTCGGCAATTACAAACGGCAGAATCGTAGTATTCTGTATGGCCATACCGGTAAATGCTAAAGACCTTCCCGGCTTTAACAATAACGGCGGTGAGAATGTCGGTAATGATCCTAAAAATGTTACTGAGTCTCCAAACATTATCGATAGACTCACCGCTATTGGCCATCCGTTTGGTTCTGACAAATGGGCTTTCCTTAATATCGTTTGTGTTTTCTATTGTATCTTTGTAACTTTGCCTTTCACTAAGACAAAGGTTAAGTTCAAGCAGGGCAGAGCTGCCAAGAAGGTTAAAGACCTCTACTCCGGATACGGATACAGCGGTGCTGATGCCATGGCAATCATCAGATACGGTAATAAGATCAAGGATAGGCTCAGAAGCTTCTGTATAAGGATCAATACAGGCACGATCCTGAATTCGTATCAGGGCGAGTACATGTCCCAGTACAGCTGGGCTGAGTATTCTATTTTCAAGCGAAACAAGTAATGATATATCTCTCACAAATGTGCTAATATCATAATCGTAACCTAAGCAATTATATTTTTGGGGATTAATAGGAGTTGCTTATGAAAAGATTTATCTGCAAAGCAGGTGCAGTACTGCTGCTCGCTTCTATGATGCTGTCTATAGCATCGTGCGGTAAGAAAAAGAATGCCAAAAAGGCCACTGTAGTCGCTGAAGATACTCCTTGGTTTGACATCAATACTATTGATGTTGATTCTGGCGCAGACCCTGAGAAAGAGATAGAGTCTGTAAACCACGAGTTCTGCGGTTCAGATGACAAGTATCTTGTCGTGCGTTCTTCCGGAAGGTATATGGAACCGCCTGAAGATGAGATCGACTGGGATAATTATAATTTTGAAAGCTATAACTTTAGCGTTATCGCCGTGATCGACAGAGAAAAAATGGAGACCGTTAATACCATTGATCTGTATAACGGTCTGGATACGGGGCTGCTCACACATGAACATGTTGATACAGCAACATATGTTGACGGAAAGATCACCGTAAAGACAAACTCAAAGGAAAGAGACTATGATCTGCTGACGGGAGAGCTGCTTGATACCAGACCTTCGACTACTTCAGATCTTGGCTCGAGTTCGCAATACTATAAAGTCGGTGATTATGTTATCGATGCCGAGACAAATTGGGACGAGAACAGCAGAAGCAGCAGCTATCTGAACATCAAAGCACCGGACGGCACATTTTCGAAGATAGATATGAACGAGCCCGGCAAGACAACTTATGTTATGAGTGTTCTGCCGCTGGATGATACTACAGCATTGGTGCCGGCTTTGGTCAATAATGAATATGTCTTCTATGAGCTTGACCTGACCACGAATAATCTTAAGGAGGGAAAGGCGAAGGATTACGAGTGGCTCGATACAAGTGCACTGGGTCAGGCGCTTATCGGAACTGACGGTCTGGCATACAGCAGAACAGAAAACGGCATTTCCAGGATAAATACGAAGACCAAGACTGTTGAAGAAGTTTTCAATTACAATTGGTGCGGATTGAACAGGGCAATTGTGGCGAGTTATTTTTTCGATCTTATAGAGTGTTCAGCAGATAAGCTGGTCTTTATCGGTCAGACAGAACCGGCATCGATGTATCAGAGTGAGCCCGGGACGTTCCAGATCGTGGAGTTTGTAAAGGCAGATAAGAATCCGCACGCGGGAAAAACTATTCTGGAGCTTTTTGACTATTATCTGGACGAGAATACCGGAGCCGCTATCGTGAAATTCAATGAGAACAACGATAAGTACTATATCCAGGTTTGTGACCGCTATAACTTGGCTGATATCTTTGACAGTTCTGCTTACCCGGATTATATGAATGAAGATGCGTGGAGCAGGTATTTAATTGATGAAAGATCCGCAATGAGTAATGCGCTTGCGATGGATATCATCAACGGCGAAGGCCCCGATATCCTCATGAATACAAGCAGGTACGGCCAGCTCAACAGTCCGAACTGTCTGGTGGACCTTACACCGTATGTAAAAAAGCTCGATTCCGATAACTATTTCACAAACATTATCGAAGGCTCGAAAACAGAAGGTGCGCTCTACCAACTGCCTGTCAGCTTCTCGATCGAAGGCATCTATACAGACGCAAAAGAAGCAGGAGCCTCAGGAGTCGGTTTTACGCTTGATGAGTATCAGTCGTTTGTAAAAGACTCTTTGAATGGCACAGATATTATTGTTTCAGGACAGGCGATCTATTTTGCCGATCTGTTTAATTCCATGAACGAGAAATTCATAAAAGACGGCAAAGCAGATTTCTCAGGACCTGAGTTTGAAGCGCTTGCTGATTATGTAAAAAACAACGTGCCTGAAGAAAGCACCTCATCAGATGACATCCCGTGGCAGATTTACAATTATGCCAGTTATGGTACTTGTTACGGTATCGGAGGATTCTATTTGGAAAAAAGCAGCATGGTCAAAAATCCGACGATTCTGGGCGGCCCTTCTCTTGACGGGCGTGGTCCTTCGTTCTCGTCTAAATGCTCTGTCGCGATCTCGGCCAATGCTGTCAATGTTGATGCATGTGCTGAATTTGTGAAGATCCTTCTTTCCGATGAGATTCAGACATACATAGCCATGAACGATTATTTCGTCCTGAACCGCAATGCTTTCAGAAGCGGCGGTGAAGCAGCAAACGATTACTATAACAAGGGCGGAGCAGAAAGCGTTTTTGCATCCGGAAGACCCTATAACAATGGCGTGAAGTACACATCTGCAGATATTGATAATATCGAGAGGATCATCTTAAGCTGCTCGAGGCTGCAGTATGAAGATCCGGCCATAACCATAATCCTTATAGAGGAGATGCCCGCATATTTCTGTGACCAGAAAGATCTTTCCAAGGTAATCAAGATCGCCCAGGACAGAGCGCAGAAAGTGCTGGACGAAAGAGATTAAAGGCAGTAGTGATATAATCTGAAAAACTAAAGAGTTAAGCAGGGAATATGTTAAACCAGTTTTCGAGAACAGAGATCTTATTGGGAAAGTCCGCTATGGAGCGTCTGTCTAAAAGCCGTGTAGCAGTATTCGGCATCGGCGGAGTCGGCGGATATGTGTGTGAAGCACTCGCGAGAAGCGGAGTCGGTGCTCTCGATCTGATAGATGATGACAAAGTCTGCCTGACGAATATTAACAGGCAGATCATTGCGACCACAAAAACAGTCGGAGAATATAAGACTGACGTTATGCAGGCGCGCATTCTTGATATAAATCCTGAGGCGGAAGTTCACACATATAAATGCTTTTTCCTTCCCGAGAATGCATCTGATTTCCCGTTTGATAAATACGATTATGTAGTCGATGCCATTGATACGGTCACGGCTAAGATCGAGCTTGTAATGCAGTGCCGGAAGGCGGGAGTCCCGATCATCAGCTCGATGGGCGCCGGAAATAAACTTGACCCTACCAAGTTCCGGGTTGCGGATATCTACAAAACCCAAATGGATCCGCTCGCAAAAGTAATGCGCCGTGAACTTAAGAAGAGAGGCGTGAAAAATCTTAAAGTAGTCTATTCAGAAGAAGAGCCGGTCCTTCCGGTTGAAGATATGACCGAAAGCCAGGCTGACTGTGAGTCAGAACGACCTGATTCTAAGCGCAGAAGCATTCCCGGCAGTACGGCCTTCGTACCGTCTGTGGCCGGACTTATCATTGCCGGAGAAGTGATCAAAGATCTGACCGGTGCGTAGGGTCTGGTTTCACGATTAGAAAAGAAAAAATAAAACCTCTGTACGAGTTAATTTGCGCTTGCAAATTACTGTTTGAAGTACAGAGGTTATATTTTTTCGCCTTGGTGGAGATGAGGAGAATCGAACTCCTGTCCGAAACCTCTTCCTCCGGGACAATCTCCGGGTGCAGTCGACGGATGAATTATTCCTATTCCCGCGTGGCCCATCGACGGGCGTCGGTTCCAGTAGCTTCATAAGATTAAAGTCGCTAGCCGGCGCAAAGCTTAACCGGTAGGACTGCCTGCTTAACCTCTCTCAGGCGAGGTCTTCGGTGTACATTCACTCCCGCGAGAAGATAGGCGGGAGGACGGTAGCCTTAGGCTGCTACGAGCTCTGTGTTGTCTGCAATTACTTGCAATTCCCCGTTTTTTAAGGAGGCACAACGAGGATCCTCCACCCGCTTTCCCGACCTCAGAAGCCCCGTCGAAACC
>JAEFBB010000054.1 GCA_016292215.1 Saccharofermentans sp. | reverse complement strand
GATGCCGAATGTAAGCGTCACGTCGCACCAGGCCTTCCTCACGGAAGAGGCGCTGTCGAACATCGCAGACACGACGCTGAAGAATGTCGAGGAGTTCTTTGAGAATGAGTACTCGGCCAATGAAGTCTGCTACAAGTGCCCGCAGCTTAAGGAGTGCAAGCAGGAGCATAATAAGAAGTGCTTCTGAGGGGCGGGGGAGCGGGCCCTGAGGATGAGCGGGTGCTTTGAGGGCTGGTGCCCAGAAGCGATTTTAAGGAGCTAGGGCCGCGATTGCCCGGAAATGACACGTTTTCGCGCTGAAACGTGTCATATCTCGTCACTATCTGAATAATTGCCAAAAAGTGACACGAATCGGGTCCGAAACGTGTCACTTCGCGTCACTGTGCATGCGGGCGGCCGCCGGGTTTTCGCTGTGGCCAGACCCCATCAAAAACTTGAAACGGGACTTGACGCAAAAGAATACCGTTTGATATCAGGATCGCTTGGAAATGAAGAACTCAGGACAATAACTAAACCGTTATCAAGCAGATATTCTGTTGACCTCATTTTTGTAGACTTGTAGAATCGGAATAATTAAAGTCTCAAACACGACACTGCACGGAGGAATTATCATGGCAGATGAACTCGACATCACTAAGATCTTTAACGACACGGTCAAGGCAGTAACGAAGGCAACGCAGCCTGCGAAGAAGAGCACGGCAAAGAAGACTACAGCGAAGAAGACAACGACTGCGGCTAAGAAGCCCGCTGCTAAAAAGACTACGACGGCAAAGAAAACAACTACAGCTAAGAAGGCGACCACGGCTAAAAAGACAACCGCAAAGAAAACTACTTCAACAGCTAAGAAAACAACTGCTGCGAAGAAGACCACAACCGCTAAAAAGACTACCGCTAAGAAGACTACTGCAAGCAAGGTCAGCAAGATCATGCTCGAGATCAGCGGCAGACAGATCGACTTCAAGGTCATTGCCAAGAAGGCCGAAAAGCTCGGCGGCGAGATCTATGTCGTTGTTAATGAGAAGAAGATCTACAATCAGGACGGAAAATCAGTCAACCTCTTCTGATCAGTCCCATTATTGGCGCTTGTACCCCGATATAATGTAACCGGGTAGAGAATGGTTCGTTTGCATAACGGAGGTGCCATATGTGTATCTTATTATCATTGCTTTTCGGCTCCGGCTCATCCAGGGAAGAGAAGCGCCGCGAGCAGGACAGGCGTCAGCGCTGGGAAGATCTCGAGGAAGAATATGACGAGATCGACGGCATCGAGGACGCAGATTACTGAGACTGATTTTTTGTTTTCCTTTCCGGAGTTTTTTATGTGCAGAATGGCCCGACAGATGTCGGGCCGTTTTGTCGGATGAAGTACAAATCGTCAGCAAGTTTTTGACGAATTTAGCTCTTCAGAATTCTTGTCAGATGCATGTGCGACTTTTTGCGAGTTTTTTGGCGTAAAAAGATGCATACGATCATGGTTTATGCATCTTTAATCTGGCTTTTTCATCGAAAAAGATGCATATTTGCCCGAGTATGCATCTTTTTTTAGAAAAACTATTCTTAAGAGATGCATATTGCCCTTACATATGCATCTTTTTTAGGAGATTTTTGCAAAAAAAGAGCAATACAGACTATTACGAGTTACAGGCTTGAGTTCAGACTCGGAATGTTCCTGATTGGGACGTTTTTGCGGTTTTTAAGAATTTACCAACTTGGGGTAAACTCTCAGTATGGGGTATAATATCCCCTGACTACGGGGATAGGCGGATCATATATGACTCCAAAATGGATCAATGTTTTAAGGCTTCTGGTCATTTGCGTGGCCGTTGCTGTCATCTCGTTTTTTACATGCACATGTTTTCTCTCGGACTACTGTACGGATGAGATCCCTGCTACGGATTCCATCTTTGTTTACACGGTCGACAGGGGAGTGGACACGCTTAACAGGACGTATCTGAACGGCAAGAAGATCAAGGCTTCAGATGAGAGCCGCTACATTTTGTATGAGGACATTCCGGCGGTCAGTAAGATGGAAGGCGTCGAAAACATCTACATCTTTGATGATGCCCTGATGACGGAGCTCGCTGACGGTCTTAACTCCGGCGAGATTCCGGAAGCTTATGTTGCAGTCCCTTGCGATGTCATGAAGTACTACGGCGCGCCTTCAGGGATGGATTACATGTTCATGCTTGATGCATCGGAAGTGAGCCTGAACGGCGAATATGCATACATCAGGTGCGCGGACGGTGACACCGGGTGGGTATCGGAGGTGCCTGCTGATCCTTACATGGTCTACTACAAGTACGATGAGGCCACATGGGATGACTTCACGGCAAGGCTCGACGCTTATCTTGTAGAGTATGACGCTATTAGCGATGTGTTCATGCTGGTTACCACGAATGCAGACTCTGCAGATCTTCAGGACCGCCTCATGGAGGAGTACCCGGGGTCAAATTATCTGTCTGCTGAGTTCGCGAGGGTCTTCCGCGATGAGACCAATAAGACGGTGTGGGTGAGGGTGATCGTTTTCGCGCTCGCGGTAATAGTAGCGGCAGCCGGCATAGAGGTTTTGCTGGGCATCGCGGCAAAGAAAAAAAGGCCCTCCACCCGGTAAAGAAACCCTTAAGTTTTTCTTAAATCGCCCCATTCCTCTATTAAAATTGATATTTTGCTGTATACTATAGGCATTAAAGGCAGTTTTCGCACTGCCATACTTTAATGGGGAAATATAGGAAAGGAGTTATTTTTCAATGAACAAATTTACCTCTAAGCTGGTGGCCGGCGTGCTGGCCGCTTCAATCATGCTGGTGCCCCTGACATCCTGTAAGAAGAAGGGTGGCAGCACCAAGAGCCACAGCGGTGATAAGATCACAAACGATACACCCTGGTACGATACTAAGGTCATCGACGTTTCGCCCGAGGTCGATAAGAGCAAGAAGCTCCAGTATATGTATTCTCAGCTTTCCGGCACAGACGATAATTATATCGCCGTCTATACGAGCGGCAGCTATGAATATCCTTCCGGCAACATCGACTGGGAGACCTTTGATTACACGGAGTACCAGATCGAGAAGCTGACAATACTCGACAAGAAAACCGGCGAAGTAGTCAACTCTTTTGATATGGACAGCTTCATGGGTGAGAACGAATACGTCAACGGCGCTACGTTCGCTGACGGAAAGCTGTCGATCAATGCAACCTCATGGGATGATGAGACATATGAGATGAAGAGCACAGAGCACGTTATCGATCCTATGACCGGAGAGGAACTTGAGTATAACGAGATTGAAGGCGACGGCTCTATCTACGCTTCATTCAAGGTCGGTGATTACCGTGTTGATCTGTCTTCCGTATGGGATGACGCTACCAGCATGTCTTCTGTCCAGGTTATCGTTCATAAGCCGGACAACACAATGACAACCGTCGACATTAAGGAACCCGGCAAGGATGTCTACGGCTCTTCTGCAATATTCCCGATCAGCGAGACTAAGATCATGATCCCCGTTGATACGAGTAACGGTCAGAGCTACTACGAGTTAGACCTTGCGACATGCGAGCTCTCGAAGGCTAAGGACGATGAATACAACTGGCTTAGTTCGCTTTCTTTCTACAGTGCCACTATCGGATCTGACGGTTGTGTATACTCTTCAACACCTGTCGGAATCTCAAAGGTTGACATGCAGAAGAAGACCACAGAAGAGATCTTCAATTTCAGCTGGTGCGGTGTAAGCAGAAATATTCTTACTAACCTTCAGGTTGCTTCTGTAGATAAGGATTCATTCCTCCTCTGCGGTTCCGTATATCACAACGAAGGCTTCTCTAATTTCTATTCAGGAGACAGCGAAGAGTTCAAGGTAATCCTTTTCACGAAGGCAGACAAGAACCCTCACGCAGGCAAGACGATCCTTGAGCTCTATGCTTCTTACGGTTACGTTGAAGAGACAGTCGGCGAGGCCATCATGAAGTTCAACGAGACTAACGGCAAATACTTCATCGAAGTTACTGACCGTTACACAGTAGAGATCGGCAACGCTTACAAGGACATCAACAGCGATGACGAGCTCTCCACGATCTCTGACAAGTACTCTGCCGAAATGAGCAACCAGCTTGCAATGGACATCATTAACGGCGACGGACCTGACATCTTCATGGACGTCAGCTACTACGGCCAGCTCCAGAGCGATAACTACCTGGCTGACCTCTCGCCTTATGTAAAGGATCTTGATTCAAACAAGTATTTCACCAATATTTTTGAGTGCTCCAAGACAGACGGCAAGCTCTACACTCTCCCGATCAGCTTCACTATCGAGGGCATCCAGACTGATGCCAAGTACGCAGGCAAGAGCGGCGTCGGATTTACTACAGAGGAGTATATCGATTTCTTAAACGAGGCATTGAACGGTGAGGACATCATCACTTCAGGCCAGGCTCACTACTTCACACAGCTTTTCGGCGCGATGAGCGACCAGTTCATCAAGAACGGCAAGGCTGATTTCTCCGGTGAAGATTTTGCGGCCCTCGCGAAATACGTTAAGGAAAATGTCCGCGAATCCAGCTTATCCTGGGATGAGCAGGACGGCGGCGGCATGATCATAACCTACGATCCGATGAATATGAATTCTGAGCCTGTGACGGCTATCAATTCAAGCGTTTACGGCTTCTACGGTTACTTCTCCAACATTAACGAGCTCAACGGCGCTAACGCGATCCTCGGACTTCCTTCTTCAGATGGCCGCGGACCCATGATCGGCGCTTATACTTCCGTAGCGATCTCCGCACAGGCTTACGACGTTGACGCATGCGCAGAGTTCGTAAAGATGCTCATTTCTGACGAAGTCCAGGAAGAGCTCGGAAAGTCAGGCTCATTTACTCTCAACCGTGAGATCTTCGAGAGAGTCGGCCACGAAGCAGTCGATTACTTCAACGAGAACCCCATCGACGGCATGTACTATGGTTACGGCTATGGCATGGATATCCCTCAGAACAGGATCAAGTTCACTTACGACCAGGTAGACGATCTCGAGAAGACCATCGAAAGCTGCTCCAAGACGAACACTCAGGACGCTTCGATCAACGTCATCCTCGTCGAGGAGATGCCCGCTTACTTCTCCGGCCAGAAAGACCTGGACGAAGTCGTTAAGATCGCTCAGGACAGAGTACAGAAGGTCTTGGACGAGAGAAAGTAAGATGGCGCTATGGCACGGAGTTGCGGAATCCTGACAGGATTTGTGGTTTCCCCTGGACAGGATTTGCTGAAGCCTTGAATGGAGTTGCTGAAACTTTGAAAGGGATTTGCTAAAGACTTGAATGGGATTTGCTAAAGCCTTGAAAGGGATTTGCTAATTCCTATTGACTTAGTAGGAATTAGAGAGTATACTTCAGGCATGCCATAAAAACTTATCTTTTGAGACCTTTGTAGCAAAAGTAAATAAAGCCCGGGATGTTGAGGTCCCGGGCTTTTTTATGGGTGATATTGGCGGTTTTTCCCGCTTATCTACGTGCTCGATTGCGTGTGCATCTTTTTGGAAAGATTTTCGCGAAAAAAGATGCATATGAAAAGGGCGTATGCATCTTTTTGACTGGCTTTTACATAAAAAAGATGCACATTTGATCTGATATGCATCTTTTTCGAGAAAAATAGATTAAAAAAGTCGCATATTGAGGCTGCGTATGCATCTTTTTGAAATGATTTTCGCGAAAAAAGATGCATAGTAGTTTTAGCAAAGGAAAAACCGGAGAACTACCGAGCCGGAACGGGCTTCAAGTCATGCCTCGCTCACGCAAACATTTTCGCGAACCGCTCAGGATCTATCTGGTAAAGCTCCTCGCCCAGAGCATCAGCGACTTCGATCAGCATGCGCTCGTAGGTGCACTGGAGAGGTGAGACCTTGTTCTCGTCGCCTGTGTTCATCCTGTTAGAGCATCCGCAGGAATTTGTGCAGCGCTTGACGAGATCGCAGCCGACGCACGTCTCAGGCGTAGCAGCGCGCTTGGAGATCTCGATGACCTTCGCGTCGTTTATGCCGTTGAAAACGTCGCCCAAAAGGTAGTCATCGTCGCCGATAAATGACGTGCAGGGATAGAGCTTGCCTGCGGGCGTAACGGGCATCTGGCGGACGCCCAGATGGCAGCGCTCAGCCGAATTCATGCCCCTGATGCAGTCGGTGATCTTGACGCACATCGGTGAGACGAAATAACTCTCCTTCTTGATGAAGAGTTCCTTAACGTAAGCAGCTGTCAGCTCGAGCTGGCCGCGGAGGATGTCGAGATCGGCGTCAGTCCAATTGACCTTACGGCCGTACGCGATAACGACAGAGATCTTCTTGAAGCCCAAGTCGTGAAGGTATTTGACCGACTCGGCGTAGTAGGGAACAGCCTGCGGCGCGATCGTCGCGAGGGCTAAGGAATCGGGCATGTGCTTTAAGAGCATCTTCGCCTTTTCCTCGACTACGGCAGATGTCGGCTTGCCGCCAACGAAGATTCTGCAGACGTCCTGTGCCGTGCCGTCGAAAGAAAGGCCGATGCCCATTTTTGCTTTCTTGGCACGCATTATGAACTGCTCGTCGAGCAGTGTGCCGTTGGTGGTCATCTTGCACTCGAACTTCTTGCCGGTCTTCTTCGACAACTCGTCGCAATAGTCGAGAGCCTTATAGATAAGGTCTTTCTTAAGCAGCGGCTCGCCTCCGAAGAAACAAAGCCCCGCTTTCTGGCCCTTGGAGAAAGCGAGGTCGCATGCCTTGAGCAGCACCTCTTCGCTCATGTCCTTGGGGCACTTCTCGCGGATGCAGTAGCTGCAGTCCATGTTGCAATTGTCAGTAAGATGTAGTGTCAGATTCATAAGTTGATGTCAGTTGCGTCGCGCCTGTGCGCCGGATTTAAAAGTTACTTGAAAACGATCGAGACGATGCCCGCCGTAATGTTCTCGGAGATCTCCTTGACCGCCTCCTCATGATTGTCATCATCGACTGCGACCTCAGCGGCCCCGCCGGTCCTGAGCTTGTCCGGATCGGTGCAGCCCGTCAGCGATACAGCCATGACAGCGGCTGCCAGACCGATTGCATATAGCGGCTTCTTGTAGTTCTTAGGCTGTGATAACTTCATTGCCTTATCTCCTTGCTGTGCGTCTGCATCGTTTTGCTTTGCGATGGTGCGCGGCTCGCGAACCGGGGAGCTTATACCCCGGATTATACTTTTCGGGAAGCTCCTGCTCAAGTATCGCCAGTGGAGACCGTGCCGTCGCCTAAGCCCTGTCCGCCAAGTGTGTTGGTGTCGTCATCAGTCAGATCGTCTTCGACCGTGTAGTCGGGGCAGATCTGAACGTCTCCGGCCAGTCTGATATCGTCTTCGGTCGTGGTCGGTATTTCAATAGCTTCATCGCCTGCGTAATCGATATCGGGCTCAACAGTCTGTGTGTCGCCTCCCAGCTGGACCTCAGTGTGCTTTGTCCTGTGGTGATGCCTTCTGGACTTGGTCTTGCTGTCAGGATCAGTGCAGCCGGTAACTGCTACTGCCATCATTGCGGTTGCCAGGCCGAGTGCGTACAGAGGCTTCTTATAATCTTTGGTGGGTGTGATCTTCATTGCTTTATCTCCTTATTGTGTGTCTTCGACCGTGTAGTCGGGGCCGACCAGAACGTTGCCGTCCATTCCGAAATCCTCGTCAGTAGGATCGGTCCAAATATCCATCTCGCCTTCGAACTGAATGTTTTCCGTCGTGGGAGGCACTTCAATAGTGGTCTCGCCCATGAGCTCAACATCGGGATCAACGATCGTCAAACCGCCTTCGTACTGGACCTCAGTAGGGGTAGACCTGCGGTGGTGTCTTCTTGACTTGGTCTTGCTGTCAGGGTCAGTGCAGCCGGTAACTGCTACTGCGATCATTGCCGTTGCGAGGCCGAGCGCGTACAGCGGCTTCTTATAATCCTTGGTGGGTGTGATCTTCATTTTCGGGCCCTCCTTTGTTGTTCCTTTGCCCTATATACAGATAAAGAAGGGAAAATGTTGCAGTGGGTGTGGGATTTTTTTTTTGGGGGGGTGCAGCTGACGCT
Source organism: Saccharofermentans sp. (assembly GCA_016292215.1). GTDB lineage: Bacteria > Bacillota > Clostridia > Saccharofermentanales > Saccharofermentanaceae > Saccharofermentans. The sequence continues at coordinate 320 of JAEFBB010000054.1, read as the reverse complement.
TTTTTGGGGCCCGCTGCAGCTTTTTGGGGGTTCGCTTCAGCTTTTCGAGGCGCCCGCCATGGCCCGGTGACGAAAACTGACACGAAATGAAGCCAAAACGTGTCACTTCACGGCAATATCTTCAGAAGTGACGAAAACTGACACGAAAAGGGGGAAAAACGTGTCATTTCGCGTCACTGGGCGGGTCAACCGCTCACTGGGCGGGTCAACCGCTCACAGGGCGGCCCCCACGGGCGTTTCCTCCCGGTGACGAAAACTGATGTAGCCCCAAATTGTGTTTTTTGCCGATTTAGGGCTACAAAATCTCGAAAATGTAGCCC
>JAEFBB010000023.1 GCA_016292215.1 Saccharofermentans sp. | reverse complement strand
GGTTAGGAAATTCAGCGAAAAGCTCGCTGGTCTTGATCTTTTTGGTTTCTTTTTTCTTGGGCATAAGTATCACCTCTTTCTAATGAACTTATGATACCATAAAGTAAAATAAAATCTTTTAATTAAGAGGACAAAATGATAACTGACGGTCATAACCACACAAAACACTTCTCTCCGGACGCCGGACAGACCATAGAAGAGCTTATAAGCGAAGCAAAATCCAAGGGTTTTACCAGAATCGGCATTACCGAACACTACGAGATCGACTATCCCGACTATGAAGGATTGAACTGGATGTTCGATCTAGATGAATATACCCGAGTTTTCGAGCAATGGCGCGAAAAGGCTGGCGAATTAGAACTTCTTAAGGGCATAGAATTCGGCTATCAGACACATGTAGCTGAAGAAATAGACAGAGTTGCAGCCTCCATCCCGCTGGACGTCGTTCTTCTAAGCGCTCATCTTTTCCGAGGTGAGGATTTCTATATGGTCAGGGATTGCTATAAATTGCCTGCCAAAGAGCTTCACAGCGAATATCTGGGCATCATGGCCGAGATGTGCGAGAAATGCAATAATTACGACGTTGTGGCTCACTATGATTACATCAACAGATATACCGACAACAAGAATGATTTCGTTACTTACGAAGAATGCCCTAAAGAGTTCGACAGACTTTTCGAGATCATGATCGCCAAAGAAAAAACTCTTGAGATCAACACCAAATCGATCCAAAAACACAAAGATGGAGGCTTTACGAGGTGGCTTCCCGACGCAGGCGTCCTTAACAGATATAAAGAAATGGGCGGTAAACTGATCACTTTCGGCTCAGACTCACACTTCCCCGGCTCTTTTGCCGTATGCTTCAACGAAGCGGTGGAATACGTTAAATCATTAGGCTTTAACGAATCGGTCTACTTCAAAAACCACAAGCCTTATTTCGAGCCGCTCTGATCAAATCTCTCCGTTAAAAGTGTAGGTTACATCAAGCCGGTCAGACAGACCATCCCGCTTATATTTATAATCACTGCCATAGCCCGTTCCGATAATTATCCTGAACGGGCTTATATCTTTAACCTTTAATGAGCACTTGAAATACAGCGTGTTAACATCGCCGTTCTTGAGATAATACTTGCAAACGTCTAATTCTTTTTTGTTTTCATCAACGTAATGAACATATATATTTACGTCATCTGTTTCGAGATTGCTGGCAGAACCGTAAATCACTACGCGCTGGTTTGAACCGTAGCCTTCTATGGAAATAGCGTCAATAGTTATATTTCCGCTGTCACTGACAGCAATAATATTTTCAAAGACGTTGCCTTCAACATAAATCTGAGGCTGTTCCGCAATCTCGATTTCAGCCTTGGATGAGCCTATTCCGAAGATCTCTTCCGCCGTCGCATGCTTCATATCAATCTTAGAAAGAGAGACCGGAATAAAGATTCCAAGTCCTAAAACCATCAAGGCAACAAATACAATAAGCGAGAGTCTGCCCGGCACTAGCCATTCGCGCTTCTTTTCCGAATCGTTATTCTTGCGCTTTTCATAGAGATGTCCATAGACAGCCTTAAAGATAGCTGTGAAAATTAACGCCACGCCAAAAACGAAGAGAGTAATGTAAAAAACCATATTATCCCCTAAAAACTATAAAAACCTGAATCCTATTACCGTGTCCAAATGACTCCCCAAAAAAACTATACTATAAAGCGATAAGTTTGCATATATAAAAACGGACGTGTACCGCATTTACTCAGCACACGCCCGTTTTTCCCTCTATTCCTATTTTCCGCGATAATCAATCATAGCGAATTGCGAATTCCCTGGCCCAGCCGTCCCTCTGATAGTCAAAGTCTGCTCCAAATCCCACACCTACCGTGACATCAGCAGGAACGTATTCATCTACATGAATTCTAACCATGTAATAAAACGTAGTTGAACCCGCATGCATAGGCCAAACAGTGCTCAATCCGTATTTTGTATCGTTATCATCTACCATGGAAAAATCAAAATAAATGCTTTCATCTTCAATATTTTCGACACTTCCCGTAAAGATAAATTCAACACTGCCATCTGGATTGTTCCATTCATACATTGTGATGGTGATTCCGTCTCCTATACCCTTACCACATTTCATAAATAAATTTCTATCAACCGTAAACTCCTTGACATCGCTATACTCATAGTAAACGCGTGACGTTTCCTCTTCTTCCGCTGACATGGAATTCGGATCGAGCATAAACAAAGAAAGCACAAACACCGAGCCGATAGCAAGAACCAGCTGGACTCCTAAAACGATCAGAGCCAATCCCCAGGGTGCGATCCACTTGCGCTTATTTGTCTCGCCTGATTCAAGCACCCTGTTATTGTGCTTATCATAAAATATCTTATAAACGATCAGAGTCACAACCGTAACAATGATTATTGCCGGTATCAAAATCACAAATAAACCAATTGAAGCCATAATATCTCTCCCTTAAATCCCGATTCTTTCTCTGAATATGTAATAGTAACTTCTGGTAACATCGACCTTGGATCCGTTAGTCATGTGAAGGATGAATTTCTGAAGCAGAGACGACTCGATACGCTTTATCTTCTTGAGGTTTACGATCGCGGAGTTGCTTACTCTGAGGAAACGGTCAGCCGGCAAAACCTGCTCTAACGCTTTCAGTCTTTCACCGGAATTGTAAGTGCCGTCAGATGCATGAATGATTATGTCATGCCCCATGCTCTCGATAAAACAGATATCGTTAACATCAATAAAGAACTGCTGGTCTTCCCTTTTTCCGGCGATGTATTTAACACCCGCGCCGCGGCGGATCAGTAAATACTGCGAGTCGGGATCATTACTTATTCCAAGTGATTCCAGGCTCTTTCTCATCGGATCATCGGGATCGAGTAACAAATTGATGTTCACCTGCTGCCTCCTTTCATCTGTTTAGAAGATACAACAAATGCTTTGCAAAATCTCGGTTTTGGAATGATTTGCATTGTTTATTGCACAGAATGCAAGAAAAACAAAAAGCCCGGATATACCGGGCTTGATGAAACAAATTGTTTGTAAGATTACTTCTCGTTCTTCATGCCTGACAGATAAGCATTGATGAAGCCGTCTAAGTTGCCGTCCATAACGGAATCGACATCGACTTCTTCATAACCTGTTCTATTGTCCTTAACGAGTGTGTAAGGACAGAAAACATAAGATCTGATCTGGGATCCCCAAGCGATCTCCATCTGGTTGCCCTTTAAGTCTTCGATCTTTTCCATCTCGGATGCTCTTGCGAGCGCGAAAAGCTTAGCCTTAAGCATTCTCAAGCACGTCTCCTTATTCTGGAGCTGTGATCTTTCTGCCTGGCAGGAAACGACTATTCCCGTAGGATTATGTGTCATACGTACAGCCGTATCTGTCTTGTTGATGTGCTGACCGCCCTTACCTGTTGCACGGTAAGTATCTACACGGACATCAGACATATCGATCTTGATATCATCTTCAGTCTTCTGGTCCAATTCAGGAATAACTTCGCATGAAGCAAATGAAGTATGTCTTCTTCCTGCAGAATCGAAAGGAGAGATTCTGACAAGGCGGTGTACGCCAAGCTCAGATCTTAAGAAACCGTAAGCGTAATCACCCTTGATCATGACAGAAACAGACTGGATGCCGGCTGTATCGCCTTCTACATAGTCTAATTCCTCAACGCTAAAGCCATGGCTTTCAGCCCATCTGGTGTACATTCTGTAGAGCATGGAGCACCAGTCCATAGCCTCAGTACCGCCTGCGCCGGCATGAAGTGTAATTGTTGCATTATTTGCATCATAAGGGCCCGTAAGGAGAGTCTCAAGACGCATCTTTTCGAAGTCTTCCTTGAACTTAGCTGTGGAAGTCCTGAGCTCTTCAAGAGAATCCATGTCCTCTTCTTCATTGGCAAGCTCACAGAGAGCTAAGAGATCTTCGCGCTCTGCTACAAGAGCGTTGTAGCTCTCAACCTTTTTCTTAAGTCTTCCCAAAGTCTGCTGGATCTCAGTAGCCTTCTCGACATTATTCCAGAAGTCAGGCTCCTGCATACGGTTCTCGTATTCGCTTATCTGGTCAGATACGCGGCTAATATGAAGAGCATCCTTAAGCTCTGCTACAGGCACTTCGTAAGATTCAAGATCGAGTCTTATGTTGTCAAATTCAAGCATTGATTACCCCTTATGTTCTTCAACAAATTCTTTAACTAATCTCATAGCTTCCTTGATGTCTTCCAAAGAAGCAGCATAACTGATACGTACAAAACCTTCGCCGCACTTGCCGAAAGCATTTCCGGGAACTATAGCGACATGCTTTTCGAGAAGGAGCTTCTCGCAGAACTCTTCTGATGTCATTCCCGTAGACTTGATGCAAGGGAATGCATAGAAAGCGCCGTAGGGCGTGAAGCAGTCAAGGCCTGCGTCCCTTAAGCCCTGTACGATAATTCTCCTTCTGTGGTTATATTCATCACGCATCTTCTTAACTTCATCATCAGCATTCATAGCTGCTTCAACAATAGCAAGCTGTGATGTGGAAGGTGCGCACATGATGCAGTACTGATGTATCTTAACCATAGGAGCGATAAGCTCATGGGGACCTGCCAGATATCCTATTCTGAAACCGGTCATGGCATAAGACTTTGAAAAGCCGTTAACCATAACAACTCTGTCTCTTAATTCTGCAAACTGTGCAAGTGATGCAGGCTTGCCGTCAAGATAGTTAAGCTCACAGTAGAGCTCATCGGAAAGCACAATGATCTCAGGATGTCTCATAAGGACATCCTTGATCTTAGCCCAATCCTCAAGTGTCATGATGGCGCCTGTAGGATTATTGGGATATCCGACGATAACATACTTTGTCTTATCGGTAATTGCTGACTCAAGCTCTTCGGGCATGAGCTTGTAGTTGTTCTCGGGCTTTGTCTCGACGATAACCGGAACACCGTGAGCAAACTCTACAGTTGCCTTATAAGCAACGAAACAAGGCTCAACGATAATTACCTCATCGCCTGGATTGATAAGAGCCCTTGCAGCGAGGTCAAGACCTTCAGAACCGCCTACGGTAATGAAGATCTCTGTGTTGTAATCGTAAGAAACACCATATCTTCTCTTGAGATAATCAGCAATGGCTTTTCTGGAATCGATATAACCGGAATTGGGCGAATAGTGAGTATAGCCGTCAATAATCGAATTAATGGCAGCTTCTCTGATCGACCAGGGTGTAACGAAGTCAGGCTCACCGATAGAAAGAGAAATAACGTGACCCTGCATCTCGTTTGCAAGGTCGAAGAACTTCCTTATAGCTGAAGGCGGAACTGCCTGGACAGCCTTGGAAATCTTGGATTCATAATCAAAACTCATAAGATGATAGCCTGCCTGTCGTCTGTATTCGGATTATCGTAGATTATACCATTGGCCTTATATTTCTTAAGGATAAAGTGTGTTGTCGTAGAGAGAACACCCTCCATGGGAGCAATCTTCTCCGTTACGAAAGTAGCGATATCTCTGAGGCTCTTATCCTCATAAATGATCATGAGGTCAAAGCCGCCGCTCATGAGATAGCATGCAGTAACCTTATCGTACTTGCTCAAGATCTGGGCAATATGGTCATAACCCTTATTCTTAACAGGTGTGATCCTTACTTCGATCATACCGATGCAGTTATCAGGTGCCTGCTTTTCCCAGTTGATGATCGTGTTATAACCTAAGATGATATTCTCATCCTTAAGTCTCTTGATCTCGGCTTCCACATCGGCGGCGGTCGTGCCAAGCATTACGGCTATTTCATCCGCAGAAAGTCTGGCATTGTTCTCAATAAGTCTTAAAAGCTCTAAATCGTCTATCATGTGGAAACTCCTTTTCTATATATTACAAAATCTCCCGCAACAAAATTGCGGGAGATTGTTGCTTTAATTCAGTGTATTCAGATTCTTGCAACGCCTGTATCACGGGCTGCCTGTGCAACAGCAGCGGCAACAGCCTTACCGACTCTTGCGTCGAACGCATCAGGAAGGATGTAATCAGGATTGAGCTCAGCGTCAGAAACAATGCCTGCGATAGCGTTAGCTGCAGCAATCTTCATCTCGTCGTTGATATCAGAAGCTCTTACATCGAGAGCACCGCGGAAGATACCGGGGAATGCGAGAACGTTGTTAACCTGGTTCGGGAAATCAGAACGGCCTGTAGCCATAACTGCAACGCCTGCCTTCTTAGCTTCATCAGGAAGGATCTCAGGTACAGGGTTAGCGCAAGCGAAAACAACCGGATCCTTAGCCATTGTAGCTACCATATCAGCTGTGAGAACGCCCGGAGCGGAAACGCCGATGAATACGTCAGCACCAACGATAACGTCAGCAAGAGAGCCTGCCTTCTTATCAGGATTTGTGATCTTAGCCATCTCTTCCTTAGCAGGATTGAGGCCTTCTCTGCCCTCATAGATAGCGCCCTTACGATCGCAGAGGATAACGTTCTTGAGGCCTCTGGAGATAAGAAGCTTTGTGATAGCTGTAGCAGCAGCGCCTGCGCCGTTAACTACAACGTGGATGTCTTCCATCTTCTTGCCAACGATCTTAAGAGCGTTTGTAAGGCCTGCGAGTGTGATAACTGCTGTACCGTGCTGGTCATCGTGGAAGATCGGGATGTCACATCTTTCCTTAAGCTTCTTCTCGATCTCAAAGCATCTCGGAGCTGAGATATCCTCGAGGTTTACGCCGCCGAAAGAGCCAGCGAGAAGTGCAACTGTATTAACGATCTCGTCAACATCCTTTGAACGGATGCAGAGAGGGAATGCATCAACATCACCGAAAGCCTTGAAGAGAGCGCACTTACCTTCCATAACAGGCATACCTGCCTCAGGTCCGATATCACCAAGACCGAGAACTGCTGTACCGTCAGTAACAACTGCTACGAGGTTGTGTCTTCTTGTATATTTGTATGAGAGATCAACGTCCTTCTGGATCTCAAGGCAGGGAGCTGCAACGCCGGGGGTATACGCGATAGCGAGTTCTTCCTTTGAACCTACGGGAGCTGTGGCGATAACTTCGATCTTACCTGCCCACTCTTCATGCATCTTAATTGCTTTCTCATTAACGTCCATAATGTTGAAACCTCCATAATTTGACTTAACGCACTAATAATATATATAAGTATGCGCAAAAACAATCACGCGCGTATAAGAATTTTTAATCAAAACGGGCTAAATATTGTTGCTTTGAACAGTAATCTGCCGGAACAGGCAGCCTTCAGATCGCGTAAGGCCTTCTTCCGCGCTTTATCGGGAAATCCTTCATCGAGCAGTAAGAAAGCGCCGCAAGCCTTGCCGCCGCAAGGAAAACCCATGTCGTGGCAGCGGCATCAACGATATAGTATGCCGTCAAAGAGACATTGCCCAACAGAGGTACTAAGAAATTTAAGATGACCGAGACAATAAGCACGAGCGCAATGCTTCTCATATTGGCGAAATAATACCTCAGGGACAATTTCGCGACATAAGGAATCGAGGAAAAGATGCCCTTGTCTCCTGACAGATATGCGACAGGAGCCGTGAAAATGAACGGCAGTCCGACGATGGTAAAGAACATAAAGTACAGTGCAATAGTTACCAGCGGCAAAAGGACTATAGCTGTAACAAGCATGAGGAGCAATATCCTCAGAACCAGCTTTCCGGGCTTGATAACGTCATCAGGAATACTGTTTACGGCATAGTTAATGGCACCGGATTCATCCTTGCTTGCCCTCGCAGCCTTCTCTTTCCTGTAGAGCCTGACATAAACAGCAGCATAGATATATGCGCTGCCGATCAGGATGAGCTCACCGCCCAAAAGCGTCAGAAGATAGATGATATTGCCTTTTGTTATTGGCAAAGACGATAAAAATATGCCCTCATGGTCCATCTCGCTGACGTTATAAAGACTCATGAGCCAGTTGGAAAGCGGCGTAAAGTCCTTATCTGCAAAGGGATTAAAGTGAATGGCGGCATTAAGGACGACCGTGACAAAATAGAGGATGCGCACTCCCCACCTGTTGCCTACGTTATCAATATTAAAAATGGTCTTAGCCGCTGAAAAAAACACCTATTACTCCTCAAAACGTTTATACCGCATATATTACGATAAAAAGCCGAGAATTGAAAATAAATGTAAAAATTAGCCAATATTAACTCATAAAGTATTTCTTGTGATACAATCTCCCTATTATGTTTAAAGAAGGTAGTTCAAATGATTGAATTCCATGTAATACCCGATCTGCTTTACGTCATTCCTGCCGATAATCATTCGGCTCAGGACTTAAGGAACATCTTATCTTCCCACCCCGAGATCAAGTTCGTATCTCTGGCAGCCGTTGACCTTATGGGCAACGACACCGATGAGAAGATCCCGATGTCAGATTTCCTTGACAACATCGAGAATTATCTCAATGGCAAAGCAGTTCAAACCGACGGTTCATCCGTTGTGCTTCCCGGAATCGCTACATTAAACGACGGTAAAGTCGACCTTATCCCCGATGTAAACGTTATCTGGTACATCGACTACAATTACGAGCACATTGATTTTGAGACAGGAAGGCCGATCGGTACTCTCCGTATTCCCTCCTGCCTGACCCACAACGAGGACGAGGTCTGCTCCAGATCGATCCTCCGCAAGAGCGCAGCATATTTCCAGAAGACGATCCTCGACAGATTCAAGAACGATCCCGCTTTGTGCGCAGAGTACGGTTTTACTCCGGAAGAGCTTGACCGCATCACGCTCATCACAGCTACGGAGCTTGAGTTCTGGGTAAACTCCCCTGACGAGATCATCAGTACAGAGCAGCTCTCAATCTCACAGGAACTTAAGGAATCTTACTGGAAGCGTACAAAGGGTGTCGTAAGGACCGCTTTAGAGCAGGTCATCATGATCCTCGAGAAGTACGGCTTCAACCCCGAAATGGGCCATAAGGAAGTCGGCGGCGTTAAGGCATCCCTCAATTCTTCCGGTGAGTTCCACTTCATCATGGAGCAGCTCGAAGTTGACTGGAAATATTCCGATGCTCTCCAGGGCGCTGACTATGAGCTCATCGCAAGGATCATCATCAAAGAGATCTTCAGACTTCACGGTCTTGATGTCAGCTTCAATGCTAAGCCTCTTCCCGGTGTTGCCGGATCCGGTGAGCATACACATGTAAATGCTGTTGCTTACCTTACAAACGGCAAGAAGGTCAACCTCTTCGCACCTGAAGATACCAAGGCTGATTACTTAAGCAGATTCGGCTGGGGCTCTCTGATGGGCATCATGAAGCACTACAGCAAGGTAGTTAACCCCTTCGTATCCGCTACAACAGATGCTTTCGAGCGTCTTACCCCCGGATTCGAGGCTCCTACCCACTGCGTAAGCTCTATAGGTATGGATGTTCTTACACCCTCACGTAACAGATCCGTTCTTTTGGGCCTCGTAAGAAGCGAAGACAACAAGTATGCAACAAGATTCGAGCTCAGAGCTCCGAATCCGCACACAAATACTTACCTCTGCCTCGCATCCGTATATCAGGCTATGCTCGACGGCATCGCTTATGCGCTTGATTCCGGCAAGGACACAAAGACTCTTGAAGCTGAGTTCACCAAGCCTTTCGGTCAGGAAAGCGATTATCTCGAGACAAATAAACTTTACCGCTGCGAAGATGATATTTTCGAGGACATGGATTCCAACGAGAGAGACAGACTCTTCGGCACACCTGCCGCAACTGTCTATGAATCTCTCCAGCCTTTAAAGGAAGCTGAAGTATCAGAGATCCTTTGCAGAGGCGGCGTCTTCAATGAGCAGCTCCTCGCATCATACTATCAGGCAATGCTCGTACGCTGGGAGATGGAGCTCATGGAGAAGATCATCCCTGCTAACCTCTCACTTATCAGGAGCATCACGAGGACTGACGACGGCTCTGTCAGCTACGACAACAGCCTCTGGACTGATATCAACTATCTCAAGCTCCAGCTTGCAAAGGACACGAGCGATCAGGATTCTATCTTCACCAAGATCAAGGCTACCGTTAAGACCGGCGATTGGGAGAAGACATCCGTGTACCAGCTCGCCATGAAAAACGCAATGAACGAACTTAAGAATAAGTACAAGACATATTGCGATAACCAGATCTGATCAAATTACGAAACAATAATATGAGGCGGTATCAATGTGATGCCGCCTCTTTTGTTGTTCAGATTTATACTTAAGATTTCTTTCTGTCAAAGATCACCGGGAGAAGCAAGATCTAATGCCTTGCAGATATCATAAACATGTTTATTGGCGATATTTTCGTCATCACCGGCACCAAATATAAGAAGTACTGTATTTCCCTGAAGATAAATGCCGCATACATGATGAGAATAACCGGCATCTTCCGAATAAAGGAAATACTGTAGACTGCCATCCTTAAAATCGTCACATTCAGCATCAGGATTTGACATTGCATCGACTTCAAGAGCTACAGTATGTTGATTATAAAATTTAACAGCGCTTACTTCGTTATTATATGAAAGGGAAATTGCATATCCTACGCTTGATGTATCATCCTTTTCTGAATAGTCACCAACTATATATATTGTTGCTTCATTGATCGCAACACTGTAAAAACCCTCTGTTACTTCCCAGCCCTTTAAAGTATCCTTTACGACGTCTTTCTTGGCATAGAAATAAACACCATCTTCAATAAAGGTAATATCACCATTTACATTTTCGAGATCGTGGCACCATTCATCAGGATCATCGTAGCACTCAGCGCCCTGAGATTTAGCATACTTGGCAAGACCTGAAGGGCTGAACTTTGCTTCGCTAACGCGGCAGCCTGACAAAGAAAATGCCATGGTCAGAACAAGAACTGAAGAAACGACGGCATTTAAATTTTCCACGCTGTTCTCCTTTCAAATAGTTTTGAGAATTTCTTCTAACAGGATAATACATAAAGAATATAAGAAAGACTAGAGGCTGCCTCAAAATCAGAGACAGCCTCTTTACCCGGTCGGGTTAATAATGAATCAGTAAGGTTTAAAACCTTATACTCACCTAATTACTTTTCGTCCTTCTTAGCGATGAATCTGTAAACGAATGCTGCCATAGCTGCACCGAGGAAAGGTCCTACGATGAAGATCCAGACAACGCTGAGCGCATCAGCACCTGCAAGGATAGCGGGTCCGATAGAACGTGCGGGGTTAACAGATGTACCTGTAAGGCCGATACCGAGGATATGAACCATAACGAGTGAGAAACCGATTACTACACCTGCGAATGAGCCGTGCTTAAACTTCTCATCTGTAACACCGAGGATAACCAATACGAAAATGAATGTCAGGAAGATCTCAACGATAAGTCCTGCTGCCCATGCCCAATCGCCGCTGAAGCCGCCAAGACCGTTAGAACCAAGACCGCCTGTCTTATCTTCAACATTGCCCAAGCTCCAGATGCATCTTAAGACTGCTGCACCTGCTAAAGCACCGACAACCTGTGAAATACAATAGAAAAGGAAATCCTTGCCGCTCATTCTCTTGGAGAGTAAGCAAGCAAGTGAAACGGCCGGATTGATATGGCAACCTGAAACATTGCCGATACAGTAAGCCATTCCGACAATTACAAGACCAAAAGCGAATGCTGTAAGGATATAGCCGCAACCATTATCGGAATCACATCCTACAGTCATTGCGGTACCGCATCCTACAAGTACAAGCGTAAACGTACCGAAAAACTCGGCAATATACTTCTTTAACGCGTCCATAACAATACCTGCCTTTAATTTATTTGAGCAGGTACTGCCTGCCCATAATTAATTATAAACAAATTCCTGGCCGTGAGACAGTATAATTACTTCATTTCCGTTACTATTTGAAGACAATTCCACATGGCCGATTAATCTGGCTTCGATATTGAATGTATTGGCAATCTCAATGATCTTGGAAGCAACTTCTTCATCAACGTAGAACTCGATCCTGTGACCGCAGTTGAATACCTGATAAAGCTCCTTCATCGGAATCTCGCCGGATTCGTAGATTGCCTGGAAAAGCGGAGGCAGATCAAACATGTTGTCCTTAACATATCTGAGGTTAGTACCGAAGTCACGGCACTTAGCCTGTCCGCCGCCTGTGCAGTGGATGATACCGTGAACGTTTGCTCTGTAAGAAGCAAGAACCTTAGAGATAACCGGCAGGAATGTTCTCGTAGGTGCAAGGATAGCCTCGCCTACCGTTACATCTGTTCCGGGAAGATTATCTGAAAGTCTGTATTTACCGCAATAAGCCTTATCCTCGCCCAACGTGTCTGAGAAGGATTCCTTGTAGTTCTCATAGTAATACTTGTTGAGGAGCATGTGACGTGCTGCCGTAAGTCCATTGGAAGACATGCCTGAATTGTACTTGTCTTCATATGTAGCCTGACCGAAAGAAGCAAGACCAACGATAACATTGCCGGGCTTGATATTAGCTGCATTGATAACTTCAGATCTCTTTGCTCTTGCAACGAGTGTTGAGTCAACGATGAGAGTTCTTACGAGGTCGCCAACGTCTGCTGTCTCGCCGCCGCACATTGTGATATTGATGCCCTGTGCAGCAAGCTTTGCGATGATCTCATCGTATCCTTCGATAACCTTTGCAATAGCCTTACCGTCAACTCTGTGAGCGTTACGGCCGATCGTGTTGGAAAGCATAAGGTTCTCAGTAACACCGCAGCAAGCGAGGTCATCTGTATTCATTACGAGTGAATCCTGGGCAAGGCCCTTAAACCAATCGTAATTGCCTGTCTCTTTATACATCAGGTAAGCAACGGAGGATTTTGTGCCTGCGCCGTCAGCATGGATAGCAGTACAATATTCGGGATCACCTGCGAGGTCTTCGATAAGCTTACAGAAAGCTCCGGGGAAAACGCCCTTTGACTGATTCTTAACAGCTGCCTTAACATCATCTTTCGTGGGTGATACGCCTCTGCTCAAATAAGATTCTGCTGACATGTCCTGATCCTCCTGATGTTTAATTGTTATGTTTTCCGTGCAGACCGGTAAGCCGGGTTCTGTATATGACGATCATCTATCTAGACGTAATATCTCTAAAACGTTCAAGCCGTCTCCTGAGGTTCGCGGACCACGACCACCTCTCCACGACGTTGCTCCGGATGGGGTTTACAAGGCCGATATGTCTCCACATCGCCGGTGAGCTCTTACCTCGCCTTTTCATCCTTACCCTTTTGGGGCGGTTTTCTTTTCTGTTGCACTTTCCTTAAAGTTGCCTTCACCGGGAACTGCCCGGCATCCTGTCCTTTGGAGCCCGGACTTTCCTCATGCGCCGTGCTTTCGCACAAGTGGCGCCCGCGATCGTCTCGGCCTGCCCGAAAAACATAATAATTTTAATAATAAAGTCGCTTAAAGTATAGATGATACTTCGTTGTTATAATTCACAGTAATACCCGTCTCAGGGTACTTGTCAGAGAGCAAATGCGCTATCTTGGGCAGGTAAGCCTGCTCGGTCGCGGAATGTCCTGCTATGATCGTATTAATTCCCATCTCATCCAGCGCGACACAAATGTGATGCTTGATCTCACCTGAGATAACAGTATCGACTTTAGCCTTTACTACTGCCGGAATGGAATCTTCATCAAAGGCTCCGCCCTGAACAAACACCTTGCTGACATAATTATCCGGATTATTGATTGTGATTATGCCGCTGGTACCCAAACCCAAGGCAACTTCTTTGCAATAATCTTTAAGTGTTATGCGGTTATTGTAATTGAGGTCAAAGACAACTCCGCAGACAGCACCATCTAACGGCTTAGCGTTGTTAATGCCAAGCTTTTCGGCTATAGCAAGATCTCCGAATTCTTCAGTAAGATCAAGATTCGTATGGCAGCTGATAACTGACATGCCGGATTTTATAAGTTCTGTAAGAGTTCTGCCCACATAATCATCAGTCGTAAGATTATTAATTCCGCCGAAAATTATCGGGTGATGCGTAACGATAAGGTTTGCACCTGCGTTTTTAGCCGCTACGACAGCCTTACTTGTAAGGTCCAGCGAAACAACGATCCCTGTTACCTCAGAATCCCTGTCACCTGCTATTAGTCCGACATTATCGTATTCAAGAGCATTCTCCGGCGGGAATTTGCCATTCAAGAAAGATTCAACATCACTTATTCTCATTTGCTTTTCTCTCCTCTAGTGCCGCTTTAACGACAGGATTGCTCCTCTGTCTTACCTCAAAGAGGCCGTTCAAATGCTCAAAGTAACCGGCAACATCCTCATCACCATCATCGTACTTCTTGAGAAGCACAGGTCCGTAGCAAGCCTGTTCATCGGTAAGAGTAGTGCTGATCCCCTTAAATACGACCCTCATACAATTATAGAATATATCCCTGTCGTAACAAACCGATTCATCCTCAAAGACAAAACCGGTCCTGGCAAGGTAATTTCTTACGATCTCATTGGATTTCTGGGGCTGAAGCACGAAAGTAACGTTCTCTATCGTGTGAAAACCGTTATCCTTAAGCGCGCGGTCAATGATATCAATGATGTTAAGTCCGCCCATGCCGGCCATTACGATAATGTCGCCCGGCTGAAGCTCAACACCTTTCAGTCCGTCAGTGATATAAACAATGGCTCTGTCACCAAAGCCCGCTTCCGTCAGCGCGTCATGCGATCTTTGCGCAGGAGCCTTGTGGATCTCGGTACAGATAGCAAAATCAGCGATCTCTTCTTCAAGACATCTGATCGCAAGATATCCGTGATCAGATCCGACATCTACAAATCTGCCGCGCAGGTCTTCCCTTAAGGCTTTTTTGACCTGCCCGAAAACCATTTCGAGTCTAATCGGCAGTTCCTGCATCAGAGCTCTCCAATCTTATTCCTTAATGTCAGCTTGTACTCGGAAAGGCGTCTTAGCATCTCGTCGATTTTGGCCTTTTCCTCATTAGAAGCAGACGCTCTTCTCGAGATAAGCTTCTCTTCCTCGCGGTCGATTATGGAGGTCCTTACCTTGAACAGCAGTGCCAGATACATATCTCTCTTAATGTCGACATTCGAACTCTTATCAGCATTATCGACAGCTCTCAGCATAACGTCTTCAGCAGGCATGCCGTTGATCGTAAGCTTGGAGAAATAATCACTCATACGGGCAAACAAAGTCTCATTCCTGCCGTCAAAAATATTGAGGAAGATCCTGACAAGCTCCCTTATCGTATCACCCGAGAAATCATCAGGCCTGATAATGTCAGTCTTATCGATCTTTTTGCTGTCAGCCAGTGCGTTTCCCAGAGATAAAGCGTAAGCGAACAGGTCTATCTCATCCTTGGTAGCCGTATCAACGACCTTCTTAAATACAGGCTGGGCCGGTGCGACTTCAACGGGCTCATCGGGAGTGCCGGCATCAATTTCAGCCTTGTTACGGTTCGTAATATCCTGGATTCTCTGGCGCTCTAAAGCTCTGGAATCCTGCTGCTCCTGTTTCTTTTCTTCAGCCTGCTTGAATTTGATCATCTGATTCATGACAGCCTGGGCCGTGGCTCCGAGCAAAGGTGCAGCGACGCCCGCCATTCTGCTCATCTTGATCTCATCATTCATCCATGAACCGTAAGTCAGGATATCTTTCTGGTATCTGCCCCTGTCCAGTTCTCCCGTCTCGGGGTCTGTATTGTCATTCTTAGCTCTGTCGATCAGATAATCTTCTACATAAAGCGCATTCTTAACAACGTCTTTGAACTTCTCGGCACCGTTGGTCTTGATATACTCATCAGGATCCTTGCCGTCAGGCACTTTGGCGATCCTTATGCGGATATTGATGCCTGTAAGTCTCTTTAAGTAATCCATCATCATCTGGATGGCTCTTAAAGCTGCCTTTTGTCCTGCAGCATCGGCATCGAAGAAGAAAACTACCTCTTCGGCATATCTGGAACACAACTTAAGCTGGCTGTCTGTAAAAGACGTTCCCAAAGCAGCCACCGTGTTCTTAAATCCTGCAGCATGCATGGCGATGGCATCCATATAGCCTTCTACCACGATAAGCTGCTTGGCCTGTTCTTTTCTGGCGAAATTCATCGCATATAGATGATTCTGTTTGTTATAAACAAGCGAATCTGGAGAATTGATGTATTTGGGCTTCTCATCGCCCAAAGCTCTTCCGCCGAAAGCGATTATCGTTCCGAATGAATCAAAGATCGGGAACATAAGCCTTCCGCGGAAAAGATCATAAGGTTTGCCGGTCTTCTCAGACTTAGCGAAAATACCGGAGTTTAAAAGCTCGTCATCCTTATAGCCCTTCTGCTTGAGGTGGTCATATAAAGCGGTCCAATTGATCGGAGAATATCCGATACCGAAATTATCCAATGTCTGCTTGGAAAGACCTCTTTTTGCGGCATAATCTCTGGCGGGCTTGCCGATACTCTCATCGTTATAGGACTTGTAGTAGAACTTTGCAGCTTCTTTAAGGATATCCTTAACGCGGTCACGCTCTTCTTTCTGACTGCTTTCTCCGGAATAACCTGTCTCCGGCACTTCAACGCCGTAAAGGCCTGCCAAATGTCTGATGGCCTCAGGATAAGTCATATGCTCAATCTCCATGATGAAATTGATTGCATTACCACCCTTGCCGCATCCGAAGCACTTAAAGATATTTTTCGCGGGGTTTACGGAAAAAGATGCCGTCTTCTCAGAATGAAAAGGACAGAGGCCCCACATGTTTCCGCCCTGGCGCTTCAGAAGAACATAACGGCTTACTACGGATTCTATGTCCGCTCTTGTAAGCACCTCTTCAATGACGCTTTCAGGTATGAGTCCCATGTTTACCCCTGTCTTTAATTAAAAGGCCCGGCAATTATCCGGGCCCGTATTAACAGCCAATATTAAAGAATTACTCTTCGTCGTCCTTCTTTTTCTTCTTGCCGAAGAAGCTTGTCTTCTCAGGAGCTTCAACCTTCTTGACAGATCCGTCAGCATTGAGCTGGTCACGCTTGATAACTGTCTGGATAGCGCTCTTTGTGAAAGTAACGAGTGTATTTGCAGCTGATGTGGAGATCGTAACCTGATCGTCCTTGATATTAGCAACAAAGCCTACGAGGCCGCCGATGGTGATAACCTTATCGCCTACAGCGAGCTTGCTCATCTGCTCTTTGAGTTCCTTATCCTTCTTCTTCTGAGGTCTGATAAGAATAAAGTAGAAAACTACGAACATCAGCACAAGAAGTGCCAATGAGGCAATTGAGCCCATAAACTCTCCGCCTGTACCTGCAGTGCCTGTTGTTGCATCCAAAATTAACATTTATGTTTCCTCCAAATAATTATTCGCCTGTGTACTCAGCAATTATATCAGACATATTGTAATATCCACTCTGTTTTGCGGACATAAATTTCGCTGCTCTGAGAGCGCCCTTAGCGAAAACGTCTCTCGTCTGAGCGCTGTGGCTGATAGAAACGATCTCCTCATCGCTGATGAACATGGCCTCATGCTCGCCTACGATGTTACCTCCCCTGATAGAAGAGATACCGATCTCGTTCTTGGCTCTCGCCTTGTTTACGCTATGTCTGTCATATACATATTCAGCTTCATCAGGCATTTCCTGCTTGATCGCATCTGCGATCATCATGGCTGTGCCTGAAGGTGCATCAAGCTTTCTGTTGTGATGAGCCTCAACGATCTCGATATCAAACTCGGGATAAAGGATCTTTGTAGCCTTCTTGGCGAGTTCGATCATAAGATTGATGCCGATGCTCATATTTGCAGATCTGAATACCGCAATCTCAGATGAAGCCTTATCAAGGCTTGCCAGAGTCTCTTCGGAAAGAGCTGTAGTGCAGCAGATAAATGGCTTCTTGCGTGCCAGTGCGAAATCAAGGACCGCAGGAACAGCCTTTGCATTAGAGAAATCGATAATGACATCGAAGTCTTCCGTGCACTCACTGAGATTGGAATATACAGGGAACTTATAATCCGGATTAGTAACTATATCTCCGCCTGCAACTATCTCATAGTCGTCGCTCTGATTGCAAAGGTTAACGATAACCTTGCCCATTCTTCCGCAACAACCGTTTAAAAAGATCTTAACCATCAATAACTCCTATCTTACTTAGCAAGGAAATCTGCCATTGCAGAAGTATCATACTTTGCAAGAACATCAACAACCTTGTCATGGTTAGCCTTGCTCATCTCACAAAGAGGAAGTCTGCAGGGACCTGCATTCCAGCCTAAGATGTTCATGGCTTCCTTAACGGGGATAGGGTTAACTTCGCAGAACATTGCCTTAACAAGCGGAATAAATGCGATCTGCTCATTCTTAGCCTTCTCGATGTCACCGTTGATGTAATCGTGGATCATCTGGGAAGTCTCTTTAGGCATAATGTTTGCGATAACGGAGATAACACCCTTAGCGCCGAGTGAGAGCATCGGGACTGCAAGTCCGTCTTCACCTGAATACATGGCATATCTGTCGCCGCAAAGGCTGTAGATCTCAGGGACCTGACCGAAGTTGCACTCCTTGACACCAACGATGTTCTCACAGTCTGAAAGTCTCAAAAGAAGTTCAGGACTGATATTGACGTTAGTTCTTGAAGGAACGTTATAAAGGATGATCGGAAGATCCGGAACCGCATCAGCGATTGCCTTGTAGTGACGGTAAAGTCCTTCCTGTGTGCACTTGTTGTAGTAAGGAGTTACAAGAAGTGCTGCATCAGCGCCAAGCTCCTTGGCAGCCTTTGTGAGGTTGATACCATAAGCAGTGTCGTTTGAACCTGTTCCTGCAATTACCGGAACACGTCCTGCAACAGTATCTACAGCGCACTTGATAGCCGCAACATGCTCTTCGTGATCCATAGTAGCAGCTTCACCGGTCGATCCGCAGATAATGATGGAATCAATACCCTGTGCTACCTGGAACTCGATCATGCGCTTGAGCTCATCGAAATTGATTCCGCCGTTCTCAAAAAACGGAGTAACGATAGCGACACCGGCACCAACAAATACAGGCTTGGACATATGTATGCCTCCTACTGAAAAAACTTGAAAAAGATATGGTTTTAAAGCCTAAATCCTCATTCTGATAATGGATTTTATCACCTTATATTATTGATAGTCAATTTATATTTGTGGGGTGTACATATGTACTTCCACAGCGTACAATTCGGGCTTTTTAGCCCTCCTGGGGGTCGTTATCGAACGATAACGGAAACTTGGTGTGATCGAAGTCTTCGATGAGCCTTTTGAACACGCTGTTGATGGCAGACTTATTCACCGCCTTAATGACAAAAGACATCCTGTATCGCCCTCTGAGCTCATATATGACGCAGGGAATAGGGCCATATACTTCAAACTGGTACTTTTTGTCCTGATAAGAGATGAAGTCATTAAGATACTTGGCCAGGATATTAGCCCTGTTTATAAGCAGTTCCTCTTCAGGCAGGGAAAGTACGATCTCACCCACAGCCTTAAACGGCGGAAGCTTTAGCTTTTGCCTGTATTCGATCTCCTGTTCATAGAAGGCTCTGTAATTCTGCGTGCAGGCGAACTTAAAGAGCGGCTGCTCGGGTCTGTAGCTCTGTATGAATACAGTTCCCGGATGATCTCCCCTTCCTGCTCTTCCTGCAGCCTGCGTTATAAGCTGGAAAGCTCTCTCAGAAGCCTTAAATGATGATGAGGCAAGCATCAGATCGGAACTCAAAACGCCGACGACCGTACAGTCAGGAAAATCCAATCCTTTTGCGATCATCTGAGTGCCAATGAGTATTGACGCTTCTTTGTTCGCAAACTTCTCGATTATCTCCTTGTGAGCACCGGGAGTCATTGTGGAATCCTGGTCCATCCTCAAGACTTTCTCATGCGGGAAGACTTTATGAAGAAGCTCTTCAAGCTGCTGTGTGCCGAATCCTGCTTTAGTGAAGCGGTTACCGCCGCAGACATTACATTTCGCCTCGTATGAAGGGACTGTATATCCGCAATAATGGCAGATAAGACTTTGTGTACCGTTTCTTCTGTTGTTATGAAGAGTCATCGCGACTGAGCAGTTCTTGCAGGTAACAGGCTCTCCGCAGCCTTCGCAGACCAGTGTCCTCGAAAAGCCTCTCCTGTTAAGAAGCAGGATAACCTGTTTGTTCTCGGAAAAAGCAACAGACATAGCCTGTCTTAAAGGCAGTGACAGCATGTCTCCGCTTCCGAGCTTTACCTGTTCCTTCATGTCAACCGGAACGATCTCAGGGAGCTTTGCTTCCTGCCTTGCCCTGTTCTTGAGTTCAAGCAGCTTATAAGCGCCTGCATTAGCCGCATAAAAACTCTCGACAGAAGGCGTAGCCGAACCTAAGACGACACTGCATCCCGTGATCTGTGATCTCATCCTTGCGATATCCTTGGCAGAATATCTGGGATGAGACTCAGACTTATAAGAACTGTCGTGCTCCTCATCGAGAATGATCAGTCTTAAGTCAACAGCAGGTGCGAACACGCCGCTTCTGGGGCCAACTATAACCTTAGCCTTACCTGTTCTGATATTGTTCCACTGCTCATATCTCTGCTTATCAGTGAGCCTGCTGTGCAGCACGGCCACGCTGTCGCCGAGTCTTCCCTTTATCCAGTTGATCGTCTGCGGTGTAAGCGAGATCTCGGGCACCATGTATATGACGCTTCCGCCTTCGGCAATAACCTTCTTGGCGCAGTTAAGATATACTTCTGTCTTGCCGCTTCCTGTAATACCAAAAAGCAGATAAGTCGCAGGATTCTTCTTATCAATGCCCGAAAGGATCTCGTTAACAGATTCTGTTTGCTCGTCACTCAGTTCGTATTCTTCGGTAAACTTGCCCTGAGGTACATCCTGATCTGTAATTATCGGAACTTCGTTATCGGAAAGCTCTTTTACAAAACGGACAAGGCCCTTATCTTCGAGAGCCTTTACCTGGGCGGCAGAGCAAGACAGTGATGACATCAGTTCTTTACGGGTACACTTACCACGGTCTAAAAGATACTCAAGAATGTTGATATGAGCAGCCGAACGCAGCGTCTCACTGGTCAAAACATCTTCAGCAGTTTCTCTGGATATAAGTTCGACAAAAACTTCCGTAGGATTCTTGTGATTGACTACACAAGAAGGCACCATGAGCTCCACAACATCACCCTTTGTGCAGTTGAATCTGTCACTTATCTTATCGATCAGCGCGAGCTGGTCAGGCTTTAAGACAGGCTGTCCCGAAATGACGGAAGCGATATCTTTTACAACGCTATCATCACCATCAAAAGTATCCTTCAGTTCAACAACAACAGCGCACCTTTGCGAGTCACCCTTACCAAAAGGGATTGATACGAGAGAGCCTGCTGATACCGTGTCCGATAATTCATCCGGCACACGGTATGTAAACAGTCTGTCTATCTGTTTTGTAGCTCCCCGTAAGATGACGCTGCAGAACATTCGAATCAGCCTCCGAGCATATCAAAGAGATTGATCTGTGCACTCTCCGGAAGATCATCAAGAATACCGCCGTAATCTAAAAGCTTCTGAGTAACAGATTGTCCTACACCGGTCCTCTTCATGAAATCGTCACGGTTCTTAAATTCGCCGTCTTTTCTAGCGTTTTCAATATCCAAGCCGTTTGCTTCGGAGACACCTGCAATAGCGCAGAAAGGCGGTCTGATAAGCTTGTCTCCGGCTTTGGTAAACTTCTTGCCTAATGAATCGTTGAGCGTAATGGGCGCAAACTTAATTCCTCTTGCGTACATTTCCTCAACAAGCTCATAGAAATAGTACTTGAGCTTTGTATTCGGGTCGCCTTTGGCATGCATCTCATCAGCCAGTTCTATTCTTCTCTTCTTAACCTTTTCGGGGCCGTTGCACATCTGTTCAGCATCGAATAATCCTTCACCTCTGTGCGTAAAGAAAGAACAATAATATTCTTCAGGATAATAGACCTTGAACCAGGCAACTCTTAAAGTAGAGATCGCATATGCGGCAGCATGTGCCTTCGGGAACATGTACTTGATCTTCTGGCAAGATTCAATGTACCAGTCAGGCACTCCGCACTCTTTCATCTGCTTTACATAATCAGGCCATTTCTCGACCTTGCCTGCAGCTACCTTACCTTTACGGACACCTTCCATGATGTCGAAAGCATCTTTATTCTTGACGCCCCAATAGATGAGGCTTGTCATGATTGAGTCACGGCATCCGATAACGGAGTTAAGGTCGCATGTTCCTGCTCTGATGAGCTCCTGAGCATTGCCTGTCCATACGTCAGTACCATGTGAAAGGCCCATGAGCTGGACAAGATCGTAGAATCTCGTAGGCTGTGTTTCCTTGATCATTCCACGAGCCATGTTAGTACCAAGCTCTGAAAGACCTAAAGTAGCTGAGCCTGCATCTGTAGCTTCGACCGGGAAACCTAATGCATCAGTGCTCTTAAGAAGGCTCATAACCTTCTCATCAGGAATAGGTATATCCGTGATGTTAACTCCCGTAATATCGCTGAGCATTCTCAATACGGTAGGATCAGCATGACCTAAGATATCGAGCTTTAAGATCGTATCGTGCATCGCGCGGAAGTCGAAGTGCGTAGTGATGATTCCGCAGTCCGTCTTATTCGCCGGGAACTGGATCGGAGTAAACTCGTATATATCCATTTCCTTTGCGATAACGACGATACCGCCCGGGTGCTGGGATGTAGTTCTCTTAACACCGATGATGTCTCTTGCCATGAACGCAAGATGAGCCTGTGTAAAGGGTTCTCCCTTTTCTTCACAGATCTTGCGGCAAACGCCGTATGCGTTCTTATCCTGGTAAGCACCGATAGTACCTGCCTTGAATGTATGCGTACCGCCAAAGAGCACACCGACATAAGCATGAGCTCTGGGCTGGTATTCACCGGAGAAGTTAAGGTCGATATCAGGCTGCTTATCTCCATGGAATCCCAGGAACGTCTCGAAAGGAATATCCTGTCCGTCAGGTATCAACGGCTCACCGCATTCAGGACAGTTCTTCGGAGGAAGATCGTATCCTGATCCGTACTTACCGCTGTGATCAAACTCTGCATAATTACATTTCTTGCATCTATAGTGCGGAGGCAAAGGGTTTACTTCAGAAATACCGCTCATGGTAGCAGCAAAAGAAGAACCTACAGAACCTCTGGAGCCTACTACATAACCGTCGTTATTAGACTTCTTAACAAGTCTGTATGCGATATAGTACATAATCGCATAACCGTTACCGATGATGGATTTGAGCTCTCTGTCGAGTCTTTCCTTAACTTCAGGATTAAGCACACCATTGTGACGGTACATGCGGTTAGCTTTGGTATAAGCAATATCTCTTACGTCTGCAGCAGCTCTTGCGATCTGCGGCGGATAGGATCCGTCAGGGAACGGCTTGATTCCGAAGTCGATCATGTCAGCGATCATGTTGGTGTTATCAACAACAACTTCCATCGCCTTCTCCTCACCAAGATACTTAAACTCTTCGAGCATTTCGTCTGTGGTTCTGAAATACAGATCGCTCTGCATCTCGGCATCATCAAAGCCCATGCTCATAAGCATGTACTTTCTGTAACGGCCGTCTTCCTTGTTAAGGAAATGAGAGTCCGTCGTAGCGCAAACCGGCATGTTGTGATCATCTGCCGTCTCTACAAGCAGCTCATTGATTATCCTGATGTCATCTTCATTAAGAGGTGTAGTACCCGTATCAGATTTTGAAGGATCCTGTCTTGTTAAGAACACATTGTTGCAAAGCGGCTGGATCTCAACATAGTCGTAGAGGCTTAAGATATTAGCGAACTCTTCAGAGTCTTTTAGGAAAGCCCTTGTCGCCTGTCTGTCCTTATTAAGTGATCTGTATTTGGTTATAACATAGCGGAATATCTCTCCGCGCTCGCATGCACCACCGACGATAATGCCGGACTTGAAATACTTAAGCAGGCTCTTGGGCGTTCTAGGTCTTCTCGAATAGTAATGGATCTGCGATTCAGATACGATACGGTAAAGGTTATAAAGACCCATGTTCGAACGCACAAGATAGATTATGTGATACATAGGCGATTCAGGGATCGCACCGTTCTTCTTAGTAGATTTGATCTTTTCGGGCGTAAAATGACCGCAGGAATAGTTGATGGACAATGCATCGACCGAACCTGCATCCTTAAGGCAGGCAGCGAGTAAAGAAGCTGACTTATAACACTTAGCAAACATCCCATCGAATCTGCTTCCGTCAGCATCATAGTTAAACAATATACCCTTGCTGCTCAAAGCTTCATCAACTGTCTTATATTCACCCTTATAGAATGTCTCAAGGATATCTTCATCAGAAGTTGCAGGCATAAGGAACTTATGTCTGTAATACACGTGATCTTCAATATTTATTCCGTAACCGGCACGGCGAAGGAACGAGAGCGTGGTGAAAATATCAGGGCCTGTAACATATGAATCTCCAATGAACTCCAGAAGTTCACCCATTGCAAAATACGAGTCACAAGGTTCGCCTTTTCCGGGATAGATAGCATCTCCGAATTCGGCGTGGAAGTCTGCCACATGCTCGAAAATCAGTTCAGAAGGAACAACTTCATCACTTCCGTCGGCAAACTCACCATTAATATCAAGGTCGATATTAACAGCGGTACCCAAAGGAGCATGCGGTTCTAACGGCTTGGCATTAATATTCTCATCCCTGAGTTCTTCAGGGATCTCATCAGGATCCCAAAGAGACTTATCAATATCGTGAGATGCAAATTCCATTGCATCCTGATCTGATTCGCCCTCTTCTTCAGGCTTAACTGCCTTGTAACCCTTAAGTCTGAACTTTGATGCACATACGCATGTAAATGTATCACGAAGGGCATCATCACCGTTACGCTCGATAACGATCGAAACAAAGGAACCGACAGCCTTAGGCTTGGTAATGAAGTTCAATGAAGCATCATCATCTACGTCGGCAGGCTTTATCTTATCGTTCTTTACATCATAAGGCAGGTTATAGAAAACCGTAGGGCCGTCATCAACAAGATATCCTTCGCAACCGAGGATGCACTTGATAGGTGCTTCTCCCGTGTCTTTACGCTTTTTGTTGATGCTTTTCGCGGCCTCAAACACATGAGGGAATGCCTGAACAACACCGTGGTCAGTAACGGCACAAGCGGAATGACCGAATGAAGCTGCCAGCTTGATAAGATCGGCAGGATCAGTAGTGGCATCACTTTCACTCATCTTGGTGTGGACATGAAGTTCTACACGTTTACGTTCAGCAGTATCTTTTCGCTTAGGCGGACGTTCAGCCTTATAAAAACCGGATACCTTGAGCATCTTATCGCCTGTGAATGTGTCATTCTCGACATTTCCCTGAATACCGATAAAGCCGCCTTTACCGTACTCTTTCTGGAAACTGTCTGCCTCTTCAGGCTTTAAGAAAGCGATACAGCTGATACCGTCTGTATCATCCAAGCACATAAACTTAACAACAACGCTCCTTCCTGTCTTGGCAAGCTTGAAGCTGTCATCGTTAAATGAGATATCACCGGCTACATTTACATCAAAACAGCCTACAGTAAGATTGGCTATCTTCATAAAGGTAGCCTGCTTCTTTACACGGCCGTACAGCTGGTTGTCAGCATTCTCCTTAGCTTTATATAAAGACTGCTTATCCTCCTGCTTGGCTTCTTTTCTTGCCTGCTCTGCTTTTGCAGTCCAGGAATCTTTGCCGGCAGGCTTGGCATCAGCAGGTTTTTCTTTCTCAGCCTTCTTTTTGCCTCTGCCCTTCTTACCCTGTTCTTCTACAGGCTCTTCATCGGGGAACTGAAGCTTTCCTTCTTCGATAGCGCGGAGAATATCATCAGTTGAATCATCATTTACGGCAATTTCAGGATCAACAATGACGATCTCATACTTGCCGTTCGCTTCATTACCAATACAGATATTCTCAGCTTTACTGACAGCCCGGATAATCTCTTTATTATCACTTTCAGTCAGCATCATTGCCCATCCGGAAGGAATTTCAATATGCGTAATTGTGCTTAAATCTCCCGGAACATCGTAATCGATATCTGAACTCAGACTGATAAAATCGGCAATATTCCTGACGCCGCCTTCGCTGTCTCTGACAACATAGTATTTTATAAGACTATTGAGCGACTGATAAACGGAAAAGTAATTGACGTCATCAATACCTGCAAAAGAGAAATTAACTCTCGTTCCGAAATCTTTCTCTAATTCTTTAACAAAAGAAACCAGGCTTCCCGAGCTCTTCAAAGACTCAACACCGTCAATGACGATATTGATAGATGCCTTAGCCTTATATATGTCTACTTTAAGAACGTATAGTTCGTTTAGATCGTTATACTTGTCACTGCCGACATTAAACAGTTCAAGTAGCTTTACACTTTTCTTCTCCAACTCTGATCACTTCCCTTACAAACTCATCGACCGCACCGGATGCCGGGATCTTTCTTACAGGCTCACCCTTCTCGAAAAGAACAAATTCGTCTTTACCGCCGGCTATTCCGATATCACATTCTCTTGCTTCTCCGGGTCCGTTTACGACACATCCCATGACCGCAACCTTAAGGTTATAGGGAAGATTTATAAGTCTTTGTTCTATCTGTCCTGCAAGTTCGATAAGCGGCACCTGAGTTCTTCCGCATGTCGGACAAGATATAAAAGTGATTCCTCCGTCTCTTAAGTCCAAAGCTTTAAGTATCTGTTTAGCTGTAATGACTTCTTCTACAGGATTGCCCGTAAGGGATACTCTTATCGTATCGCCGATACCTTCGGCAAGAAGAGCGCCGATGCCTACTGCAGATTTGATCGCGCCTTCCCTTATTGTTCCCGCCTCGGTGACTCCGACATGTAGAGGATAATCACAAGATTTGGAAAGTATCCTGTAAGTATCAATAGTAAGCTTCGGGGATGAGGACTTGATAGAGATAACGATATTGTCAAAATCCTGGTCTTCCAAGAGCTTTACTGCTCCAAGCGCGCTCTCGGTCATTGCATCAGCATTGACCTCGCCGTACTTCGCCAGAATATCTCTTGAAATAGATCCTGAATTGACTCCTACTCTGATAGGAATATTGCGCTCCCTGCACTTGTCAGCAACGAGCTTAACATTCTCCGGTCCTCCGATATTTCCGGGATTGATCCTGATCTTAGCAGCGCCGTTATCGGCAGCTGCAAGCGCAAGCCTGTAATCGAAGTGTATATCGGCTACGACCGGAATGGGAGAATTAGACGTGATCTCCTTAAGTGCCCCGGCAGCTTCCATATCGGGAATGGCAACTCTCGTGATATCACAACCACAGTCAGCCAATTCTTTGATCTGGGCAAGAGTAGCCTTGGCATCTCTCGTATCAGTATTATTCATCGACTGGATCTTAACAGAAGATCCGCCGCCGACTTCGACATTACCGATCAAGACTTTCTTCGTCATAATAACTCTCCTTACAAAGGTCAGTAACCGAGAATGATCCTTAGCACATCAGATACAAGCGCAAAGACGACAAGCATGATTATCAGCACAAACCCGACAACCGTAAGCTTCTTCTCTGCCTTGTCAGACAGCTTGCGTCCTATGACCATCTCAACGGCAATGAGCAGTATCTGCACGCCGTCGAGACCCGGAATCGGAAGAAGATTTGAGAACGCTAGAGCGATCGAGATGATACCGCTCAACATGATCAAGAGGTATATCTTATCGCTTGTAGTATCTTCCTCATCCGTTACGACATCATTGACCATAGTCGTGATTCCTATGGGACCCGATACCAAATTATAAGCTTTTACTTTGCCTGCGATAGCATCTCTGATGCCTCTGACGGACAAATTTCCCATTGTGGCCGGCATTTTGGCCGCATAACCAAATGCGCTGCCGAAATGAGAGAATGAGTCGACCTTATAAGGGATCACTGCAAGACCTCTTGTGGTCACATATTCTGCGTACTCGGGGATAAGTTCTTCTTCGTAAGAGACGCCGTCTCTGACATAAGTAACAGTAATTACATCATCAGTAATGCTGTAAAGATAGTCTTCAAAATCCTCGTCTGCGACGGAAACGCCGTTGATATGTGTTACATAATCTCCGGGCTCAAGGATTGGATTGCCCTTGTTCTGCGATTCTTCTACAGAATGCACTTTCCAGCCCTGATACTCGTTATCGGTAGCCATCGATTCAACCGTAATAAGCAGCATGGGTCTGACCTTGATAACAGGAGTAAGCGTAATATCGTAAATATCGCCTGTTTCTTTCGACTTAAGCGTTACTGTCATTTCGGCAGTCGGGTCTGAAGAATCGATCTCATAGTAAAGGTCATAAACTGTATAAACGCTGTTGCCGTTTATCTTCTTGATCGTATCACCTACTGTGTATTGATCAGCAACAGCATAAGTCTGTGTGCCCTGTGCTGAAGGTCCGATCTGTGTGCTGACATAACCTGTCGCCCAGAACATACCGAAAAAGATCAATATACCGAGCAGAAGGTTCATTATAGGGCCTGCGAGAGCTACCGCAAGTCTCTTGATCCTCGGCTGGTTTACCAAAAGATCGGGATCTTTGCTCTCAACAACATAACCGTCCTGATCGATCTCGGAAAACCTTACATATGCGCCGATAGGAATAAGTCTTACAGAAAAATCCACATCTTTGCGCTTCCAGCGTAAGAGCTTGGGGCCAACAAAGAGCGATACTTCAAATACTTTTATCTTAAGTAATCTTGCAACCCAGTAATGGCCCAGCTCGTGGAGCGACGCCAGCACGCCGAGCATTATAAGTACAAAGATGATGCTTGTTACTATATTCATTCGTTGATCTTTCTGTTAATAATCTCACCGGCATAGACTCTGGCATCTCTGTCAGTCTGCTCGATGGTTTCAATAGTAAGAGAAGCGTTCCTGATAATTGGATCCATCTTCTCTACTGTCTCAAAGACAGTTCTCTCAATATCGAGGAATCTTATCTTTCCTGCAAGATAGCTCATAACAGCTGATTCATTTGCGGCATTCATGACCGTAGGATAAAGACCGCCCTTATCGCCGGTCTCATAAGCAAGCTTTACGAGCCTGAACACTTCTGTATCGCAAGGCTCGAAAGTAAGATTGGACATGCCGGCAGCAAAAGGATCAAATTCGGTTACGATCGAAGGACCTCTTTCAGGATAGTAGAGCGCCACTTCGATAGGAAGCACCATAGAAGGCTTGCCCATCTGAGCAAGTACCGATCCGTCCTTAAGCCTGATCATGGAATGGATTATGCTCTGGGGATGAACGACTACATCGATCTTAGAGCAAGCGATGCCGTAAAGGTGATGAGCTTCGATTATCTCAAGGCCCTTATTCATCATCGTGGCAGAATCGATAGTGATCTTTCCGCCCATATTCCAGGTCGGATGATGGAGAGCATCCTGAAGCGTAACGTTTTCGAGCTGCTCTCTGGTCATGCCTCTGAAAGGTCCGCCTGAAGCGGTGATCAGGATGCGGTCGAGATCTTCTCTCTTCTCGCCCTTGAGGCACTGCCAGATTGCTGAATGCTCGCTGTCTATGGGCAGCATCATTACGCGCTTCTGTCTTATCAGAGGCATGATGATATCACCGCCTGCTACGAGCGTCTCTTTATTGGCAAGAGCAATGTCTTTTCCGCTTAAGATTCCGTGATATACGGGTTCAAGACCTGCAAAACCTACGATGGCGCCTACGACTGTATCAATGCTGTCGAGAGTCGCAACGGTAATGTTGCCTTCATTGCCCTTAAGAACTTCGGTATCGATTCCGGCAGATTTCAGCCTGCCTTCGAGTTCTATGGCTTTTTCTTCGTCAACGACAGAACAGACCTTCGGCCTGAACTCGTTTATCTGGTCAAACAGAGTATCTATGTCACTGCCGCAGGTGAGCGCTTCAACTGTAAAATCGGAAGGCGCTTTCCTTGCAACTTCAAGGGTCTGCTTTCCGATTGAACCCGTAGAACCCAATATAGACAGTTTTCGCATTTATGTATCTCCCAAAAGCTTAAGTAACGGTATCAGAACAGATTGTAGGCGATTATAGCCATGAGCATTGCTGTCGGAAGCGTAAAGAACGTGCTGTCAAATCTGTCGAGCATTCCGCCGTGTCCCGGGAAAATGTTGCTGAAATCTTTGATGCCTGTTCTTCTCTTGATCACAGAGCAGAACCAGTCACCCAGCTGGGACATAATGGCGATAAGGATGCCTAAGAAGAACGTTATTATTCCGTAAGGAACAAGTCCCATCTCGATATTATCGACCCTGTAGATAACGAGGCAGCAGTATACAGTAACAGATATAGCACAGAAGATAGTTCCGCCGATGCAGCCTTCCCAAGTCTTCTTAGGAGAGATATGAGGTACGATCTTATGCTTTCCGAAAGCGACTCCGGTAAAGTATGCAAAAGTGTCAGTGCCCCAAGGAGCGAAAAGTCCGATAACCATGTAAAACCATCCGTTAGGGATAAAGATTATCGCGCTGATAAGGCAGAACAACGGGAATGAGATATAAAATATCATTCCGCCCGTGAAAATACCGTTTAACAGAGCTCTCTCATCCTTTGGTCTTACCAGAGGCAGGCATATGCCGCAGGACACGGCATACATGCACACTATTATCAGATAGAGCGCCATGGTGTTCTCGACCTTAAGATTGAAAAACAGGCCGCAGCAAATGATCAAAGTAGCAAGAGCCATTCCGATGCTCAGAAGGAGCCTCGAAGGTCTGTATCCGCCGATCTTAAGTGCTTTATACAGTTCAACGCTTGCAACGGCACCGATGATATAAGCCATTACTACGGCAGTATACGGGAAAAACAGCGCCGGCACGAAGAGTGCCAGTACGATAACGAGAAATATCAGTCCTGTAATTACTCTCTGTTTCAACTTACTTCTTACTGTCTTTCTTCGACAGGCCGCCGAAACGTCTGTCTCTCAATGCATAATCCCTGAATGCCTGGGTAAGATCTTCGTAACCGAAGTCAGGCCACAAAACATCCGAGATCCAAAATTCTGAATATGCGCATTCCCACAAAAGGAAATTGGATATCCTTAACTCGCCGCTGGGTCTGATGATAAGCTCCGGATCCGGCACATCGGGAAGATAAAGATTATCGGAGATCATCTGTTCAGTAATGTCAGAAGGCTCTAATGTGCCGGCCTTGATCTGCTCGGCGATCTTCTGGCAGCTGTAGACGATCTCTCTTCTTCCGCCGTAATTAAATGCGATGATAAGCTGCATCTTCTGGCGGTCTTTAGATCTTTCTTCTTCGATCTTAATGACTTCTTTGACTTTCTCAGGAAGCGCGGCGATATCGCCGGTAAATCTCATTCTTACGCCCTCTTCCTTAAGCTCGGGATCGTAACGGTCGACAAACTCGACAAAGAGCTTCATGAGCTTTTCGACTTCATCCTGAGGTCTGGACCAGTTCTCTGTAGAAAAGGCATAGACCGTCAGATACTTAACGCCGTATCTTCCGCAGTTGCGGCAAAGCTCCTTGAGATTCTCGGCTCCTGCCCTGTGGCCGGCGCTTCTGGGAAGATGTCTTTTTGTAGCCCATCTTCCGTTGCCGTCCATTATCACACCCAAAGATACGGGGACCTTAAGGTCACCCGTATCGTAGGTAAATTCCTGTTTTTT
The DNA here is from genome assembly GCA_016292215.1 of Saccharofermentans sp. GTDB lineage: Bacteria > Bacillota > Clostridia > Saccharofermentanales > Saccharofermentanaceae > Saccharofermentans. The sequence continues at coordinate 4,155 of JAEFBB010000023.1, read as the reverse complement.
TCCGAGCAAAGCCATCAGATATCAGATTTCCATCAATTCCTTATTCTTTGTCTCGCAGACCTTATCTACCTCAGCAGTAAACTTGTCAGTGATCTTCTGTACCTTCTCTTCGAATTCCTTGAGGAGATCATCTGTAAGTTCCTTCTTCTTGTTGGCAGCACGCATCTTATCGATTGCGTCACGGCGGTTGTTACGGATAACTACCTTTGTCTCATCGCCGTAAACCTTAACCTGCTTAACGAGATCCTTACGTCTTTCCTCTGTAAGCATAGGGAAAACGAGTCTGATCATCTTACCGTCGTTGGTAGGATTGATGCCGAGATCGGAAGCCTGGATGGCATGCTCGATCTCTTTGAGCATCTTCGGATCCCAAGGTGACAATGTAATCATTCTTGCCTCAGGGACCTGAATGTTGGCTACTGCATTAAGCGGAGACATAGCACCGTAATACTCTACCTGGATCTTGTCCAAAACGTGCGGATTAGCACGTCCGGCACGGATCGTGTTAAGGTTCTCCTGAAGGTTATCGATGCACTTTTGCATTTTTGCTTCGATATCATCGTAATCTTTCTTTGTGATCTCGATCATAGCCATAATTCTGCCTCCTGTATATGTAATTTAATTATTCAACGATTGTTCCGAGCTCTTCGCCCTTTGCGATCCTAACGATGTTCTCGGGATCTCTCATGGAGAATACGAGGATCTTGGTGTGGTTATCACGGCAAAGCGCAGCAGCTGTAGCATCCATGACCTTGAGGTTTAATCTCAATACTTCATCGTGAGATACAGTGTCGTACTTCTTTGCGTCAGCATATACGTTGGGATCCTTGTCGTATACACCGTCAACCATAGTAGCCTTAAGGAATACGTCAGCGCCGATCTCTGTTGCTCTTAACGCTGCGCCCGTATCTGTTGAGAAGTAAGGATTACCTGTACCGCAGGCGAAAATAACGATCCTTCCCTTCTCCAAGTGTCTTACGGCTCTCTTTCTGATATAAGGCTCAGCCATCTGTCTGACTTCAACGGCTGATAAAACTCTCGTAACTGCTCCCTGCTGCTCCAAAGCATCGGAAAGAGCTAATGAATTCATAAGAGTAGCGAGCATGCCCATGTGGTCTGCCGTGACTCTGTCCATCTTCTCTGATGATCTTCCGCGCCAGAAGTTACCGCCGCCTACAACGATTGCGACCTGTACGCCGAGATCTGCTACAGCTTTGATGTTAGCGGAGATCTCTTTTAAGACCTCGTCATTGATGCCTACCTTGGCATCGCCGGCCAGTGCTTCACCGGATATTTTCAAGAGAATGCGGTTATACTTATTATCGCCCATTTAAAATTTCCTCCGCTCAAAAAATCTTTCTATAGATTTTATCAATAATTTGTCTTAAGGTGAACCTTTATATTTATAAATAAATAAAAACCCCGCACATTTAAGTGCGGGGTTATTAACTGATTTTATCAGCAGGTCTATTAGAGACCAGCCTGCTTTCTGACTTCTTCTGCGAAGTCGTCAACCTTCTTCTCGATACCTTCGCCAAGACCGAAACGTGTGAAACGAACAACGGAAACGTTAGCGCCGATAGCCTTGATGGACTGATCGATGTACTGGGAGATCGTAAGATCGTCATCTCTGAAGAACTCCTGATCTACGAGGCAGTTGAGCTTGTAGAAGTTCTTGATCTGGCCGGGAACGATCCTGTCCATGATGATCTTCTCAGGCTTACCCTCTTCGAGAGCCTTGTTCTTGATGATGTCAACTTCCTTGTCGAGCTCTGCCTGGGGAACTTCATTCTCTGTAACCCAGTTAGGTCTCATTGAAGCAACCTGCATGCCGATGTTCTTAGCGAAATCAGCGAACTCAGGCTTGTTGATAACAGAATCATCATCTGTTGTAACCTCAACGAAAACGCCTACCTTACCACCCATGTGGATGTAAGAAGCAACAGCGCCGTTGCCCTCTACCTCATAGATAACGAATCTTCTGATGGATGTGTTCTCACCGATATCAGCGATAGCTTCCTTCTGGAAGATCTCAACTGTCTTGGACTCGTCATTGTAGAGAGGCTGAGCCATAAGCTCTTCAAGAGTAGCAGGCTTCTTAGCAAGGATGTGTGTAGAAACAGCTTCACAGAAGTTCTTAAACTTATCTGTGTTAGCAGCGAAGTCTGTCTCGATGTTGATCTCTACGAGAACGCCGGACTTCTTGTCGTCAGCGATCTTGGAAACAACTGCACCCTCTGCAGCGATTCTAGCTGACTTCTTCTCAGCCTTAGCCATACCCTTCTCACGAAGCCAAGCCTTAGCCTTCTCGATATCACCTTCACACTCGATAAGTGCCTTCTTGCAGTCCATGATGCCGCAATCTGTGAGCTCACGGAGTTCTTTAACCTGTTGTGCTGTAACTGCCATATATATTCTCCTTTGCGATTTTAGTTAAGATTTGAATTAAGACTCAGAAGCGATCTCTTCGATAGACTTCTCTTCTGCTGCCTCAGCTGCCTGCTCTTCAGCAACGTCAGCTGTCTCAGCCTGAGCCTGAACGGAATCGATATCCATACCCTCAGATGTAGCATCCTCACCCTGATGAGCTTCGATAACAGCGTCAGCCATCTTAGCTGTGATGAGCTTAACTGCACGGATAGCGTCATCGTTACCGGGGATAACGTAATCTACTTCGTCAGGATCGCAGTTTGTATCAACGATAGCAACGATCGGGATACCAAGTCTCTTAGCTTCTGCTACTGCGTTGTGCTCCTTCTTTGTGTCAACGATGAAAAGAGCTGCAGGGAGCTTAACCATACCAACGATACCGCCGAGGTTCTGATCGAGCTTTGTCATCTCGAGCTTAAGCTTAGCAACTTCCTTCTTTGTTCTGAGTTCGAAAGAACCGTCAGCTTCCATTCTTCTGAGTTCTTCAAGTCTTGCAACTCTCTTCTTGATCGTTACGAAGTTTGTGAGAGTACCGCCGAGCCAACGATAGTTAACATAGAACTGACCGCAACGCTGAGCTTCTTCCTTGATGGAATCCTGAGCCTGCTTCTTTGTACCAACGAAAAGGATATCACCCTTCTCAGCGAGCTCTCTCATTGCAGCGTAAGCGTCGTCAACCTTCTTGACTGTCTTCTGCAGATCGATGATGTGGATGGAGTTGCGCTCTGTGAAGATGTACTCAGACATCTTAGGGTTCCAGCGACGTGTCTGGTGACCAAAGTGAACGCCTGCTTCAAGCAGCTGCTTCATTAAAATTACCGGCATAAAATAATCCTCCTGTTTTTACTTCCGCATACGCAATGATATTAAGGCTTTGCCCACAAAAGGAACGTATGCGTGATTTTTATGCCCGAGTATTCTAACAAATAGCCCCTGTCAAAGCAAGGGCTATTTTAAAATTAATTATATATAAAGCAAAGATCATTTCCGCTTGTAGTGGCGGACTGTAAATTCAACGCCCTTTTCACTCATTACAGGCGGTTCCTCTTCGGTAAGCTCCCAAGCCGGATCCTCGTCAAGATTCGGGAAATAGCAGTCAGCCTCATCCTCTGCGCGGATGCTGGTTATTATCGCCTTGTCGCAAAGGCCGATCAGGGAGTTATACATCGTAGCTCCGCCGATAAGAAAGACCTCGTCTGCCGAAAGCGCCAGGAAGTCTTCCAGTTCATCAACGGAATGAAGGATGACCGCTCCTTCCTTCTGATAATCAAAGCTCCTGGACATGATCACGTTGACCCTGTTCGGAAGGAGCCTCTGTCCCGGGAACGTCTCAAGGGTCTTTCTGCCGAAAACGACAGTATGACCGGCGGTATATTTCTTAAACACGCCCTTCTGGTCCTCGGGAAGCGAGATAAGGAGCTGTCCCTTGTTTCCTATTGCCCAATTCCTGTCTACTGCTGCGATCGCGATCATGTCATTCACCCCTCAAATATCTCTGCAAAATAGCCCTGTGACGAGATCGGCTCCCCTGCTTCAACAAGATGCCTCGAATCAGCGAATGTCTGGACTCTGAAGCTTGCCTCGCCGGGGATCCTCTCTTCTGATCCCAATACCGTTATCGATGTCGGTGCCATCATCATGCCCTGCCAGAGAGCGGGTGCAGCAACGCCGATAAGATGCCCAATCAGCAGTGCCGTAACTCCGAAATGGCAGAAGAACACGATG
>JAEFBB010000022.1 GCA_016292215.1 Saccharofermentans sp. | reverse complement strand
GACCATAACCTGTAGCCTCTGTTCTTGCGAGGGAGCCGCCGAAGCTGAGCTTCTTACCTGTAAGAACGCCGGAGAACTCGTTAACGATCTTCTTGTACTGACCGAACATGAAGCCGATCTCTCTTGCGCCTGTACCGATGTCGCCTGCAGGTACGTCGAGGTCAGGTCCGATGTGTCTGTAAAGCTCACGCATGAAGCTCTGGCAGAAAGCCATTACTTCGTTATCAGACTTGCCCTTAGGGTCGAAGTCAGAACCACCCTTAGCGCCGCCCATAGGGAGACCTGTGAGGGAGTTCTTGAAGATCTGCTCGAAGCCGAGGAACTTAAGGATGCTGATGTTAACAGAGGGATGGAGTCTCAAACCGCCCTTGTAAGGTCCGATAGCGCTGTTGAACTGAATTCTGTAACCGCGGTTAACCTGAATTCTGCCGTTATCGTCGATCCAGGCAACTCTGAAAATGATCTGACGCTCAGGCTCTACGATTCTCTCAAGAACCTGCTTCTCGATAAGCTCAGGGTGTACCGGAAGTGCGGGAGCGATAGAGTTAAGGAATTCATATACTGCCTGGTGAAATTCAGGCTCATTAGCATTCCTTGCCATAACCTTCTGCATGAGATCGTTAAGATACTCATTCTCAATCTTGTAATCCATAAGATTTCCACCTTTCTTTGCCCGGACAGTTTTTGCAAGTTCATCGGGCTAAAAATTCATTTTGTAGACTGAAAGCTTAGGTTATCAAACCTAGTTTAAACCAATCGTTAAGTATAGTATTACAACACTTTCTCAATTTCAATAGGCAAATAAAAAATGAAAGTTCGCATTTGCGAACTTTCATTTTGTGAAATGCTGTATTCAACTCAGATTAATTTGCCGTCAATTGGTCTCACTTGTTCCCGGTACGACAAAGCCAGTACTTTCAGTGGTTTTATCGGCAAAAGGATCATTCTCGATGACCTCTCCCCAAGAATCGACACCGAAGATCTGGGACAACTCGCCGTAATTGATAAGATTAGTGAACCTGTCGATCGCTATAAATATGATCAGAACGAAGATCAGGGCCAGAAGTCCTCTTCTGATTATCATCATACGTCTCTCGGCATTGAACTTCTCATCAACACGCTTCTTGGTCGTATAGCCTACAACCACATAGACTCTGTTGATATCAGTTCTCTTCGGTCTGTTGCGGTACTCTTTGATCTTGCGCTTTACATAGGCCTTGAACCTGTTAGGCAGACCTTTGAAAAGTCTTATAGTCGCACGGTACGAACAGCCTAAGAAATCGAGCACGACACTGCTTAAGTCGTTGCCTGAAGAAGGTGATGTAGTTCTGTCTTCCTGATTCATAGCCATAGTAATTACCTGGAGCGATTATAGCATTGTTTGTCTGAAGCAAAAAGCCATTGCACCTTTATACCTCATTATTCCTCCAAATCATTACCTTTCGCCTTGTTATTTTTCTTATGCGGATAATAAATGGCAGTAAGAGTATTGATCGCATGTGATTTTAAACGGTAGAACGTAGCGCGGCTGATATAAAGCGCATCACTGATCTTACCCGGATCCAAATTCACATAGTAATAGAGATACAGGAGTCTGCTTAACGGATACTTAATAGAAAGGATCTTGCTAAGCAGCATCGTTGCCCGCCTCCTTCTCTGCGTCAGCTCCATATACTCTTTCTCCATTGACATAATGAACTTGTCGTAACCTTCAGAGAAATTGATCATCAGGTCATTCATGTCTTTCTGACCGCCCGAAATAAAGGCCGGATCGCTGACCTTGCATGGAGAATAGAATCTGGCATACAGGTCCATAAGTCTCTGCTTCTTATCTTCATGAGCTTTACACAGTTCTGCGAACAGAGCTTCTTCAGCAGTCGTGTGATAACTGATATCTGCTCGAAGATAATTGAGTCTTGTAATGATGATCGCTCTTGCCTCTTCAAAAGATGATGCATTACCGATCATGTCACCGTTTCGATTATTCCTCTGCGGTACATCGTCATACAAAAGTGCCATAAAAACCCTCCTTAAATAAAGTTTTAAAATGATTTATATATTTAAAGTCCATAGACTTGTTATTTTTTTCGAGAACAATTGTTTGACTGTAAAAAAAAGAATGGTAATATTATAGAAAATATGTTTGGAGGTTCGGCTATGCAGACCGGAGATAAGAAAACTATTGACCGTGTATATAATTACATCCGTAACTATATTGAACAGAATCAGATATCACCTTCGGTACGCGATATTTGTGCCGGTGTCGGACTCAAGTCTACATCTTCAGTCCACACATATCTAAAGCAACTTGACAGTCAGGGTAAGATCGAATACAGACCCGGACTTCGAAGAGCTATCGTCATAAAGCAGGATTCCGAAGACTTCGGCCAGACAACTTCCGAATCAACTGGTGTGACGAATCTAAGCGGCTACAGACAAGTTCCCGTAGTCGGTAAGATAACAGCCGGTATTCCTATTCTCGCGCACGAGGATTACAGTGATTCTTTCCTGGTCAGCAAATCAATTATTGGAGATTCCGAAGCTTTTATGCTTAAGGTCCGCGGCAATAGTATGATCAATGCTCATATCCTTGACGGTGACCTGATTATCGTCCGCAAGCAGAGTTCCTGCGAAGAGGGCGATATTATTGCTGCTTTGATCGACGAAGAAGCAACAGTTAAGCGTTTTGGCAAAAAGAATGGTATTCCATATCTCTTCCCTGAGAATGATGATTATTCGCCTATTCCCTTCAACACCGAAGGGTGCAGGATTCTCGGAAAGGTAGTAGGATTACACCGATATTCGATTGATTGATTACCTCCGTCTTGGAAAAACTACTAGAGTACTATCATTATGTTTGCTCTGCAGAGATTTTCAAGCAACTATCTGTAAATTAAGTTTTATTGAGACAAGTCTTGAAATTTAATTGATTTAATCAAGTGTGAATTTTATTAACCATCATCATAAAAAACAGCCTCACACCGGCAAAAAGCGGTTTGAGGCTTTTACTTTATTTAATATTTTTTCACCTTTAGAGAAAAGAATGAAGAAATTATTTCCTGAAATTCAAGATGTTTACAATTCGGCGAGAATTAGATTAGATAATCGCTCACTTAATAGTAATTAAATCCAAAATCTTCTTCGCATTAACAAATGGCTCATCCGGCTTGACCGGCGTAACATCTTCTCCCATGCTGCGAAGCCATGTAAGCTGCCTCTTCGCATAGTGTCTTGTGCCGATCCTTATCCTGTCAGCAGCCTCTTCCAAAGACTCTTCGCCTTCAAGATATTTAAGCATTTCTTTATAGCCTATTGCCTGCCAGCATGTCGAAGTTCTGTCGACATTCAGGCTTTGCAGCATTTTTGTTTCTTCGACAAGGCCGTTCTCTATCATGATGCCGACTCTTCTGTTGATCCTGTCGTATAGCACTTCCCTGTCCCAATCGATCATGAACACCTTAAACGGATACTCAGGTCCGCTTGCTTTAGACCTTCTGTTCTTTTCTGTAAAAGTCATGCCAAGCGCATCATATACAGCAAGAGCCCTTATTACGCGTCTGGTGTTATTGGGCTCGATATTTGCGGCAGCTTCGGGATCGATCTCCTTAAGCCTTGAATACAACGGCTCAATGCCATTCTTCTCATATTCTTCGGTAAGCTCTCTTGTTACCTTTATCTCAGCGTCTTCATCACCGGTACCGTAATCAAGGCCGTAAAGAAGTGATGAAATATATTGACCGGTGCCTCCGCAGACGACCGGCAGTTTGCCTCTTTCCAAAATATCCCTGATCACAGGGAGAGCCGCGCTCAGATAATCGTAGACCGAGAAGTTCGTACCGGGTTCGACGATATCAGTCATGTAATGCGGGATATCACCGATCTCTTCCTTCGTATCTTTCGCCGTTCCGATATCAAGCCCTTTATATATCTGCATCGAATCTGCACAGACCAGTTCGCCGTCTGCGGTCTTACAGATCTCCAGAGCAAGCGCGCTTTTGCCGCTCGCAGTAGGTCCTGCGATTATCGGTATATAAGAATACTTTTCGAAAACCGGAAAAGACGTATTCATCAGACTATTCTCTTGAAGTTCTTCTCGTAATCTTTTTTGGAGACAGTAAAGAACGTAGGTCTTCCGTGCGCACAGTGATAAGGATCTTCTAGCTTTGAGAGCGACTGAATAAGCTGCATGGCTTCCTGCTGTGTGATCTTATCTCCTGCCCTGATCGCTGCCTTGCACGCAGTTGTCTGAATGAGCTGATACCATATCTCAGATTTGGAAGGCACTTCGCGCTTAAGATCTGTAAGTATCGCCTGGAAAATATCAGACTGTTTGCCGGCTTTTCCGAGCGGAACAGTCCTTACGGCGATCTGTCTGTCGCCAAGAAGTTCAAGCTCAAAACCGTTGTCTTCAAAGCGGCTTAAGTTATCTTCGACAAAACTGTAATCTTCCCATGAAAGCGTCAGGATCTGCGGAGCTAAGACCTGCTCGACCGCAGGCTTTACGCCCGGCTTTTTCTTAACCATAAATTCTTCGTAGAGCACACGCTCGTGTGCCGCGTGCTGGTCTACTATGAAGCAGACATCCTCATTCTGAAGGATGATATATGTCGAGAATATAATGCCGACAAAGCTTGCAGCGGCAAGTCTGTCGATATCTGTCAAAGTCCTGTTCTCCTGAACGTCTTCGATGATGGCAGGAGCGGGAGCAGCGGTCTCGAAAACTTCCGGGACTGCCGGTTCATCAGTCTTTCCGGAAGGCTCACCGGTAGTCTCTTTAAGCGCCTCTATATCAGGCTTAAACTCCGACAATATCTGCAGGAGCTTATTGGCCTGCACAGGATTTCCCTGGGGCTCCAATCTATGTGATGCTGAAGGCGCAGATGAAGGTCTTGCGGAAGACTTAGGCGCAGCGGCCGCAGTAGAGAAATCATATCGGAGCTGTGTGCCTGTATTTGCTTCCTCTTCCACCTTTTCGGCTATGCCGTTGAAGGTCATCCCGGCTTCGCCGCTCTTTGTAAGAGCGTCCTTTATCCCGTGATAAACGAGCCTGAAAATGTCTCCGTCATTGCTGAATTTAACTTCCGATTTCTGCGGATGAACGTTTACGTCAACAGTGCCGGGCTCACAATATATCATCAGGAAACAGATCGGGAACTTGTTTTTCATTACGGCATTTTTGTAAGCCTCGTCGATCGCGGCAGATACCGTCTTGCTGTGGATCAGACGGCCGTTTACAAACACGACCTGAAGTCCTCTGTTGCCTCTTACAAATGATGTGAGACCTGTAAAGCCTTCTATCCTTCCGCCTTCGTACTTAAAGCTTACGGGAACAAGTGCTTTGGCAGTTTCTTTACCATAAACGGCATAGACCGCATCAAGAGCAGATCCGTTGCCCGGTGTTGTAAAAAGCACAGAACCGTCTTTGATCAGTTTTATCGATATCTCGGGCGCGATAACTGCAAGCTTCTCGATAAGGCCTGTAATATACATGCCTTCCGTCGAATCTTTCTTAAGGAACTTATATCTCGCAGGAAGATTCTTAAACAGATTTCTTACTTCAACAGTCGTTCCGGTGCAAGCGGGGCTGTCGTATGTTCCTTTAAGCGAACCGTCTTCATAAACAACTTTGGTGCCCGCTCCCTCTCCTTTAAGGCAAGTCGTAAGGGTTACGTCTGAGCAAGCTGCAATAGATGCCAATGCCTCTCCTCTGAAGCCCATCGTAGAGAGCGAATAGATATCTTCTATGGAGTGAAGCTTGGATGTGGCATGTATAAGAAACGCTTTTTCCGCATCTTCCCTGTCCATTCCGCAGCCGTCGTCAGACACGCGGATAAGCGATATTCCGCCGCCTGCGAATTCAACGGTAACCCTTGTCGCACCGCTGTCTATCGCATTATCAACAAGCTCCTTGACTACCGAGACAGGACGCTCGATAACCTCGCCGGCCTTGATGGCATTGGCGGTCTTGGTATCTAAAACATTAATCCTGCCCAATGTCTTCCTCCGAGCACTTCTGCTTCAATTCATAAAGGATATTCATAGCTTCGATCGGCGTTAATCTCGTAGGATCGAGATCTCTTAAAGTCTGGCGGATCTTATCTTCCTTCCTGTAAACGACGTTGTCAGGGTTAAAGAAAGATTCCTGTCCCGGCATAACGTCCTTGGAAAGCTCTTCATCATTACCCATGGTCTCGCGGTTACCCTTGACCTTGAACTTTCCGATCCTCTCAAGCTCAGAAAGAATAGCTCTGGAGCGCTTCAGAACATCTGAAGGGAGACCTGCCAGTCTTGCTACTTCGATACCGTAACTGTCAGAAGTGCCGCCGTCTGAGATCTTATGCAGGAAGGTAACGCTGTCGCCCTCTTCCTTAACTTCAACGTGGTTATTATATACGCCTCTGTTGAGGCGCTCGAGCTGGTTAAGCTCGTGATAATGCGTCGCGAAAATCGTCCTCGAATAAAGTATATTCGGATCGATAATGTACTCGATGACTGCCCAAGCGATTGACAGACCGTCATAAGTGCTTGTGCCTCTTCCTACTTCGTCAAGGAGCAGAAGGCTCTTACGCGTAGCGTTCTTTAAGATGTAGGACACTTCCCTCATCTCCACCATGAATGTTGACTGGCCCGTCGAGATATCATCAGATGCGCCGATCCTGGTAAAGATGTGATCGACAAGTCCTATTTTCGCGCTCCGTGCAGGAACAAACGAACCGATCTGCGCCATAAGCACGATAAGTGCAGTCTGCCTCATGAATGTTGATTTACCTGCCATGTTAGGACCGGTAAGCACCATAAGCCTCTTCTCTTCATCCATGGTGATGTCGTTGGGCACGAACGTCTCGTGCGATGATCTCATCATCTGCTCAACGACAGGATGTCTGCCGCCCTTGATCTCAATGATCTCAGAATCATCAATGGAGGGCTTAACGTAATTCTCCACTTCTGCAAGCTCGGCAAGAGAAGTGATAACGTCCGTCTGCGCGACAGCCCTGGCAGTACCGAAAAGCTTATCTGATACGGCACATACCTTCTCGCGGATCTCCGTAAAGAGCTCATATTCCAGAGCAATGCGGCGTGAAGAGGCACTGACGATCTTATCTTCAAGCTCCTTGATCTGCGGCGTGATATAACGCTCGTTATTTACGAGGGTCTGCTTTCTTACATACTCTTCAGGGACCTTATCCGATTGGCTTCTCGGGATATCGATGAAGTATCCGAAGACCTTGTTATAACCGATCTTAAGCGTCTTGATGCCCGTTCTCTCGCGCTCGTTATTCTCAAGCTGAAGGATATATTCCTTGGCATTCTTGGCAAGGTCATAAAGCTCATCGCATTCCGCGTTATATCCGCGCTTGATGATGTCGCCGTCTTTAACAGTTATGGGAGCATCTTCGTTGATGGATTTCTCCAAAAGTTCTGCTATCTCTGTAAGAGGATCCATCGATGTCTTTATCTCTTTGAACATGCCCTTGGAGAACTCCTCAAGGCCTTCTCTTACGAACGGGATCTTGCGCAGTGAATTACGAAGGGCCAGCATATCTCTTGCATTGCATGTGCCAAGAGACACTTTACCTGCCAGACGCTCGATATCGTAAAGTCCGGAAAGGCCTTCCATTATCTGCTGGCGTGCCATGTATTTCTCTTTTGCTTCCTCGACGGCATCGAGCCTTCTGTTGATAGCCTTGACCGAGATCAGGGGCTCTTCTACCCATTTGCGCAAAAGTCTTGCGCCCATGGATGTCTTTGTCCTGTCGATAGCCCAAAGAAGCGAACCCTTCTTCTGCTTCGTCCTGATGGTAGATGTAAGCTCCAAGCCCGTACGTGTCGCGATATCAAGCTCCATCGTATCAGAGATCTTGTAGCATCTTACGACATCAAGATATGTGACTTTATCGGTCTGAGTCTCCTCGGCGTAAAGGATAAGCGCCGCGCAGGCACAGTACATCATCTCGGGATTATTGAACAGCTTGGCATCCTGTACGGCAGCTCCGCTGTTCCTGAAAAGACTCTCAGAAAAGTCTCTGTCGTTTCTTCTGGTAAGAGCGATATCAGTGCCGCTCCTTATCGCCTGTATCTCAGGCGTGCCCTCGAAATTGGAATTATAAATGATCTCTGACGGAGAATATTTTCCGATGAGATTTATGAGATGTTCGCCGTTATCAGTAAGTGTAAGCTGTGTAGCCTCAAAATCACCCGTGGATATATCCGCGCAGGCAACGCCGAACTGGCTTCCGACGCAGTAAATGCTCATGAGGAAGTTATTCTTGCGGTCTTCAAGTCCGCCTGATTCGGTGATGGTACCGGGCGTAAGGATCTTGATAATGCCTCGCTTAACAAGGCCTGTAGCGACTGAAGGGTCTTCCAATTGCTCGCAGATGGCAACCTTGTATCCTGCCTGAACGAGCCTGTTGGCATAGGTCGAATATGCATGGAAAGGAATGCCGCACATCGGCGCTCTGTAGCCCGATCCGCAGTCTCTTCTGGTAAGCGCGAGTTCAAGTATCTTCGCGGCTTTTACCGCGTCATCGAAAAACATCTCATAGAAATCGCCGAGCCTGTAAAGAAGGAACGAATCCCGGCACTTTTCCTTCATCTCAGCATAGTGCTGCATCATGGGAGAAAGCTCTTCAGGCTTTAAGTCTGAAAGGCTCATCGGGAACTGGCCGGCAGCTTTAACGTTATTCTCATCAAAACCGTTGTTATCAGTCACGATCATTCTCCCTTCAAGCTGACAAGCTCGCCGTCAACAGAATAAGGTCTTGCGCGGTCTATCCTTACCTCACAAAGTCTCCCCTCAAGATAATCAGGGCCGACATCGATTCCGAGATCTTCAGGGATAGTAAAGTTGACCAGATGGTTAGTGATTGTCCTTCCGGAGAAAGTCATATCGCCTGCTTTGCTGATACCTTCGATCAGGACTTCCATGGTCTTGCCGATAAGCTTCGCATTAGATTCTTCCGCATAACGGTTTGTATACTCGGTAAGCCTTCCAAAGCGGCCGGTTACTACGTCCTGAGGTATCTGGTCAGGGAAGCTTGCGGCCTTCGTGCCGGGTCTTGCGGAATATTGGAAAGTAAATGCCGCATCAAACTTAGCCTTCTCGACAGCATCAAGTGTCTCCTGGAAATCTTCTTCAGTCTCACCCGGGAAACCTACGATAATGTCAGTCGTAAGAGATCCTCCTTCTACCTTGGATCTGAAAGTATCCACGATCTCCTGGAATCTCTCGATCGTATAAGGCCTGTTCATAGCCTTGAGAACGGTATTTGAGCCTGACTGCATGGCAAGATGCAGGTGCTTTTCGACATTGGGGCGTGTCGCCATGATGTCGATAACTTCATCTGAGAGGTCCTTAGGATGCGAAGACATGAATCTCACCCTGGAGAACTCGGAAAAATCAGAAGCGGCCCTTAAGATATCGGCAAAAGTCTTACCGTCTTCGCCCTTGTATGAATTGACGTTCTGGCCCAGGAGCATTACTTCCTTGTAGCCCTGCGAAGCGAGCTCGGACAATTCCTTAACGATCTCATTAAAGTCTCTGGACCTCTCCCTGCCTCTTGCATAAGGCACGATGCAGTAAGAACAGAAGTTGTTGCAGCCGTACATGATAGGCACGAGCGCCCTGAACTTTCTCTTCCTGTCGATCGGGAAAAAGTCATCTTCAGCGATATAGTCGTCAGCTGAGATGTTTACGAGCTGCTTATTCTTACGGATGGCATCCCTCATAAGGATAGGGAACCTGTGCAGCTGCTGCGGATCGAAAACAAGATCAACGTAAGGATAGGACTTCTTTATCCTCTCGACGTTCTCGGGGACCTTCATCATGCAGCCGCCGACAGCGATGACCACGTCGCGGTCATTCTTCTTCAATGTCTTAAATACACCAAGATTGCCGAATAAGTGCCTGTCTGCATTTTCTCTGATCGAGCACGTATTAAATACGATAACGTCGGCATCATCGAGTTCCCCGCCTGATGACGGTGTAAGTCCCATCGAAGCCAGCATTCCGGAGAGCTTCTCCGAGTCTGATTCGTTAAGCTGGCAGCCGTATGTCAGGACGTTATATGTAAGATCTCTGCCTTTTCTGGCGCCTAAAGAGGAGAAATACTCCTTAAGCTCATTTATCGCAGAATCAAAATCAAGTTTATCTAAATCTGTAGTCTTAATAATCGCCATTTACAGCCTCATTTCATATACCCGCTAATTATACAGTAAATCGCCTCTTATTTTTAATAAAAATTGGCAGACCCGTTAATATTTGTTTTTTAGGCGAAAAACTATAAAATATACAGGTTAAAAACATTCGGGGAGATATTATGACAGCTAAAAAGCTTAAGATATCGACATTTTTACTGGTACTGCTAATGGCGCTCACCTCGCTTTATGCTTTCGCGGGAGCCCGTGTGCAGGCTGATGAGACATATCAAGACGACCCTAACGACGGTATCGTTACGGCCTCCGAACGCAAGACAGACCTCCTTAATGAGGTAATGGCTGACATTCCACCTGTTTCCGCTTCATCTTATGTTCTTTTCGATGCCAACAGCGGCTCGATCCTCTTAGGCAAGGATTACGATGTCCAGAAAGAACCGGCTTCCATGACCAAGGTCATGACGATCCTTCTGGCTTTGGAGCGCCTTGAGATGACAGATATGGTAACCATCAATCACGACATGGCCGAAGCCATTAAAGCGATAACTGATGACTACGTTAAGCTCGGACTTCAGGAAGGCGAAGAGATAAGCGTAAAAGACCTTGTTTATGCCGCAGTCCTCACATCGGCAAACGATGCAAGCCTTGCTCTCGGCATGTACATATCAGGTACGGAAGAAGCTTTTTGCGAATTAATGAACGCCAAAGCCTCCGAGATCGGGTGCCTCAATACTCACTTCTCTTCTGCTTATGGTCTTTCGACGCCTGATAACGTCACCACTCCTTACGACATGGCCCTGATCCTTAATGAGGCCGTAACCAACACCAATTATTCCGAGATCGCTAAAACTCTCAACTACACCATCAACGCTACAAACAAATACAGCAGCGTAAGAGACATTACCAACGCCAACAGATTCATAAATACCACAAAATTCAGTTATGAATACTACATCGGCGGAAAGACCGGCTTTACCAACACTGCCGGATACACTCTCTGCGCAGCTGCAAAGAAGAACAACAGATTGCTCATCGGCTGCGTCTTCAACGCTACAAGCGCAGATATCAGATATTCTGACCTTATCTCGCTTTTCGATTACGGATATGCAAATTTCGCGACAGTCGAGATCACCGAGAGCGAGTTCACTCCCCTGATCGATGAAGCACACGGACAGATGGAAGACCTTCTTTCTGACACTAACCTTTACATCTCCGAGCAGAGAGTCGTTCTTGACCACTACATCACGACAACTTCCTCCAGAGCGCAGCTCGGAAGCACGAACCGCATCGACTTGTCCAATGCTCTTATCGACACCTCGGCAGAGCAGCAGGTGCTCGAGATACCGCTGTGCAAAGCATATTCGGACAAAACTTACCTGATAGGCACACTGGTCGTAAAGATCGATAAAAAGTCAGGTGTCGTAGAGATCAATCCGGAGAAAAAGACGAATCTTACAAGTGTCAGAAGCATCCTGATCACATTCGCCGTTCTGTCGGGCTTAATTCTCCTGCTCGTTATCGTGCTCCTCATCTTCCGTGCACGCATAATCAAGCGCCGCAGGGACGAAGTCACGAAGCGCGCAAATATGCTCTGATATCAGGAATCTTTTTTACTGCAGTCGTCGCAGATCCCGTAAAATACGGTGCGTTTAGGATCGAGCATGAATCCGTGCTCTTTCTCTACATGCTCGAAAAACTCATTTATCTCATCGCAGCTTAAATGAATAAGCTTGCCGCATGTCTCGCACTTCATGTGATAACATTTGCCGCTGCTGCAATGGTCCGTGCCAATGTATTCATAACAGGCGGGTGATTTCTCATCGATAATATACTTGTTTACGAGGCCTTCGGTGGTAAGCCTGTCCAAACGTCTGTAGATCGTGGCCTGTCCGATATTGATGCCCTGAGCCCTGAAATGATCGGATATCTCCTGGCTGGTAAAATGTGAGCCCTTGTTATCCTTGAGGAAATTCAAGATCTCACATGACTGTTTTGTATTGTAAGCGCCTTTCTGCGTTCTGGGCATCTGTCTTTAGGCCTCCATCAATTATATGCCTGGTTTCTGCTGCGTTTAACAGCCTCAACGATAAAAGGAACGGCTCCGAGCAAAACGAAAACGACTCCAAGACCAAGATCCCTTAAGACAAGACCGCGCACATAGTCATCACTCAGATAATAATATGAACCTTTGATCGCTGCGAGGAAAGTAACTTTGGTGAAATACTCACCCGACTCATACCATATCTTGTATGCTTCATATACTTGCATAACAAGCACCAGATAATTAGCCATAACGACCGTAACCAAGGAAACGACGATCGAGATTACCAGTCCTTTTGTACTGTTCTTCTTAGTAAAAGCCCTGTAGCCGATAATGGCAAAGGTAATGATCGCGATACCGCATACAGGACGGAAAAGATCGAGCCATAAAAGGCCACACCAAATGGCGCCGCCGATAAGCGAGAGCAAAAATGCTCCCAGAATACCGAGCCAGACTTTTTCCCTGTCGTCTAAGAAATCGTCTTTTTCCTTAAGAATAACGTCGTTGTCCACGTGTTATGATCCTTCCTTACGAATCGTCCTATATCCTAACAGTTATAATATCACATTTTAAGAGCCCGCTTCTCTTTGGAATTCATCTAAGAACTCTTCCAGATATGTGTGGCGGATCTCTGACATCTGCTTTGCTTCTTCAGTATTCATTTTGTCTTTGAGCAACAGCAGTTTATCCTGAAAATGCTGCAGAGAAGAATCTAATGTTCTGCCGTTCTTGCCACCGTAAGCGAATGTCCTTGCGATACCGATCGCGCCCATCGCATCCAGCCTGTCAGCGTCCTGAACGATCTTGCCTTCGATGCTTGCAGGGCAGGAATCCTTGTTTTTGCTGAAAGAAACACCGTTTATGATCTCACAGATCAACTCTATATCGGCGGGTTTGACGTGCTGGTCTGTCAAAAAGGACCTTGCATTCATGTTGTTCTCGGTATTAAACAGCTTGTGGTCATCAACATCATGCAGGAGCGAGGCCAGCGCAACGGCCATAAGATTGCATTCCGGATAGCTCCCGGCGATCTTAAGCGCATTGTGATAGACCCTCAGAGAGTGGTCCAGATCGTGTCCGTCAGAATTACCGTTAAAGATATCCTTCAGATAAAGTTTTGCCGCTTCGATTATTTGTTCGTTCATACTATTTACCAGCCTCCCGGCAATCACATTATACCAATCCGGGCCATAAAAACAGGAGCTGCCTTGCGGCAACTCCTGTCCTGAAGCGTATTTGTTTGTGCTTATCAGAGAACTGCGAAATTAATATTGTCAGCCATGTTCTCGAGCTGGGCCTTATCCATAGTCTTGTCGCAGAATCTGAGCAAAACGTTGACGGAGACAAAACTGTTTTCAAGATCTGCGAGGATGAGCGCTTTATCCTTGGAAAGACAGAGCGTAACATTCGCGCCGCTCTTGGTGGTGTAATTCCACTGCTCGTAACTGCTGCTTGAGCCGATATTCAGATAAACGGTATCGAAAGTACCCTTCATAACGCGGCCGAGCTGGATGGGATATCCGTCAAATTCGCCATCGACTTCGAAAGTGCCGTCCTTATAGCCGTATCCGCCAAGAAGTGCATCGTTCATAACCGGCTGGCCGAACTTCTCTTCCAAGACCTTCTCGTCCAGATCTTCCAGTCCGCTTTCGTGGAGAGTGAGGTTGTATTTCGCTGCGATCTCGTCAACCTTGTCAGCCATCTCCTGTGAATAAACTCCGTACGCGCCGTATTTTTCATCCCACTGAGCCGTATCGTTACCTGCTGCTTCAAGGATCGCAAAATCAATGTCGTATTTGTCTTCAAACTCGCGCCACTCTTTTGCAGCCAGGTATTCAGGTGTCTCGGCATATCCCTGCAGCGAGATGTACTCTAAATTTCCGACGTACGCAAAGTAATCATCGCTTGTCTTAATGTCAGATTCGGCCATAGGCGGCTGCTCTTCAGATGCTTTGTTGAACAATACGCTGTTTAATCCTCCTCCGAAAGCCGCATATGCTGTAGCGCCTAACGCGGCTACGACTGCGACGGCGATGCATACTGTGACTGCACCTCTCTTGGATCTCTTGCTGCCATTGTTATTATTTGTGATCTTCATCTTAGTCAACTCCTTTATCCTTTCAGTGGAGACGACATTCTGTTCTTCGAGGTTAACTGAAGAATCTTCGATGTTGTTTAGTAATTCATGAATATGTACTTTCATTAAGATCGTCTCCTTTCGTTTTTTTGCTGAGGATCACCCGGAGTCTCTCGCGTCCGCGCTTAAGTTTGGTCTTGACCGTGGACGGGTTCATCTGCATTTGTTTTGCGATCACCGACACGCTTTGACAGTAGTAATAGAACCTGAGGAAAATCTCTTTATCCGGTTGCGGCATTGAATATACCGCATTTCTAACCATGTTGTCCTGATCTTCCTGAGCAAGCCTGTCAAATTCAGAATCGTCATCTAAGATAAGAATGTCCTCGTCCAAAGGGAGCTCTGCAGCCTTGTCCCGCAACTTCTGCATGGAAAGGCTCCGTGCTACGCGGCTCAAGTAACCTTTAAGGTTCAGAGGGTATAGTTTCTCCGCAGATTGCCACAAAGTCACGAACACATCGGCTGTCACCTCTTCGATGTCCTCATGTGTCATGGAGCTTTGCAATATATTACTAACTACGGTTCCGACATAGCTACTATATCTGTCTATAAACCACTCCAGTGCTTCCTCGTCGCCTTTCTTTAGTAAAGCCAGCGCCTTCGCTTCGTTCACTCGTTTCACCTCAAAATTTTATTCTGAACGGCCGTTCACCTATATAAGTGCATTTTTGTATCAAATGGTTTCACATTTTTCGGAAAATTACTTTTCAGGCTCATTTTATTCATTATTTTCGAGCTTTACACCGGTTAGACGGAGAAAACCCTTTTTCGCTACAAAACTCAAGAAAAAGGTCTGCCGAACCCGGCAAACCCTTCTTGGCAGCAGACAATCCTGACTGAAGACGTATCACGAGCACTGATCAAAGAAATCGAGTATCAGTTCGTTAGTATTGAACCCTGCTACATCCTCTGCAGGCCACTCGTGTTCGCCTTCCTCGATCTTGACTGACCACACCTGGGTCTTGTTCAGAAAAGCAGTATATTTTGTAAGTTCGGCTCTGCCCGACAGCTGTTCTGTACTTGAAGCACTGAGACCGTTAGCTTGCGCCCAGTATTCCATGACTTTTTCGATCGGCGGATGAGGCAGGGCTGCCGCCGTATCGTTACCGTCCTTCGAAAATAAGGTGTCATTTGTACCATAGATCTCGAGCACACCGATACTAGTCTTATCGACCTTTTCATCCCATATCGTATTCGCCATCAATCCCGAAACGCTTGCGACGGCAATGAAAGTGTCCGAGGCTTCCATCGCGACTCTGTGCGCCATGAAGCCGCCGTTCGAGAATCCTGCCGCGAAAGCCTTGGTCTTGGACAGACCGTACTCATCCTGAAGATAGATCACGAGATTAACGAGGTAATCCAGACTGTCCACATCCCTGGTATTCCAGAGACCGCAGTCCCAGCCCTTGCCACCCGTTCCCCGGCCGGGCTGTACATAGCAGACGGCATATCCTCTGGGACAGGCCGTCTCTTCCATATGTGTCTGGCCCTTGAATCCCGAGTTGTTGATATAGAGACCCGTCATCATGAGAATGAGTGGCGTTTTGCTGTCAACCTTCTCTGGCAGGAAAAGCATGAAATCGAACGTCGTGCCTTCGAACTGACACTCATAGGTATTATCTTCGGTCTGGACCACATCAGTGATCTGACTCTGCGGGCGCGGTGCTTTTGCACACGAACAGACCCCCGCGAACATGCTGAGAATCATGACAAATGTTATGATCTTCTTTAACATGGATTATTCCTCCTGCCCCCCAAATGCGCTTCTGCGGATCTTCACCTTTTTGTTAAATATTTTTGCTTTAACGACTACATTATACCAAAGGCATAAAGAAAGGGTTTGCCAGACTTGGCAAACCCTTCTTGGTGGGAAGAGGTGGATTCGAACCACCGAAGTCAGTGACGACAGATTTACAGTCTGTTCCCTTTGGCCGCTCGGGAATCTTCCCATATATATATTCAAATGTTGTGTAATGGTGGGCCTTCGGGGACTCGAACCCAGGACCAACCGGTTATGAGCCGGGAGCTCTGACCAACTGAGCTAAAGGCCCACATCCACACTACACGTGCTTTTCTCAAAGCGCTTGATTAGTATAGTAATTTGTTCTTATTAAGTCAAGAGATAATTTCCGGCACGGGACCGATTTTTGGCCGTGCCGGAAATTTCTTACGAATCGTTAATTATTTTGCTGAGATGTATCCCTTAGCTACAAGGAGTTCAGCCGTAAGGACACCGCCGCCTGCTGCGCCTCTTAAAGTATTGTGTGAAAGGCACGCAAACTTGTAGTCGAAGAGGTTGTCTTCTCTGAGCCTTGCAACAGATACGCCCATGCCGTTCTCAAACATAGCGTCAAGCTTAGGCTGGGGACGGTTGTCTTCCTCGATGTACTGGAGGAAGTGCTTGGGAGCTGAAGGAAGACCGAGCTTGACTGCTTCGCTCTCATAGTTCTGCCATACGGAGATCATCTCTTCCTTGGAAGGCTTGTTCTCGAAGGATACGCTTACTGCAGCCGTATGACCTTCCTGAACTGCTACACGGTAGCACTGAGCGGAGATAACGGGCTTTTCAGCTAGCTCGATATGGTCGCCGGCAAACTTACCCCATACCTTGAGGGGCTCCTTCTCTGACTTCTCCTCTTCACCGCCGATGTAAGGGATTACGTTCTCGATCATCTCGGGCCAGTCCTTGAAGGTCTTGCCTGCGCCTGAGATAGCCTGATATGTGCAGACGGAGATTGCCTTGATGCCGTTTCCGAGGAAAGGTGTAAGGGCAGGTACATAGCTCTGGATGGAGCAGTTAGGCTTAACTGCGATAAATCCTCTCTTAGTACCAAGTCTCTTCTTCTGAGCTTCGATGAGCTGAGCGTGGTCAGCATTGATCTCAGGGATGATCATGGGAACATCTTCTGTCCATCTGTTAGCTGAGTTGTTGGAAACAACGGGGCACTCAAGCTTAGCGATCTTCTCTTCGAGAGCGCGGATCTCATCCTTCTTCATATCTACAGCACAGAAAGTAAAGTCGATCTTGCTGCAGTACTCTTCAATATTATCAGTACCGAAAACTACCATCTTCTTAACTGATTCAGGACAAGGTATATCAAGCTTCCATCTTCCCTCGACTGCCTCTTCGTAAGTCTTACCGGCAGATCTCGGAGATGCGCATAAAGCAACGATCTCGAACCAGGGGTGATCTGCGAGAAGTGTGATAAATCTTTGTCCGACATAACCCGTTGCTCCGATGATGCCGACTTTTAATTTCTGTTCCATTTCCAAATACTCCATCTTATCTTCGCAGTTTTTACTGCGGTTTTTTGTCTCAAATGTCCGCGTATCGTGTACATTTGTCTTTCGACGAAACACATATTAACACAATGACTTTTATATAACAAGTATGACAAATCAACCAAAAGCCCGCCCGGCTTATGTTAGAATTAAGGCAATTAAGCAAATTTTCATGGAGGTCAGCAGCTAATGTCCCCTACGTTTCCGCTTCTTGAGAACTACTGCAGTTACATGATCGCAGCTCTCGGCCGTTCGGAACTCACGGTTAAGGAATACCGCTATGACCTCATTCTTTTCGCCAGGTTCTTAAAGCTCGACAGAGGCATGGTCCCTGAGGATACGCCTCTTGAGGAGATCGATATATCAGATATCGACGTTAAGATCCTGAACAAAGTGACGACAGATGACCTTCTGGCCTTTGTTATCTGGCTCTCGAGATCGCGAAAACAGTCTAATGCCGCAAGAGCAAGGCACATAGCTTCCTTAAGAAGCTTTTTCAAGTATCTGCACTCCAAAAAGAGGATCATCGAGCATAATCCCGCGTACGATCTCGAGTCTCCGAAGATCGGCAAGCGTAATCCTAAGTATTTAACGCTCGAACAGAGCCAGAATCTCCTTAAGGTCGCCTACGATTCGCCCAAAGAATCAAATGAGCGCGACTACTGCATGCTCACGCTCTTCCTTAACTGCGGAATGCGTTTATCCGAGCTCCGCGGGATCAACACCAACGATATCCACGGCACGACTTTAAATGTTATCGGTAAAGGCAACAAGGAACGGACCATCTATCTTAATGATGCCTGCCTTGAGGCCCTTGATGACTGGATGAACAAGAGAGCCACGATAAAGATAAAGCCCGAAGCCGGCAAAGCGTTATTCGTATCAAAGCGCGGCACCAGAATATCCTCTGACATGATACAGATCACGATAAAACGTCTTCTCGAAGAAGCAGGTATCGATACGAGAGTCTATTCCGTGCACAAGCTCAGACACACCGCCGCTACTCTTATGTATAAATACGGCAAAGTCGATATCAGAAATCTTCAGATGATCCTGGGACACCAGAGCGTCTCCACTACCCAGATCTATACACACGTAGATGATGAAGCTCTGCAGAAAGCGATCGAGAGCAATCCTCTGGCAAATTTTGATCCCGAGAAGGGTAAAAAGTAATTACTGTTGATTTTTCTTCTTGAGCAGCTGAAGAACAGTCTTTCCGCCTGTAATGTAATTCCTGAAGATTATGAAGTATAAGATCACAAGCGGAACGAACATTATTATGTAATCACGATAGTATTCCATAGCATCGTAAATGCCGTCTTGAACAAGATACGGCACCTCACGGTAAGCCAGATCAAAGCTGATCACATAATATCTCATAAGGGTAACCGACCAGTTGAGCCTGTCACCTAGCAAAAGCGCTACTGTCGTTATAAAGAGACAGAAAGAAATCTCTAGAGGCGATGTTTTTGCTTTACTGAACATTTCATAGAAAACAATAGGCAGCGCACACAAAACGACGGCGCCTAACACATAGGGCCACATATAATTAAGCACTGCAAGCACAAGCCAGAGAAGGACGCCTACGACCGCGCCGATGACCGCACCTAACATGCCTTTTATGAAATGATCAGGCAGATGCTTTTCAAGTTCTACCTTTTCCGCATATACCATTGCCTGCTGCTGCGCGACTCTCGCTTCATCAAGCCTCTCGGCAATGTCTTTCTGCTCCTGACCGCTCTTATACATCAATGCCGCAAGGCAGTCTGCAAAAGCATTTAAGTCCTGGCAGATATCAAAAGCCTTATCCTCGGACAACTGGTTTGCATCAATGACCAGATCGACATTCGCATGATCAATGTTGTAGAACATGAAAGACTGCGTTTTAGCATAAGCACTCTCAATGTGCTCAGTATAAGGATCATCACCGAATAAGCGCACCTCAGTATGTGCTTTCAGGGTTCCGACATTATCATATAAGACCTCGAAAACGATGCCCTTTATGTTGCCTACGAGCTTTAAAGGACCGTCAAAATTGAAGCCGAGATAATTATTCAGTTCTATAAAAAAGTCGTAATTGTCCATCAAATTCCCCAATAACATACTTGCTGTATGGTACTGAAAACATTGTATCTGAATAAAGAAATGCTGTCTACTTTATCAGTATCCGATCTTCGAAAGGATCGTATCAAGAAGTCCTGCATTTCTGACAGAGAACGCCTCTGTAATATGAGGTGTCTCGCCGTTTTCGATGCAGCGGCCAAGTTGCTCGATCTCGAGGCTGTAGTTCTGCTTCGCAGTGACTTTGCGGTCGATCCTCTCACCTTCAGAGATAATTATGTAGCTTAAGTCGCCTGCCTGGTTGAATTCGACTTCAGAACTGATGATGCCCTTGGAGCCGTGGACATAGAGCATATCCTTGCGTCCGTCTTTTCCGGGATCAAAGATCATACCTACATTAAATGCCGCTCTAACACCGTTCTCGAACTTCATGAGCGCTGAAGAAAAAACATCGACATCCTTATCATTGAATTCAGCATTCGCAAGAACATAATCGATCTCAGAATCTACAAGTGACAGTATCATTGTCGTGCAGTAACAGCCGAGGTCATAGACTGCGCCTCCGCCGAGTTCCTTATAGATACGGATATCATCGAGATAACCCTGTGTAATGAATGACGACTGGATGTAATCAACATCGCCGATCAGGCCGCTCCCGATATCAGCTTTGAGCGCTGCAATATAAGGGCTGTGCAGATACGCATATGCTTCCATAAGAAGCACATTATTCTCCTTTGCTACTGCGAACATCTCCTTAACTTCGTCGCTGTTCAGAGCAAGCGGCTTCTCGCACAATACATGTTTGCCTGCCTTAAGAGCCTTAACGACCCATTCCTTATGAAGATTATTCGGAAGAGGAATATAGACAGCCTGGACTTCCGGGTCTTCTAAGAGTTTGTCATATCCGACATAAGCCTTAGTAAAACCGAACTCGTCTTTATAGCTTTGGACCTTCTCCTCATTACGTCCTGCGATTGCATAAAGTTCGCAATTAGAAGCCAGCTTCATACCGGGAATCGTACATCCCTTAGCAATGTTTGCGGTACCTAAGACGCCCCACTTTACAGACATAGAATATTCCTCCTTTGATAAATAAGAACTGCCTTAATCATAGCAGATTAAGGCAGGTTCTTGTGCGTGTAATAATTGTATTGTTCGAAAAATCAGCCGCTCGTAGCAGATACGTCAGGTATTGTCGTCTCTGCGAGGACCGGTCCCGGAACACCGTCAGTAGTCGTCTCCTCAGACTGGCTCTCAGCCGAAGGATCGACAGTGTCAGTCTCGATAGTCGGAGGTGCAAGGAAGCCTTTTTCAGACGTCTTATCAGTCTGCACTTTGATGGGATAGAACGGCAAAGCTGCAATGTACTGTTCCTGTATCGAACCGACCTCATAGATGCTCTTCTCATTGATAAGTTCCGAATTTCTGTAAGGAAGAGTTACTGCAACGAAGCTTACCACCCAGATAACGATCGCAAGAATAAGTATCTCAAGGATCAACAGAGGCGTAATCTGGAAAAGGTCATTGAGCTTACGCATCTGCTTGGGACGTCTTGCCTTCTTAACGTCGGTCTGGATAAATTCAGCTACTCTGAAGCTCTTTGAATCGATCTTCGAAAGGATCTTCTCGAGCATGGAATTGCGCGTATATTCATCCAGCTGTCTGTCTTCAAAAGTCAGATCGGCAGGAAGCGGATACTGAGTAACGATGTTCTTAGAATTCTCCAAAAGGATATCGCCGAACTCGTAAATGACCTTATCTGCAGGCACGTTATTGCGCTTTGAATAGATGTCCAGATAAGACTTAACGATAGCATTCTCGCATCTGGTCGCTTCCTTCGTGATGCCGTAGCATGAAGAATAGACCATAACTACGGTCGACATATAGAAATCGCGGATATTCTCGCGTGTCAGTTTCTGATTCCAGAGTTCATCAGCCATTTTGATTGCCTCCCTCATTTCCTTCGCCGTTCAGGAATCCGAGCGGATCGTAATTTCCCTGCTGCTGCGGCATTCCATAAGCTGCCGGATCAGCTCCTGCATAAGGATCAGCCGGATTTGCTGCATACTGTCCCTGATAAGGATCCTGCTGATATCCGGACTGGGCAGGCTGCTGATACTGCTGCTGTGAATATGCATACGGATCAGCCTGATACTGCTGAGTCGAAGGCTGCTGGTACTGTGCATCATACTGATACGGATCAGCCTGGTACTGCTGAGGCGCAGGCTGCTGGTATTGCTGATACTGCTGATAGTCCTGAGCCTGGGGAGCCTGTACCGGCTGCTGTGGTTCATACTGCTCTTCAGGAATTACACCGTCTATCTGAGGCTCTGCCTGAACGAATCTGTTGTCATCAGGAATTGCTTCAGGAGCGGGCTGTCCCTGTACCTGAGGTGCGGGACGGGGTGCCTGAGGTGCTTTAGGAGCGGACTTTTCGCGCTGCTTCTTCTGAGGCTTCAAAGAGATATCGCGCTCATCGATCTGGCCCGAGAATGAAGACATGGGATAAATGAATGCAAGGATCGCAACGATCAGTGTCACCACGAGGAAAGTGATCCTGTAGCTCTTGAGCATGAATGCAGCCATTATTATCGGGAGCATCAATCCTGCGCCCATGTATACAGTGAACTCGGCGAGCTTTCTTAAGTTAACCTTTACCTTACCGTTGCAGATCAGGTACAGGACATAGATGTAATAGTAATCGTGTATTCCGAGAGAGATTCCCAGGAACGCGCAGGTTACTACGAGCATCTTTGCAGAAGGCATCAGCGCGAAAAGGAAAAGACCGATTACAGTCGAAGCTGCCTGGATCAATACTCTAGTTCTTGAAGTAAGCAGATGCGCATATCTGTTCTTTACAAAACCGCATACAAAGCATGCAGTAAATCCGCATACCAGATAATAGAACGAAGTGGTGGGAAGTGAGATTCCGACGCTGTCGAGATAGTTAGGAATGAACATGAGCACGAATGCAAGAACAACGCCTAACATCAGGAATGATGAATTGAGGAATCTCGCAACTCTCGAATTAGAGAATACTGAAAGGAAGCTGCTTACCGTCAAAGGAGCCTCTCTTACCTGCGTATTATTCTGCATGAAATAGATCATGCCGATAGCGGTAAGCACGAGAGCAGCACCGCTGATTATTGTAACAACGAACAGGCCGTATCTCTCGTAGCAGATACCTGCGATAACCGCACCTACAGCTACGCCGAGGAAGTATGAAGAAGCCTGGACATTGTGGATAACTCTGTCGTTATAGTCCTTATATCCGAGTCTGCCCGCATTGATACGGTAATCTCTCAAATAATCGAAAGACATACCGAAGCAGAAGCCGATCGGAAGCGCAAGAACTGCCGTAACATAAGGGATATTGATAACGCCGGCGATGAGCGCGAAGAAATATCCTGCGCAGGTTACGGCGATAAGAGCGATCCTGCTCGTAAGCTTCATCTTGAAGCTGTTCCTTATGCCGGAGAATCCGAGGAAACCCCACAGGAACAGGAGCATTGCAGCGCATATGATTCCCTGCACTGCCGGTCCCGGCAGATACGTCAGTTGTTCTTTGAAATAGTCCGCAAATGCTACCGGGATCATGATCGAACCGAATGCCGTAAAGAAAGACAGGAATCTGTTCGCATTCTCACCGTACATAACAAGTACAGGAGCATTTCCGGAAATACCCTTGGATATCGTGGAGATCAAAAGGTTTAGCTCAAAGATCATGATACCCATGGAGATAGCGATGGAGATGATCGTGAAGATCCATGAAAGGCTCATTCCGTTTACAGAGCTTACGAAATCAGACTTCGGCATCATGATCTCCAAAACACCTGCTACGGTATTCGAAGACGAGATGACCGGAGCAATGGCACAAACATAAGCTGTGCCCGCTTCGCTGCGCTGAGTAAACGCAGACTGCTGCAGGCCGAAGCAGTCAACATACTGATTGCCTGCGCCTGTCAGATAATACTGCTGTACGTTGCCAGTAGCCGTAGATGAATAAAGCCTTAAGAATGAATCGCCTGCCATCGTGTAGATGTTGACCTGGTAAGGCTTTTCGGGAGCATACTGATAGATCGGAAGCATGTATGACATGTTCTCTCTTACATCCGAATATGTAAGAGCCGCAGCACAGGATACTGCGCATCTCTCCATCATGTCGGCACGCTCACTCTCAAGAGCCTTGATGTATGTCTTGGAAAGCTGTGTTGCCATAACGAGGAGAACAACAAGGATAATGGTGAAGCAGTAGCCGATCGTAGAAGAGATCAAGCGTCTGTCACGGCTCTGGGCAGTCTCCGCATTCTTCTTGCCGCCTGAACCGTTCTGTCTGTTCCTGATGACACGGATAAGGATCTCCTGCGCAGCGAAAAGAAGAACGCCGGCAAGAACCGCGATAACAACCGCAGTGAGGATCCTTGACTCGAGCTTGTCGCCGATAGCGTAAAGCTCTCCGAATGTGCACTTATACTCAAATACTCCGACGCACATTCCGGTGCTGTCTGTGATAGGAACGATTATGCTCTCATAGTTTTCGCCGGTTAAAACTGTTGCTTTGGAAGAACCGAGCCACTCTGAAATATCTCTGCCTGCAACTGCAAACTCCGAAGGATCGTTAACGCCTCTGCTCAAAAGGAGCGACAACTGGCCCTGGTTGTAACCGAAGAGTCCGTAGCCTTCTGCTGACAGATTCTCAGTAGAAGTATCAGCAAGCATAAGATCCAGAAGAGCACTGTACTTAGCAGGCGCGTTAACGGTATTGGACACAAGGTCATCACCGTCTACCGTCATCCTGACTACATCAGTGACCTGACGCATCTTAGTATCGGATATGCTTTTGAACTCGTCCTCAAACTGAAGTCTCATGTGATGCACTGCAAAAGATACCGCAGCGATCGCAACGACAAACGAGACAATTATCAATATACAGATACGAACTATTCTGCCGGCAACATCGTTGCGTTCAGCTGTCCGTTCACTCTGAAGATTAGCCATTTTGAAAGAAGCCTCCATATTTAGCTGAAAATCCGCATACATTATACACAAATAATAAAAAAACAAGAAATAAGAAATAAAGGCAGGATTTAAGCAGTTATCAGCCGGAAAACAAAAGAGGCTGCCTTTAAGACAGCCTCTTATAATCTGGTTGCGGAGGCGGGACTCGAACCACACGACCTCCGGGTTATGAGCCCGGCAAGCTACCAACTGCTCCACTCCGCGATGTCAATCGCCGCACTTAATAAGGAATAAATGGTGCTCGTGACCGGACTTGAACCGGTACGGATTTTACTCCGACGGATTTTAAGTCCGTTGCGTCTGCCAATTCCGCCACACGAGCCTATCCGTTAAGTGCGAACAAGATAATATCATCATGAAAGCTCAAAGTCAAGGCAAATCATCAGCCTTAAGCCCCACAAAAAGACCCGAAACCGTAACATAAACGTATTGATTGAAAACTCATATTCGTTAAAATTGAGATATTAATAATTTAAAAAGGAGATTAGACAAATGCCTAACGATCCTGATAATTTTGATAACTTTAACAGTTTCAATAATCCTGACAAAAAGGACGATTTTGTCGATTCCTCATTCTTAGTACAGTTTAAACCCGGTGACAAGACCGAGTCCGTAGCTGATAAACTTAAGGAAAGCAAAGATAATATCGAGAAGAACGCCTCTAATTCATTTAACGGATTCAGAGACGAGTTCGACGATTTTGAATTTGATGCATCGATCTCCGCATTTAAGCCTTTCAAGGCACCCGAGACAGATACAACAGTTACTCCGCCTACACCGGCACCCGACCCTAAGCCCGTTGAGGCAAAGCCTGCTGCACCTGCTGTTCCCGCTTTCCCTAAGGACGGCGGCACTTTCGATAAGCCTGCAGCTGCACCCGCTGCTCCCGCACCTGCCAAGGAAGCTTTGCCCAAGTTCAATGAGATCGATTCAGCAAACTCCGCAAAGCCTGCAAATGACAAGTTCTTTAAATCAGGCGACGGTCTCGATTTTGCAACATCTGAACACGATAAGAAGACCAGCCCGTTCATGAATGCGGCAAAGCCCGTCATTCCCGCACCGGACGAGGTTGATATTCCCAGAGCCGAGAAGCCTGCTGAAAAAGCTGCACCTTCTCCCTTCAAAGCACCTGCTCCTGCATTCAACGAGATGAATCACGACGGTGCCGCAGTTAACATCAAGGGAACCGGCGAAAAGCAGAAGCCCATATCACCTGCAGCACAGCCTCAGGCACAGCAGAATGTCGTAGGTTACAGACCTTATCCTTCTGCAACAAAGGGCGAGATCTTCAACAAGCCCGCTGATCAGGAATCCGAAAAGGCAGAAAGCGCTAAGGCTGCACCTGCTCCCGTTAAGCCGGCAGAGCCCGTTAAGGCTGCTGCTCCCGCTGCTCCGGCTGCTCCTGTTAAGCCGGCAGAGCCCGTTAAGGCTGCTGCTCCCGCTGCTCCGGCTGCTCCTGTTAAGCCCGCAGAGCCTGCTAAGGCAGAACCTTCAAAGGCTGCACCTGTTGCAGCCGCTGCTACAGCAACTGCTGCTGCCGCTACTGTTGCCGCTGCAACAGCTAAGCCCGCAACTCCTGCCGCACCTGCAGCTCCTGCTGCACCGGCAAGACCCACATCACCTTTCGCATCATCTGCGGCTGCTAAGCCCGCAGCACCTGCTGCTCCCGCAGCTCCGGTCAAGGCCGCTGCTCCTGCTGCACCCGCTGCACCTGTAAAGCCTGCAGAACCCGTTAAGCCGGTATCTCCCGCTGTCGCTGCTAAGCCTGCTGTAAATCCTGCTTCTAATGTCATTCCGACAAAAGCAGCTGAACCTGTTAAGGCAACTGCACCGGCCGCTCCTGCAGCTCCCGTTAAGCCTGCAGAACCCGTTAAGGCTGCTGCTCCCGCAGCTCCTGCTAAGACACCTGTTGAACCCGCAAAGGCAGCACCTGCTAAGCCTGTTGCTAAAGAAGTTGAAAAGGTACACGCTCCTGCAGAGACTGAAAAGCCTCAGAGACCTGCTGCCGCAGCTGCTCCCGCAAGCGCTGCAGCTCCTGCTAAGGCTGCACCTGCTCCTGCACCTGCACCCGCTCCTTCTCCTAGCGCAAGACCCGGAGCTACTAATACAAGACCTCAAGTACAGAGAGATGCATATTCTCCGTTTGAGCCTAAGGGCAAACAGCCCACAGCCGCAACACGCGGTGTTTCCACCGCCCAGACCCAGGGCTCACATCACGATAAGGCTATCTCCCCTGTAACTCCTGTTAAGCCTAAGAAGCGTAAGAAGGAGACAAAGGGCGTTAAGGATCCGGGACTTGTAGGTCTTATCACATTCCTCGGAATCATCTTCCTCGCTATCGTTGTCCTCTGGGCGCTTGATAACACATCAGGTCTCAAGGCTATTTTCGGAAAGAAGCAGGTAGAGACTATCGCTACCCAGACAAAAGAAAAGCATACCGAAGAGGATGAGACGGAAACCGAGACAGAAACAGAAACTGAGACTGAGACAGAGACTGAAACCACTCCGACAACTACCGAGTCTGAGACTACTGCTACTACAGAGACTGAGACTACGCCGACTACTACGGAAGCTACGACAACAACAACCGAAGCAACTACAACTACGACAGAAGCAACAACAACGACTTCGAAGAAGCCCGCTGTTTCTTCCGGCAATGAGACTGCTGCAGGTTCGAGCATCAACGATTTCAATATGAATCTTACAAGGTTTGCACCTACATCAGACGGATTCAAGTTTGATATCGAATTGAAGAATAAGAGTAACTATACCTCTAACCTTCCTAAGTCACTCAAGGGTCTTGATATTAAGTTCTATTGCAATGCCAATATCACGGAAGTTACTTCAGACTCTATGACATTCTCCGGCGAAGGATATTCATTCCGCGGTGTTCCTAACGAGATCGCTGTAGGCCCCGGTGAGACATATACATTCACAGTCTATGTAAAGACCGATGC
Source organism: Saccharofermentans sp. (assembly GCA_016292215.1). GTDB lineage: Bacteria > Bacillota > Clostridia > Saccharofermentanales > Saccharofermentanaceae > Saccharofermentans. The sequence goes on along the minus strand of JAEFBB010000022.1, from coordinate 8,440 downwards.
CAGCGTAACATCTTACGGATATAACTACGCTTACTTCGACTGGTACAGGTAATCGTTATCACAGATCAAAAACTAAGAGGCTGTCTCATATGAGGCAGCCTCTGTTATTTGATTTGTTATTGCACGAAAAGAAGTTTTGTTATCACTCGCTCTTCTTGATCGTATCGAAACAGAACTTTCCTCTTCTGAAATCGATCTTGAGGCTTGCAACATCCTTGAGCGCACCTGTAAGGAACATATCTGAGAGCGGATCTTCGATATTCGCTCTGATAGCCTTGCGCAAAGGTCTTGCGCCATACTTCTCATCGTAACCCAGCTCAGCAAGCCTGTCGCCTGCAGCCTTTGTCATGGAACCCTTGATATGCTTATCGTCAAGCGATGAGAATACATCCTTGATCATGATATTTACGATCTTGCGGACTTCTTCCCTTGTCAGAGACTTGAAGATGATCGTCTCATCAACACGGTTAAGGAACTCAGGACGGAACGTCTCTTTGAGAGCGCTCTGAACGTGCTGTTCCATAGCCTCGTGCGTGTCATTGGAGAAACCGATCGTAGCTGCCTTCGCAGAGCTTCCCGCGTTGGACGTCATGATGATGATGCAGTTCTCAAAGTTAACGTGCAGACCGTGGCTGTCCGTGAGTACACCGTCATCAAGCATCTGAAGTAAGAGATTGAATACGTCGGGGTGAGCCTTCTCGATCTCGTCGAAAAGGATTACCGAATAAGGCTTTCTTCTGACCTGCTCAGTGAGCTGTCCGGCATCGTCGAATCCGACATATCCCGGAGGAGAACCGATGAGCTTGGAGACTGAATGCGCTTCCATGTACTCAGACATGTCGACTCTGATCAATGCGTCTTCCGTATCGAACATAGCCTCAGCCAAAGCCTTAACGAGCTCTGTCTTACCTACACCAGTAGGTCCTACGAATATAAACGATGTCGGCTTATGCTTCTTGGTAAAGCCGGCTCTGTTACGTCTTACTGCGCTCGCGACAGCGTGAACGGCTTCTTCCTGGCCGATGACACGCTCGTGGAGCTTCTTTTCGAGGTTAGAAAGCTTCTCCGTCTCTGTCTCGGAAATAGACTTGAGCGGAATGCCTGTCCACATCTCTACTACTCTCGCGATATCTTCCACCTGGATAGGATCGGGGCTGATGTCATCTTCAAGAGCATTGACTTCATTCTGAAGCTTATCGACAGAAGCCTTGAGCTCTGCCACCTTCTCATAATCGTTCTCGCGCTCTTCAGGAGAAGAATTCTCCATGTCATCGATCAGCTTCTGATGCTCGGCCTTAGCCTTCTCCAGAGCTTTCTTCGTGTTGGCGAGCTTAACAAGCTTTATATTCTTAAGGTTAGCCGCAGAGCCTGCCTCATCGATAAGGTCGATAGCCTTATCAGGAAGATATCTGTCGGTGATGTATCTCTTGGAAGCCTTTACCGCGAATTCGATTACCTCATCAGAATAAGTGACATTATGGTGCTTCTCATAATAATCCTTAATACCCTTAAGGATCTCGATGGACATCTCAACGGAAGGCTCATCAAGCATGACCTTCTGGAAACGTCTCTCGAGAGCTGAATCCTTCTCGATCCTCTTATATTCAGCCGTAGTAGTCGAACCGAGGATGCGCAGCTCGCCTCTTGCCAATGCGGGCTTTAAGATGTTTGCTGCATTTGTGGAACCCTCAGCGTCACCTGCACCGATAATTGTGTGGAGCTCGTCGATTACAAGGATGATATTCTCAGCCTTGATCGCTTCATTGATAACGCCCTTGATACGGCTTTCAAACTGTCCTCTGAACTGTGTGCCGGCGACCATTGCAGGAAGGTCTAACTGCCATACCTGCATGTTGAGGAGCTTCTCAGGAACAGATCCCTCAACGATCTTAACGGCAAGGCCCTGCGCTACGGCAGTCTTACCTACACCGGGAGCACCGATAAGAACAGGATTGTTCTTGGATCTCCTGTTAAGGATCTGAACGCATCTGTCGATCTCTTTATCGCGGCCGATTATGCGGTCGATCTTGCCTTCAGCGGCACGCTCTGTAAGGTTAGTACCGAATTCATTGAGGTACTTAAGACGTGTCTTGCCTCTTGCCTTCTTGGGATCTCTGCTGTTCTTATCACCGGAAGCTTCGTCTTCGGACTGGCTGCCCGGTCTTCTGCCAAAGATGGAATCAAAGATATTAGGTCTTGAAGGACCCTTTTCTTCTTCGTTTTTTTCATCCTTGGTCTCAGGATCTGTTATTCCTACAGGTGTTGAATCTTCATCGAATTCATAGGTCTCATCATCTTCGTCGAAAGGAAGCGCGTCACCGCCTGCGAGATTTCTAAGAAATTCGGAAGGATCAGCTGAGATACCGTTCTGCGAAACGAGTTCTTCAAGTCTGTCACTCATCTCATCGATGTTGTCGGCATTGATGCCGGTCGCCTTGAACATATCGGTAACACCCGAAATGCCTGATTCATAGGCGCACTTAAGGCAGAATCCTTCATCGATCCTGCTGCCGTTCTCATAACGGCTCGTAAAGACAATTGCATGTCTTTTCTTGCAAATACTACAAAGTGCCATTAATCTTCTCCGTTACTATCGTTCTCTTCCCTTATCCTGCGTCTTACCTTAGGTCCGGTAAGGATGTCGTATTGTTCTTCCTCGAGCCTTGCAGTGTCAATAAATGCAGATATATCCTTGTATTGTCCGTTCTTTTTGGCCTTCTCCAGGATAGGCTTCAAGAACTGTCCCGTATAAGACTTCTTGCATTTTGCAATCTCTTCAGGCGTACCGCAGGCGATTATTTCTCCGCCTCCGTCACCGCTCTCGGGACCGAGATCTATTATATGATCTGCTGTCTTTATGACATCAAGATTGTGCTCGATTACGACCACAGTGTTCTTATTTTCGGTTAGGCGTTCTAAAATGTCAACCAATTTATGAACGTCCGCAACATGCAGTCCGGTGGTCGGTTCATCTAATACATATAACGTTTTTCCGGTCGATCTTCTCGACAATTCCGAGGCAAGTTTGATCCTTTGGGCCTCACCGCCGGAGAGCGTCGTGGAGGGCTGTCCGAGCTTGATATAGCCCAGTCCGACATCCTGCAGCGTCCTGACCTTCTTATAGATCGTCGGGTGGTTCTTAAAGAACTCGCAGGCCTCATCTACACTCATATCAAGGACATCGGAGATGTTCTTGCCGTTATATCTGACTTCAAGAGTCTCCCTGTTATATCTCTTACCCTTACATACGTCGCAGGTAACATAGATATCCGGAAGGAAATGCATCTCGATCTTATTTACGCCGTCGCCTGCGCAGGCTTCGCATCTTCCGCCCTTTGTGTTAAAGGAGAATCTGCCCGCCTTATAGCCTCTCTGCTTCGCATCAGGTGTCTCCGCATAAAGCTTTCTTATAAGATCGAAAAGTCCTATGTACGTAGCCGGATTACTCCTCGGAGTCCTTCCGATGGGGCTCTGGTCGATGCAAATGATCTTATCGAGATTGGAATATCCCGTGATCCTCTCGCACTTTACCCTGGTCTTTCTCGAGCCGTTGAGCTCATGGTTAAGGTAAGGCACAAGGGTCGAATTGATAAGCGATGACTTGCCCGAGCCTGATACGCCGGTAACTACGGTAAATAAGCCGATCGGGATATCAACGTCGATATGCTTAAGGTTATTGATATATGCTCCTTTTATCTTAAGAAGCTTCTTGTCATCGATCTTCCTTCTGTTCATCGGCACGGGGATGAACTTCTTGCCTGACAGATACTGTCCCGTAACCGATTCGGGCTCCTTAATGATGTCATCGATAGTGCCCTGCGCTACTACCTGTCCTCCGAACGAACCGGCGCCCGGACCGATATCGATTATGTGATCGGCAGATCTCATCGTATCCTCATCGTGCTCTACGACGATGATCGAATTGCCGAGATCCCTGAGCTTGAACAGCGTCTTGATGAGCTTATCGTTATCTCTCTGGTGAAGACCTATGGAAGGCTCGTCAAGAACATACAGGACGCCCTGCAGTCCGGCTCCGATCTGTGTGGCAAGCCTTATTCTCTGAGCCTCGCCGCCCGAGAGCGTAGATGAAGATCTGGACAGAGTCATATAGTCCAGACCGACATCATATAAGAACTCGATCCTGGACTTAACTTCTCTTAAGATAGGAGCAGCGATCTCTGCATTCTTGCCCGTGAGCTTGATGTCAGCAAAGAATTCTCTCATGCTCTTAACGGACATATCGGTAAGCTCGCTGATATTAAGACCTCCGAGCTTTACGGAAAGGCTGTTCTTGTTAAGCCTTGCGCCGCCGCACTCAGGGCAGATATCAACGCTGAAGTATCTCTCGTAAGACTGCTTCGCCTCTTCGCTGTAAGACTCTCTCCAGCGTCTCATAACGCTGGGCACAACGCCTTCCCATGCAGAGTAATAGTCTTCGCTCCTTGCGTAGATGGAGTTTCTCGTATCGATCTTGAGCTTCTCTCCGCCATTGCCGTAAAGGATGAGATTCTTGATGTCATCAGGAAGCTTATAGTACGGTGTATCGAGCGAGAACTTATATCTCTTCGAAAGCGCTTCGATAAAGCATCTTCCCCAGCTCTTGGGATCGTCGAAATTCCATCCTGCAGTCCTTACCGCGCCTTCATTAAGCGAAAGCTTGGGGTTTGTAATGCAGAGCTCGGGATCAACGCTGGTGAGCGTACCGAGGCCCGCACAGTGGGGGCACGCGCCCTCAGGGCTGTTAAAAGAAAAGCTTCTGGTATTGATCTCACCGAAAGATATTCCGCAGTCAGGGCATGCCAGGTGCTGCGAGAAGAATTCCTCTTCAGACTCGTATACTCTCTCTCCGTTACTGTCTGTCGTAGCAGTCTGGAGCTCTACGCGCAGAAGGCCGTCTGCGAGCTTCAAAGCCGTCTCGCATGAATCGTAAAGTCTTGTCGTATTGGCTTCCTTGATGACAAGTCTGTCGACTACGACTTCGATCTCGTGCTTATTGTTCTTATTAAGCTCGATCTCTTCATCGAGTTCATATGTTATGCCGTCAACTCTTACACGTGCATAACCGGTCTTCCTGAAGCCCTCGAAAAGCTTGGCAAACTCACCCTTCTTGCCTCTTACGACAGGCGCATAGATAATGGCTCTGGTGCCTTCGGGATAAACTTTAAGCTTATCGATTATCTGGTCGATACCCATGGAAGTGATCTTCTTACCGCAATTTGGGCAGAAAGGCTCACCTACTCTCGCGTAAAGCAGTCTGAAATAGTCGTAGATCTCGGTAACGGTACCTACCGTTGACCTGGGATTGCTTACAGTAGACTTCTGATCGATGGAGATCGCAGGAGATAATCCTTCGATGCTGTCCAGGTCAGGCTTATCGAGCTGGCCTAAGAACATGCGCGCATAAGATGACAGAGACTCTACATACCTTCTCTGGCCCTCTGCGTAAATAGTATCGAATGCCAAGGAAGATTTTCCGGAACCGGACAGACCGGTAAGAACGACCATTTTCCTTCTCGGAATGTCGATATCTATGTTCTTGAGGTTGTGCTCTCTGGCGCCTCTTATCTTGATGTACTTATTCTCATCCATAACTCAAAACTCTACATTAAGTAAAAAGACGGACACTGTTCAAGTGTTCGTCCTTCCTTCATATCTGGTGACCCCAAGCGGATTCGAACCGCTGATTGCGCCGTGAGAGGGCGCCGTCTTAACCACTTGACCATGGGGCCTTGTTACTGTGCCCGAGTATATTACCACAGGTTTTGTGCCTGTGCAAGTATAACGGACACGAATGCACCGCCTGATTTGCGGCCAATTTCAGAATATCAGATGATATCTGTCCTCTTATCAGAGGGAACGTAGGGTCTGCGCTTGTTTACGCACTTAAAAGCAGGTCTCATGATACGTCCGCCTGATACGAGTTCTTCGATCCTGTGAGCACTCCATCCCGCGATCCTTCCGCATGCGAACAGAGGTGTATAAAGCTCAGTCGGAATGCCGAGCATCGAATATACAAGTCCAGCGAAAAAGTCAACGTTTGCGCATACGAGCTTATCGGAATTCTTGACCTCGTGGAACACCTCAGGAGCGAGCTTTTCGACCAGGAGATAAAGATTATAAAGATCCATATTGCCCTTCTCTTTTGCGAGAAGCTCAGCGTACTTTCTGATAACGACCGTTCTCGGATCAGAGAGAGTATATACTGCATGACCGATACCGTAGATAAGTCCGGACTTGTCGAAAGCTTTCTTGTTGATGATATCGGCAAGATATTGTCTTATTGCCTTCTCGTCTGTCCAGTCGCTTACGTGCTCGCGCAAATCCTTCATCATGGCGTAAGCCTTGTTGGAAGCGCCGCCGTGCTGAGGTCCCTTAAGAGAACCTACCGCAGAAGCGATAACCGCATATGTATCAGAACCCGTTGAAGAAACAGCGTGTGTAACAAATGTAGAGTTGTTGCCGCCGCCGTGCTCAGCGTGAAGAACGAGCATAACATCTAAGATCCTTGCCTCGAGCTCAGTGAACTGGCCGTCAGGTCTGATCATGTGCAGGATGTTCTGAGCTGTGTTGTATTCAGGAACAGGAGCATGAATATAAAGATCTCTGTGCTCTATGTAGTGTCTTCTTGCCATATAGCCGTAAGAGATAAGCACAGGGAATCTTGCGATGAGCTCAGTGCACTGTCTTACAACGTTAGCGATATCCGTAGAATCAGGGTTCTCATCATAGGAATAAAGAGCGAGAACCGATCTTGCAAGTTTATTCATTACATCCGGAGAAGGAGCCTTCATGATCATGTCCTCGGTAAAGCCCTCCGGAAGAGGTCTTACGCTGGAAAGGAGCTGATTGAATTCCTTAAGTTCAGACTCTGTGGGAAGCTCGCCCGTAAGGAGCAGGAATGCTGTCTCTTCATAACCGTATCTGCCCTGGGAGAAGAAACCGTTTACGAGATCTTTTACTTCGTAGCCCTGATAGAAAAGCTTGCCTTCGACAGGGATCCTGTCTGCGTCGTCAACGATATAGCTCATGACCTCGCCGACTTCGGTAAGGCCTACGAGAACACCCGTGCCGTCGTTATTGCGCAGGCCGCGCTTAACGTTGTACTTGGTGTACAACTCGGTGTTGATGTGCGATTTAACTTTTGCTACTTCAGCAAGCTTATTGATAAGCTCTAAATTCTGTTCAGATTCCATGTTCCCGTCTGTCTTTCTGTGTGTTCGCTTAGACTCCCGCCTAATATATCAGATATTATAAAACTTTTCATTTAACTGGGTTTGCATACGCTTAGACGAATAATTATGCAGACAACGAGCTTTTAGTTGTTAAGTACGTTCAAAAAGTCCGTCTCAGATAAGCTTTGAGAGCTCGTATCCTATTACGGAAGCAGCCACTGCCGCATTGAGCGATTCGGCCTGTCCCTTCATCGGGATCTTAACAAGCTTCGTGCATCTTTCAGATGTTGCATCGGTCAGCCCGTCGCCCTCGTTGCCGATAAAATATGCACATGGCAGCCTCAGATCTCCGCTTCCCAATTCACTTCCCTTAAGATGCATCGCAAGCGTATCGATATTATTCTTTTCGAAATACTCAAAGCACTGATCCATCGTCTTTCTTACTACCGGGATATGCCAGACAGATCCCATCGTTGCTCTGATGACTTTGTCATTATAGGGATCGCACGTGGTGGGGCTTACTATTACAGCAGTAAGGCCGAATGCGTCAGCCATTCTGATTATGGTGCCGAGATTGCCCGGATCCTGCGTATTCTCGAGCACGACATAGATATCCTTGCCGTCACCTTTAGACGGGATCTCCGCCTTTATCTCAGGTTCTTTGATAACGATCGCAACGCCCTGCGGATTAACGGTCTGGGATATCTTAGTAAAAACGTCTTTGCTCAGCACAAGAGGCTCTATACCGGGAGTGAATTCTTTTGCCCAGGAGATCTTTTCTTCAGTAACTATAACCTCTACTGCCTTTTGTCCGCTTGCTAACGCTTCCTCACAAAGCCTCGTGCCCTCAAGATAGATCACGCCTTCAGATCTGGCGTTCTCTCTTTTGGCGAGCTTCGCGATGCGCTTAACATTCGGATTGTCACGGCTGGTGATGACCACTTATAAAGTCTCCTTTTCGATATGCAAAGACATTATATATTGATTGAACTACAAGTGCCAATAAAAAAGCTGCGCGAGAATCATCTCACGCAGCTTGAATAATCAGCTATTTATATATCAGAGAGCTGCCTTAGCCTTCTCAACGAGAGAAGTAAAGCCTGCTGCATCTGTAACAGCGATATCGGAAAGGATCTTACGATCGAGCTCGATACCAGCCTTCTTGAGGCCGTTCATGAATCTGGAGTAGCTCATGTCGTTAAGACGGCAAGCTGCGTTGATACGAACGATCCAGAGTCTTCTGAACTCTCTCTTCTTATTTCTTCTGT
>JAEFBB010000053.1 GCA_016292215.1 Saccharofermentans sp. | reverse complement strand
CGTTCTGCATGATGCCGAGGAAGTTGACCATCTGGTTGCAAAGTGTGGAGAGGTGCTTTGCAGGAGCAGATGTGATCTTGCCTACGATGCCGCCCAAGCCTTCCTGGATGAGCTGCTTTAATGACCATCCTGCACAGTAACCTGTGAGCATGGAAAGGTCGTGAATGTGGATATCAGCATTTCTATGAGCGTCTGCGATCTCTTTGTCGTAGATCTCAGAGAGCCAATAGTTAGCTGTGATAGCGCCGGAGTTAGAGAGGATGAGGCCGCCTACGGAATATGTAACAGTGGAGTTCTCTTTAACACGCCAGTCTTCGACCTTGACGTAGCTGTCTACAAGATTCTTGTAGTTCAAGAGAGCGGAATTCATGTTACGGATCTTTTCGCGCTGGTTACGATAGAGGATGTAAGCCTTTGCCACGTCCTCATAACCCATTCTCTGGAGCGTAGCTTCTACGCTGTCCTGGATGGACTCGACGTCTACCTTGCCGTCAACTGCCTTCTTCTCGGCGTCTGATACAGCATTCAATGCCAACATGTCAATGATCTGACTGTTGTACTCTCTCTTCTGTGCTACGAAAGCCTTCTCGATAGCTCCCGAAATCTTGCTTAAATCGAACTCTACGACTTTGCCGTCTCTCTTGATGATCTGAAACATGTTCCTCTCCTTAACTCTCTCCGCGGATTTTTGCCTGCGGTAATATTTTCTTTGCACCTTCCAAAGCCTTTTCCAATTCTTCCCTCGGCATCTCGCCCAAGCCTTCGCCGTTTAAGAGGTCTCCCGAATCCACGAAGCTCTGCAGGAAGTAATTCTCAGTTCCTTCCACCTGCTTCGCGATGGCTTCGAAATCCTCTGCCTTGTGCAAAGGCGATACCACGGTGGTCCTGAACTCGTGAGCCACTCCGCTGTCCTGGATCAGCCTGATGCTTCTCTTGATGAGCTCTACATCAAAGCCCTTGATCCCGACTGTCTCCGCATACTTGTCAAAGGTGTTCTTTAAGTCCATCGCCACGTAATCGACATTGCCCTCAGAGAGGATCTTCTCCAGTCTGTCAGGAAATGTGCCGTTGGTATCAAGCTTTACCTTGAAGCCCATCGACTTGATCTTTGCGATAAACTCACCAATGTCAGAATGCAGAAGCGGCTCTCCGCCCGTGATCGCAACTCCGTCAAGGATCCCCTTCCTCTTGTTCAGGAACGCGAAAAACTCGTCTTCGCTGATCCTGTACTCTTCCGGAGGATTAAAGACCAATGCCGGGTTGTGGCAGAAGGGGCATCTTAAGTTGCAGCCGACAGTGAAGACTGTACAAGCCACGGTCCCCGGGAAATCCAAAAGAGTCAGCTTCTGAAGTCCGCCTAAGATCATGCCCCAAATACCTCGCTTATGTATTGAAAAATAGGTGCGAATGCGCCCCGTATCTCTTCGGAACGCTCTTAAAGATTACCTATATGTTGTGGTTGTGTCAACCTCAAAACCCAATATATTGTGCTTGTAACACGACTGTAATAAATGAGCAAAAACAAGTCAAACAATAGGGTTTCAAGACTTTTTTACAAATTTTTCCCCAAAAATATTTGCGAAATGTAATATTACATTTCGCAAATCCTGTCCCAAAATCTGTTTGCGGAGAGATCAGTCTTTCTTCTTTTTCTCTATCCTGTTGAACTGGGGTCTGACTTCGACTTCGGTCACGGCACAGCCCTCGCGCATATTAATGACATTTCTTACGCACTCGGCCGTGTCTTCAGGAAGCAGATAGCATCCGTCTTCTTCGGAAGGCTCGAAATCAGCGTTCCTGTAGAGCTTGGTGCCCCTGGTAAGATCCGGGCAGACCGTAACGACTCTTACGCCCGTTTTTCTTACTTCTTCATATACACTTCTTCCATAACTTCTGAGACCCGCCTTGAGCGCTCCGTAAGCTGCACCGTGCGTGTTGATCCTCGTGGAAGTGACTGACGCGATGTTTATAATGAAGCCCTTCGTATCCTTGAGCTTCGGGAGCAGGGCCGATGTGAGTATCATCGGGACCTCGAGATCTACCCTGCACATCTCCTGGATCTGCGCGGGAGTATTGAATTCTGCAAGCCCGTAAAAAGCGCTGCCCGCCGCGTTGACCAGAAGGTCTACCTTCTTTATCTCTGAGATCTTATCTAAAAGGATGTCGGTATCTCTTAAGTCGAGCGATATTCTCTTCTCAAAGAAATCCGCTCCCTCGGGGAAGATCCTTCCGATGCCGTAGACACGGTAGCCTTCTTCGGTCAGCATCTTCGATATCGCAAAGCCTATTCCGGAAGACGCTCCGGTGACGATCGCAGTCTTTAATTCCATGTGAAGATCTTCTCCCTTCCTATGTGCTTTTCGAGCAGCGCGCAGACATATTCCTGCATCTCTTTGTCTGTCTCCGGTTCGTACTGCGCGACGCCGTCCTTAACAGCATAAGGATACCACGCGATCTCCGAATCGGGGTAAGCCTTGCGCATCTTGCCCAAGTAGTCCGCTGATATCCTGAACGTGCCGACACTGACATCGGTGAGCTTTGCAAGATCGATCTTTGCTGCCGTTTCCTCTATCAGTTTTTTGTATGCCTCTTTGTAATCAGGGATCTTGATCATCGGATCAAAACAGAGCCTGACCTTCGCGCCGTTCTCCAGCGCCTTGGCAGCAGCATTAATGCGCGCGCTGACGGGTGCCGTATAGCGTTCGTATTTAGATACGACTTCTTCGGGCGACAGCGTGAAAGCATATATGACATTCGCTATGTTGTCAGTTATCTCCGGGGCCGCTTTGGTCCTGAGCTCGACCAGGATATCGTCATTCTTGCGCGCCAGTTCCTTCCAGAAATCCGCATGTCCCGTAAGAGAGTTCATCGCGAGAAGATCGGTATCAAAAGATGCGCACAGATACATCGGGCGCCTTCCCGACATATCATCAATATCCCGGACATAGTCATCGAGATTAACGAAGACGACCATGTAAGACGACGGGTACATTCCCTTGAGGTAGCAGTACTCGCAGTCAAAGGGGCAGTTCATCATGGAGCTCGCGTAGTAGAAATGCTGATACCCGAACGACTGGCACACAGGCGCTCCCTCGAACACCCTGTTGCCGTCCCTCACCGCGATAATGAGCGAGTTGTGGTCTTTCTGCGAAGCCACATCCTGCTTTTTCCTGTCGAAAACATCCTTATAATGCTTAATCGGTACAATGACCGCATCAGGGAGCTTGCCGATTATCTCCTTTGCCAGAGGATACCCGGCTGCTCTTTCCTCAACGTAGATATGAGTAAATCTCATTGAGCACCTCCCTTCCGGCCTTCTTGTCCTTTGCAGGGAGCCTGCCCTCTTCGCGGTATTTCTCCAGAAGATCTGTCAGCTCTTTTTCTCTTCCGGAGACCACGCAGTAATGCTCGAGGTCGTCCAGTTCGTTTCTCATATAGTAGGTAAGATGAAGTTCTTCCGCGACGCTCTCGGGCAAGAACTTGTAATTCTTCTCAGGGGTGTTTTCGAGCAGGAGACGGGCGAGCTTCTTCATCTCGGGAAGGTGCGATCTCATCACGTCAGTAACTTCTGCCGCCGTCATAAAATCGATCCCGCTGTCTGATACGACTTTATAAAAAGCAATGTTTGAAGGCGGCAGGACCTTCAGGACTTTCTCGCATATCAGCGCGGCTTCCATGTCGACGAGCATGCCGTCTTCGACTTCATGGACTATACCGGGCGATGTGGTAAGCGGCATCTCTTCAAAACCCGATTCGAAAAGAATATCCGGGTAGTAACGCCTGCCGGTCTCCATCGATGTGATCTCATTAATGAGGTAACCTTTGCCCTTGTTTAATCCTGCGCAGATGCCAACATTAAGCACCTTATCCGCGGGCTTCAGATCAAGCGAATTTAAAACGTCTTTTGCCCTTAAGCCGACACCCGTAAAGACGACTTCGCCGGGCAGGCCGTTAAGGACTGCAGCTTCGCATTTGAGTGCCACCAGGATGTACAGCAACGGATTCACCTGCCTCTCTTTTGATAATTATATTATAAAGTGTTAAGATTAGTCGTCTTGAAGACAACGGAGGTTATTTATGGACAGATTACTTACGGGCCTTCAGCCCAGCGGATCTCTTACCATCGGCAACTACGCAGGCGGTATCTCACAGATCGTAAACTATCAGAAGGACTATGAGACATTCCTCTTCGTCCCTGACATGCATGCCATCACGGTTCCCCAGGATCCTGATGCTCTCCACAGGAACATCATCAACGCCATCGCAATGTACATCGCTTGCGGCGTCGATCCGAACCTCGAGAACATGCACATCTACATTCAGTCAGAAAATCTCTATCACGCAAATCTGTCATGGATCTTCGAATGCCACACACCTCACGGCGACCTCACAAGAATGCACCAGTTCAAGGCCAAGTCCGCTCTTCACGAGACTTTCACTGAAGGCCTTGTAACTTACCCTGACCTTATGGCAGCAGACATCCTGCTCTACGATCCCAAGTACGTTCCTACGGGTATCGACCAGAAGCAGCACGTTGAGCTCGCCAGAAACCTTGCTATCAGATTCAACAACCGTTACGGTGAGATCTTCAGGATCCCCGAGCCGCTCATCCCTACGATCGGCGCAAAGATCCGTGACCTGCAGACACCTACCCAGAAGATGAGCAAGTCTACAGATAACCCGAAGGCATCAGTCTTCCTTTCCGATCCCGAGAAGACGATCAGAAAGAAGATCATGAGCGCAGTCACAGACTCCGACGGCATCATCAAGTTCGACGAAGATGAGAAGCCCGGCGTATCTAACCTCCTCACGATCTACTCTGTCTTCACAGGTTCTTCCATCGAAGACGCAGTCGCCAAGTTCGAAGGCGGCGGATACGGTGACCTCAAGAAGGCCGTTGCCGATGCAGTCGTTGAGAAGCTCGTTCCCTTCCAGGACAAGTACAATGAGGTCCTCTCAAGCGGCATCATCAACGACATTTTGGATGCCGGCCGCGACTACACCAACGAGATCGCAAAGGAAAAGTACGAGCTCGTCAGAAAGGCAGTCGGATTCGGAAGAGTCTGATCTTTTTTCTTCGCAAATTCAAACGCCGGAGTTTTTGTGGCTCCGGCGTTTTTCTTTGGTCGTTTATGCGAATACTTATATGAATATTATTCTTCTAACAATTTATAAAGTGTCTTATATAGCGCAACGGCTTCGCTCTTATTGAGCTTTACGCATGAACCGATCCTGGAGGGGATGTCCCTGGCTTTCTTGTAAAGCGCCTTGCCTTCATCCGTCAGAGTGATCACCACTACGCGCTCATCCTCTTCACTTCTCGCACGCTTGATCAAGCCCTGCTTCTCGGTGTTCTTGAGCATCGGCGTGACCGTGCCCGTATCGAGCATCAGCCTTTTGCAGAGGTCACCTACAGTTATCCCGTCCTGCTCCCAGAGCACCAGGAACATGATGTACTGGGTGTATGTGATCCCGAGGGGCTTAAGGTGCGGGGTGTAGAGGCTTACTATTTTTCTGGATGCGGCATAGAGCGGGAAACACAGCTGCGAATCAAGCTTCATCGATTCATCGATCTTCATTTCGCACCTTCTCAGATAAGAGTTTCGATAAATTCTCTGACATCCTTCATGTCATCGGTGGGCTCAAATCTCTTGACGACATTGCCGGATCTGTCTACGACAAACTTCGTGAAGTTCCACTTGATGTCAGGCTTGGACGCGTAATCCTTATCAGCCTTCTCGCACATCTTTCTCATAAGGAGCGCCATCGGACCCTTGCCGAAGCCTTCGAAACCCTTCTGGGACTTAAGATATGTATATAAAGGGAGCTCGTTCTCGCCATTGACATCAGACTTCTTCATCTGGGGGAACTGCGTCTTGTACTTGAGCTGGCAGAACTGCGTTATCTCTTCATCGGTTCCGGGAGCCTGGTCCCTGAACTGGTTGCAAGGGACGTCGATGACTTCAAATCCCTTGTCGTGGAACTGCTCATACATCTCCTCGATCGGCTTGTAGTGCGGTGTGAATCCGCAGCCTGTTGCGGTGTTGACGATGAGGATGACCTTGCCCTCGAACTCCTTGAGAGAGAGCTCTTCTCCTTTTTGTGTGGGAACTGAATAATCGTATATAGACATGTGGTGTTCTCCTTTCGTTTGTATTTGATAAAATTATATTGTGTCAAATATAAATTGTCTTTAGAGAACCCGCTTTTTATGTTCAGTTTTTGTGTCCGTTTTTGGCCGCAAAATCAATCACTTGCTCTCTTGTTATATCACGCTACCGTGATATAATTAATGTGAATACATAAGGAGTTCGCATACATGCCGGTATTATCACGTTTTTATGGAATACTAATTCGTATGTACTTCCAGCAGGCAGAGCATAACCCACCACATGTACATGCTCAATATGGTGATTATGTAGCCGCCGTCAGTATTCAAACAGGTGAGGTTTTGGATGGTCAACTTCCTCCAAAGGCTCTGATGATGGTTAAGAAATGGATCGGCATTCACAGGGATGATCTTATGCAGATTTGGGAGACTCAAGAGTTCAGAACTCTTTCTCCGTTAGAGTAAGGAGGCATCATATGTTTCATAAAGTAAAAGCTGTTTCAGCACTTCCGGATTTCCGCTTAAGCGTTCAGTTCGCTGAGGGCGTTACTAAGATCTATAATGTTGAGCCTTTGTTTTCGAAATGGAGATCGTTTAAAGAATTAGAAGAATCACCCGAACTATTCTCCAACGTAGAAGTTGATATGGGCGGTTACGGAATAATCTGGAATGACGAACTCGATCTGTCTTGCGATGAATTGTTTGCTAATGGTGAGACGATCAAGACGCCTTTCGACGGGCTCATGGCATTTACTGATGCTACAGAGCTTTGGGGACTGAACGAGAGCACACTTCGCAAAGCAATCTCTTACGGCAAATTGATCAACGGAGTAGATGCATGTAAATACGGAAAGCAGTGGGTTATCTCCGCTGAAGCCATGCGACGCGAATACGGCCTTCCAAAATCAGAGACAGCATGATGAAAAAAGGCACCCTTCCGGGTGCCTCGATTTACGACTTAGCTGGCTAAATGCTGCATCTCATGAATGGTAACCGCGAATAATGCGAATCCCAGAAGCATCAGAAAGCAACAGAATCCTCCGAGGAACCACATCTTGTGCTTGAAAGCGAATATTGTAATGGCAATCAAACCGCCGTAAATTACAAAGACCATATCTGCTCCTTACCTGATCTCATATCCGTCTGTCGCATTGCCCGTAAGCGTCAGCGTGTCTTCGTCGCCCAGACGGACCGTGCCTGTGTAAACCTCTGCCAGATCAAACTCTCTCTTATCTATAGTCGTAACGGTGAAATGTATCTCGACGTTGAAAGGCTCGCCGTAATCGTACTTATCATGCAGATGGATCTCAAGGATAGAAAGATCGTATGTGTCGTCCTTCATCTCTGTCCAGTCGGCATTGCGGACGCCTGCCGAGCCGTCTGTGTCGCCGTTTATAATGAAGTACATGGAAAGCTCCATTACGTCTTCCGCATCGAGATTTACATTGATCCTGAACTCCTTCATCTCGGAATAGCAGCCGGAACTGCCCCATTCTTCATACTCCAGGGAATCTATGTATTCAGGTGTAAAGACGTCTTCATTATATGTATCAAATGCGCGCCAGAACTGCGGCTGCTCCATGACGCCCTTAGTGTTGATCATCACGATATAGTCATCGTACGGATCTTCGCAGAGCGAATAGACTCTCGTGTTCTTATCGCCATCCACATATCCCAGACAATCCCTGACGTAATCATCCTTAAATCTTCCCTTAAGCGTTCCGTAAGGCGCATATGTGCGTCCGCACACATCAATGAGCATCATGTCAACGCTGTCAACTTCATACATCTCATACGATGTGGCGTTGTCAGGAAGACTCGGGATCCCTGCATACGCATTAAAGAGCGAACAGCCTGAGAATAATGACGCGAAAAGAATCGCACCGGCAGCGGTTAATACCTTGATCTTCTTAATAGGTTTCATGTTTTTTCTACCTCCCCATGTGAGGTTATCTTATCACGTCCATCCTTGTAATGCAATAAAAATTTATTGTAATTCGATATATTTTTATCTTTCATCAGGAATTGCCTCATTTTCTAGGCCAAAGAAAAAGAGCACCCCTCAAGGATGCCCTTATATATTCTAACAATAATACTCAGCAGTTTTTCAAAAGCCTTAATAGTATGTACTAATTAAATCTATTTCTTATTGTAAATGTAATTGAATATGCATCATAGCTTTTTGCCAATTCCAATACCGGCCAATAATTATAGCCATCAGATGCGAGCACAGATGCACTCCAACTTGTTCCTTCCTGGTCATTTGAAACAATGATGTCTTTATACTTATCAGAAACAATTAAATTATAAAATGCTTCTGCCGTCTGATAATCGGAAATGCGCATATATACAGTCATCGGTGGATTGTCAACACATTCCATTGTTCCATTCATCTGTTCAGTAACACCATCAAAATACACACAAGTGATACAGTCAGTGATTGTTTCATCATAATATCCATCAAAATAGAAATGAGGCCAATATAACTCATTAGAAGGAACTTTCAACAATCGCATGTACTCATCTTTCGTCATTCCGGAACAACCAGATAAAGTTTGATATATTGATTTACACTCAGCATAAATCTCCTCTGCTGACATACCTTCTAAGGAATAATTTGTGGATGATTCCTGATTTGATGCCTCAGTGTCGCTTTCAGAAATTGAAGGATCAGCAACCGCACTTGTTTCCGGAGTAGTAGTAGTTGATTCGTTAATACGGCTCTGCTCTTGTTCTAATCTGGAAACACGCTCTTCAAGCTGCTCATAGTCAGCCTTGGACACACAACCTGTTAAAACAATGCTACTTAATAAACAAACACAGATAGCTCTTTTCATAGCCATAACCTCTATCAGTTCTCGTTCGGATATACCAGACGCCTGTCAGTATCAAACCACTCTGCGATCGTCCTGAACATCTTAACGATGAACTTGCCTCTCTCGGTGATCGAGTAAGAACCGTCGGGGTTTTCCACG
>JAEFBB010000003.1 GCA_016292215.1 Saccharofermentans sp. | reverse complement strand
AATGATATCCGACGAAGTTACATTGTCAGTTCTCAAACCCTTATCGATAAAGACACAGCCTGAAGACTTCTCCGGTGCTACCGGTGAAACTGCAGTTTTCCATGTTGAAGCTCAGGGAGAAGGTCTTAAATATCAGTGGCAGGTATATAAGAATGGAGCCTGGACAAACTGCTCCATGAATGACGGCGCTAAGACAGATACACTTTCACTTGAGATAAAAGAATCACGTAACGGGTGCAAATATCACTGTATCGTATCCGACATGAACGGTGATTCTGTAACGTCGAAAGAAGTTACGCTGACAATGAAAAACCAGCTCGTTCTAGTTAATAGTCCTGAAAATGAAATACTTGCATTTAGAGGTACATATGTTGATTTCACAATTGAAGCTCATGGTGACGGACTGAAATATCAATGGCAGGTATTTAAGAATGGCACTTGGACTAACTGTTCTGTCAATGACGGCGCAAAGACAGATACAATGACTTTGGAAGCCAAGATGTCGCGCGATGGATTGAAATATCATTGTGTTGTAACCGATAAGTACGGACAAACAGAGACAAGCAAAGATATTACTCTTTACGTTAGTGAAATGACTGTAATTGATAGGAGCGTTGGAAGTCCTGATGTTACATCGCCGGATATTACTAATTGTGTAGCATCTGATTGTTTCGAAGACACTGAGACCATTGAAGCACCAGAAGCCGAAGCTGCTTCAGAAGTTTTAGAGGTATCTGAGGTAGTTGAAATCGAAGCGGTTATCGAGACAGAGACGGTAACAGAGGTCGATTGAGCCATAGATTGTTTTCTAATCAAAACTAATTCGGGGGCCGGATCTTAGGATTCGGCCTCTTTTTGTCATGTTACAAAAGCCAGAATAAGCCTGACAAAGCATCTTGATAGATATATAATTTATTTATATTTTCCCCGGGAGGTATTTTATGCGAAGTCTTATCAAAAAGCTTGTCACTGTGATGGTGGCTGCGTTTGTCGTTTCTATGTTTTCGATGATTGTGTCTGCGAACACTCTGATAAGTTCAGGACATGTAACCGCTAATTATTGTTCGTATTCTTGGGAGTATTACAGTGACGATCTGTTGAAGCTTTACCCTGAGGGTTGGTTAATTAACATTGACGAAAATGATCTGCCTTCAATAAATTTAAGCAGCAATACTACGATATATATCGACGTTTCAAATATTTATATTGATCCGGTATATAGATCCGCTCTGAGTATTCATAGTGCTAATTGTCCCAGTTGCAACTTAATTATCGGCGGTGACGGAATATCAGACGGTTTCTATAATATCAGTATCCATGATTTTGATTCATTGGAATCTGTTTATTTTGATGATGACGCATATATCGATTGGGTTGGTATTTACGACTGCGGTCTTAATAATATTAATATTTTCGATCAATTATACACTGATGTTATTCAGGTAACGAATTGCAGCAATTTAGTAAATGTAAATGTTCCCTCTAATCTGGAACGTTTTGAACTCGTTGACTGTGCTAATGTTGAAAGCATTGCTGTACCGGATGACCTGGAAGCTCTTTATGTCGAAAATTCACCCAAGCTCGTTGATTTTGAAATACCTGAGACTCTTAAGTCTTGTTCTCTCTTTAATGTCGGTATATCTCAAATAAATGTACCCGTTTCCTGCGAAAGATTTACTATCATGTCAGATTCTTTGGAGGAAGCTTCAATTGAATCCGGGAGAAAACAGATTGACTTGAATATGTTTCATTTCTGCTCAAATCTTACCGACGTATATATTCCTGACAGTGTAACACGAATTGAATACAATGCGTTTACGAATTGTTCCAATCTAACTTCAATTGAACTTCCTGATTCAGTAACATCGATCGGCAGAGGTGCATTCCGCAATACCGGACTTGAGTCGTTTAATATTCCTAATGGAGTTACATCCATTGAATATGCAACATTCAGAGGCTGCGATAATTTGAGTGAAGTTCTGATTCCTGCGAGTGTAACTCAGATCGATGAATCGGCATTCCAGCAATGCGATAATCTTACAGATGTTTATTTCACGGGTTCTCGTGCTCAATGGAATAACATAACTGTCTACAGTGATTGGAATGAGACTGTTTCCGAGAAGACTATAGATGAAATCTTCGGTGATGCCGACATCTGGATCGATGATCTCGATCTGTTTGAAACACAGCCAAAGGACTTTACAGGGCCTGTCGGATACGGAGCTTTCTTCAACGTTGAAACATACGGCGAGATCGTAAGTTATCAATGGCAATATCTGAAGGATAACACCTGGATCAACTTCATGGTTCCGAGCGCAAAAACAGCTCAGTTAGAATTCCCTATCTCTGAAGAACGAAATGGTTTAAAAGTACATTGTGTAGTTACTGATTCTACCGGTCTGACATGTACTTCTGATGAAGCAATCCTTAACGTGTGCAAATCTATAACTATTTTAGAAGAACCAGAAGACATTATATGTGCGCCCGGTGAAACAGCTACATTTAATGTTATTGCTGACGGTGAAGAATTAACTTATCAATGGCAGGTAAATAAGGTTACTTACTGGGCAAACTGTTCTGTTAAAGATGGAGCAAAGACCGATACCTTGGCTTTGGAAGCTAAGGAGTCACGTGACGGATGCGTGTATATGTGTGTAATAACCGATAAATATGGTTATTCAGTTACAACTAAGCAAGTCGTATTGACTGTTGGAAATCCATTAGAAATAAAGACACAGCCTGAAGATTGCTCAGGATATGCCGGTAACACAGCTGTATTTACCGTAAATGCTGCAGGCAGCGGACTTAAATACCAGTGGCAGACATTAAAGAGCGGTACCTGGACAAATTGCTCAATTAATGACGGAGCAAAGACCGCAACGCTGTCTTTGGCTATAAAGGATTCCCGTAACGGCAGCAAGTATCATTGTATCGTTACTGATAAATATGGTGAGACTGTGACAACTAATGAAGTTACGCTCTCAGTTTTATCACCGCTCTCGATCAAGACACAGCCAGCTGATTTTGCAGGTCACGCGGGAGAAACCGCAGAGTTCACGGTCGTAGCAGAGGGCGAAGGTCTTAAGTATCAGTGGCAGGTATATAAGAATGGTACCTGGACGAACTGCTCCATTAATGACGGCGCTAAGACAGCCGCATTGTCATTAGAGATCAAGGCTTCCCGTGACGGATTGAAGTATCACTGTATTGTTACAGACAAGTCGGGAGCTACTGTTACAACAAGAGAAGCTACTCTTTCGATCCTCAAAATTCTGGCTATTGTATCTGAGTCCGAAGAATACATATTTGCTAATGTAGGAGATTCTGTTGATTTTGTTGTAGAAGCACAAGGTGAGGGGCTGAAATATCAATGGCAAGTATTTAAGAACGGCACATGGATTAACTGCTCGATAAACGACGGTGCTAAGACAAACAAGCTTACATTGGAAGCAAAGACATCCCGTAACCAACTGCAATACCATTGTGTTGTAACAGATAAGTATGGAAATACATTGACTACTGAACCTACTGAGCTCTATGTTATTGATTTATGGGTTGTAGCTGCAAGTGCAGAAGCTGATTCATCACCTGCAGAAAGCAACGCGGATGCAGATTATGTTGAAATCGTTGAGATACAGGAAGTAACTGACGCAGAGGATACTGCAGACACATCTGAGGATTCTGTGATTATTGAGATTACTGAGGTAATCGAAACTGTTCCTGAAGCAGATGCCGAAGCAGTAACAGCAGTTGATTAATTTAAAATCATTTATCCCAAGGAGGTATTTTATGCGAAAACATATCAAAAGATTCGTTTCTCTTTTGACAGCTGTGATAATGCTGCTGTCTATGTCTATGACAATATTTGCTAAGGATGTAGAGAAACTCGAAGAAGGAGAGGTTGATCTGCCCGAATTGGAGTGCTATTACACTTGGGAATACTACGATAACGATTTATTACTGATAAAACCCAGAACATCTAACATTTTCCTTAATGATGCTCATTTTACAGATAGCTATTACTTGAAATATACAGAAAACACAGAGATCATAATTGATCTTTCGTATCTGTATAACATTAGTTATATAAATTTAAACGGTTCCGGATGCCCTTCGGGAGAGATCGTTTTTACAGGATCAAATGTTGAAAATATAAAGGCGATGGATATTACCTTTTTCAGTGATCTAAATTCGATCAAATTAAAGCGGGGTCTGGATTTAGACAGGCTCACTATTCTTGATTGCGGATTAAGCTCAACAGACATATTCCAGGGCGGCTCAATCTCAACACTTTCTATCGGCTTTTGTGAAAATCTGGTGAATGTTGTAGTACCTGATAAAATTAGTGATTTCTATATTAATGATTGTTATAACGTAGAAACGATAACAATACCGGATACATTAAAGGGTTTATCTATGGGCAGTTTGGGTGAGTCATTTGATGAATTCGTGATACCGGAGACTCTTGAATACTGCTATTTATTTAATCTCAATCTGACAGAAATTTATGTTCCAAATACACTTGAAGATTTCCGTATAAACAGTAGTGCTTCATTAATTAATGCTTTTATCGAAGACGGATCTACAAGTATCCATACTCAAATGTTTGCGGATTGTCCGGGTCTTGAGTATGTAGGTGTCCCTGATAGTGTTATAACCATAGAGTATGGTGCTTTTTATCATTGCTGGAATCTTTCTGATATTTATCTGCCTGAATCCGTAGATACGATCAGTGCTGCTGCTTTCAAGCAATGCGGTCTCCTATATATTGATATTCCTGATGGCGTTACATCTATTGAGTATAAAACATTCGTAGAATGCACTAACCTTTATGAAGTTGTTATCCCTGACAGCGTTACTAAGATTGATGATTCTGCTTTTGAATACTGTGACAATCTGACTGATATTTTCTATTATGGATCTAGATCACAATGGGAGGAGATCACTGTTTATAACTATACGAAGGAGGGAATCTCTGATATCAGCATTTATGAACTGTTTGAAGGTGTTGATATCCATTTTGATACTTTTATCTATAAAGAACCTGAAGATTTCACTGGTCCTGCAGGCTCCTTTGCCGAGTTTAGCATTGTCGCTGACGGTGATCCGAATGACTTCACATATCAGTGGAAGTATTTTTGGGATGGAGAATG
This sequence comes from Saccharofermentans sp., assembly GCA_016292215.1. Taxonomy (GTDB): domain Bacteria; phylum Bacillota; class Clostridia; order Saccharofermentanales; family Saccharofermentanaceae; genus Saccharofermentans. The sequence continues at coordinate 107,058 of JAEFBB010000003.1, read as the reverse complement.
GATAGATATTGATGTTGAGAGTGCTACGACTCCAAATCTGACATTCATGATTATAGATGAGATGGACGGCATGGATGTATGCTGCGCTGTTACTGACAGTGAAGGCATGACGCTTACCTCAACGCCAGCTAAGCTTACAGTAAATGGCAAGTGTGCAACGATCGTTGAACAGCCTGAAGACTTTAGCTGCTGCGAAGGCGATTTAGCTATCTTTTTGGTAGAGGCAGAAGGTGATGGTCTTAAGTATCAATGGAAAGTACTGAAGCCGGGCGCTGAAGCATGGGTTAATTGCTCTGTTACTGACGGTGCAAAGTCGGATATATTAACGTTAGAGGCCAAAGCTTCCAGAAACAACTGCAAGTATCAGTGCATAATTACTGATAAATATGGAAATAAAATTGCGACAGATCCTGTTACGCTTACGATCGGAGTACAGCTTGAGATCCTTGAACAGCCTGAATGTTTCGAAGGCTATGAAGGCGAATATGCTACATTTACTGTTGTGGCACAGGGCGAAGACCTCAAGTATCAGTGGCAGGTTGATAAGAACGGCTGGTCGAACTGTTCCGTAAATGATGGTGCCAAGACCGATACCCTTACATTGGAGATCAAGCCTTCGCGCGACGGCTACTGCTATCGCTGCATAATTACTGATAAGTATGGCGCAAAGGTTATTTCCGAAGAAGCTATGTTGGGAATGGATACTTCTCTGAGGATCGCCAAGGAGCCTACAGATTTCTCAGGTACTGTTGGTCAGATTGCTTCTTTCACAGTTGAAGCAAAGGGCGTAGGCCTCAAGTATCAGTGGCAGATATTGAAGAACGGCACATGGACAAACTGCTCCAAGAATGACGGTGCGAAGACCAATACGCTTTCTCAGGAGATCAAGGATTCCAGAAACGGCAACGTATATCATTGTGTGATTACGGACAAGTATGGCAATTCCAAGATTTCTGATGAAGTTACACTAACTATCAGCAGCGAGATCAAGATCACAAGAGAGCCTGAGTCCCAGGATGTTCCTGAGCAGGCGTATGCCGAATTCATTGTCGAAGCAGAAGGCGAGGGTCTTAAATATCAGTGGCAGGTATTGAAGAACGGCGTTTGGACCAACTGCTCAAAGAACGACGGCGCCAAGACTGACACTTTGACCATACTGTCTTTGGCATCACGTGACGGTTTCCAGTATCACTGCGTAATTACAGACAAATACGGTACTGTTGTTGAGACAAGAACTGTTACTCTGTATGTTATGCCTGAAGAAATTGGAGAACCAGATGATATGGACGAAGACATGGGCGAAGAGATGGACGAAGATGATTTCTCCGATGATCCTGATTCAGCTGTCGCTTTGGTTGAAACAGTCGTAACCGTTGACGCAGAGACAATCGAGACTGCTGAGACTCCTGTTGTTGAAACGGTAACGGAAGTTTCCTGATAATCCATTTCGGTTAATCTTAAGAGGGGCGTCTCGTTTGAGGCGCCCTTTTTCGAGCTTCTCGAAAAGAAGGAGATTTTCGAACAAATAAACACTAATCCGCCTGACAAGAATATTTTATAGTTGTATAATTTTCTTGTCTATATTTATCCCAGGGAGGTTAATTATGCGAAAACATTTCAAAAGATTCGTTTCTCTTTTGACGGCTGTGATCATGCTGCTGTCTATGTCGATGGCTGTATTGGCTAAAGATGTAGAGATGGTGGATCACGGCGAGGTTGATTTGTCGGAATTCGGAGTTTCTTATACATGGGAATACTACGATAACGACGTGTTAAAGATTATTCCTACTGATAATATTATTAATATTCAACTTAGTTGGTTTACTGATTACATACAGGAGACGGTATCTGAGGATACTCAGATCCTTATTGTTTTTTCAAACAAGTTGGACAGTGATTATGTTCGCGTAGCCGGTTTGGGATGCCCTGCCAGCGAGATCGTGTTCTCCGGCAATTATGCTTCGGACATCTGGATGCTCGATATATTCAATTTTGATAATCTGAATTCGGTCAAATTAAAGGCAGGCATGAATATAGATTATTTTACTATTGCCGGCAGTACTTCTTCAACTTCACTTGACATAGTCAATGGCGGAAATATTAACTATTTTGATCTTTATACCTGTTTTGAACTGCAGAGTTTTGCTATTCCGAAAAATGTTAAGAGTTTTTATATTTATGACTGCTTAAATGTTGAGTCATTAGAGATACCGGAAACATTGGAAGCTTTGACTGTTGAAAGTCTTGCTTCTTTGGATTTGGAGAATCTTGATTTGCCGGATTCTCTTAAAAGATGCCGGTTGATCGGTTTTGATTATGAGGCGATAGTTGTTCCTAACAATATTGAATTTTTCAGCTATAGTTCAGATTCGTTGACTTATGCTGTAATTGAAGAGGGCAGAACAGAGATTAATTCTGATATGTTCTCTGATTGTTATAATCTTAAGTCTGTTACGATTCCTAACAGCGTTAACAGGATCGATGATACCGCTTTTAATGATTGCTATTCACTTACGGATATTTACTTTGAAGGTTCAGCATACGAATTTATGAGCATAATGATCTATGATTCATTATTTGATCGTGAATCCGAGAAAACACTTGAAGATGTATTCCCATATGTCACCAATGTCCATTACTCGACATTTATCGCTAAAGGACCTGATGATTTCACAGGCCCTGTAGGCTCATATGCAGCGTTCACTGTTTTTCCTGTCGGTGATCCTGAAGACTACACATACCAGTGGCAGTATTACAAAGATGGTGATTGGGTAGATCTTGATGATGAAACTGCTCAGTTTCCGTTACTGGTGTTCACTATCACAGAGGCTATGAACGGTATGCGCGTACGTTGTGCCGTAACTGACAGTGAGGGTATGACGCTTTTCTCAAACGAAGCTAAACTTAAAGTTAAAGGTAAGACAGCTAAGATCTTGGGTCAGCCTTCGTCTGACATGTACTGCAATGTTGGCAACACGGAGATACTTTTGGTATCTGCAGAAGGCGACGGACTTAAGTATCAGTGGCAAGTATTGAAGCCGGGTGCTAACGCATGGGTTAACTGCTCAATGAATGACGGTGCCAAGACATCCTCTTTGTCCATTGCGGTAAAGGATTCCAAAAACGGATGGAAGTACAAGTGCGTAATTACCGATAAATATGGCACTACAGTTGAAACAGATCCTGTTGCACTATATATTGGCACTGAGTTAAAAATATCAACTCAGCCTGAAGACTACACCGGCCGTGTAGGAGAGACTGCTGAATTTACTGTTGCTGCCCAGGGTGATGGCCTTAAGTATCAGTGGCAGGTAATGAAGAACGGCGAATGGACTAACTGCTCCAAGAATGACGGTGCGAAGACAGCAACGCTCACACAGGAAGTCAAGGATTCAAGAAACGGTTTTGTTTACCACTGCGTAATTACCGATAAGAACGGTGTTGCTGTTACTTCTGATGAGGTCACATTGACTGTTGATAAGTCACTGAGAATCGTTGAGCAGCCTGTAGGTGGAGTAGAAGAAGTAAGCGTACCTATAGGCATAATTGTTTTAATACCTATTAAAGCTGAAGGTGATGGCCTTAAGTATCAGTGGCAGGTTCTCAAGAACGGTACCTGGACGAACTGCTCTATGAACGATGGTGCTAAGACTAATACTCTTGTGATTGAGATGAAGGAATCCCGAGACGGCAGTGTATACCACTGCGTTGTTTCTGATAAGTACGGCAATTCAGAGACGTCCGATGAAATTAAATTGACAACGGAAAAAGTTATTACAGTTTTCTCCGATCCTGCTGATTGCTATGCAAATCTCGGCGATAACGCTGAATTTACAATAGAAGCATATGGTTTCGATCTCAAGTATCAGTGGCAGGTATTGAAGAAAGGTGTCTGGACCAACTGTTCAATCAACGATGGCGCTAAGACAGATACATTAACACTGGAGGCCAAAGAATCCCGTGACGGTTGTCAGTATCGTTGTGTAATTACTGACAAATTCGAAAATGTTCATACAACAGAAACAGTAACCCTGTATATTATTGACAATGCTTTACCGGCTAAACCAGTACAGGTTCCTGCTGATTCTACTGTTATCGAGGCTGAGGATTCTGTTGCAGCCGAAGAAGTTGTTGAAACAGTAGACGTAGTAGACACCGTTGATACTGTTGAAACTGTTGATATAGTTGAAACGGTTGATATAGTTGAAACGGTTGAGGAAGTAGTTGCAGAGACGGTAACCGAAGTCGATTGACGCTGCTTTAACCTGATTAGCTGAAAATTACAGGGTCGGACCTGATTGGTTCGACCCTGTATTCTTTGTTTTTTTATTACATTTTTGTCTTTAAAACACTTGATTGGCACACGAATATCTTATTTAATATTTATATATTTTTGTATGGGGAGGAATACTATGAAAAAATATTTAAAATGTCTCGTTTCACTTTTAATTGCGGTTTTCGTGATGTCTTCAATATCGATAATCGCATCGGCATCTAGTATTGTTGACAGCGGAACTGTGAATAACAGTTATAGACCATATGGGTTGGGGGAATTCAATTATTCTTATACATGGAAATATTACGATAATGACACGCTTATTATTCTGCCTTCAACTTCGAATCTCTATATCAATGTAAATGATCTGACGGATTACATGAAAACCCGCTTAACAAGTAATACGAAAATTACTATAGATTGTTCTTTGGAAATTAATTTAAAAATATTCGGCCAAGAGTGTCCTGCCAGCAATTTTACATTTGTCGGTACAGATTTAAACTTCTTGGATTTCTATGATTTCAGTGCACTGAATTCTGTCAATATTGATATTGACTTTGCTCCGACTGAATATCCGCATATATTTAACAATGTAAATATAGATTTATACAGATGCGGTATTACTACAGCGGATATTTTCGAAGGAAACATGCATAGCATAGACTTAGATTTTCATGATTGTAATAATATAACCAGTTTAACCGTTCCTGAATATGTTAGCTATTTATATGTATTTAGGTGTAAAAATTTGGAATTTATCCAAGCCACGAATAATTTGAAAAGTCTTTTGGTTGTAGAAACAAATAGTTTGAAAAACATATATGTGTATGGAAACATACAATATGAATTTGCAGTAGATAAAGCACCTAATTTAGAAACCATAGAAGTAACAGGTACTGTTTGGAAAACAGTATTGCAAAATGTACCATTTTCGGATTTCACTATACCGAATAATGGAGGTTTGTATTTAATAAATAGTAATTCATTAACAAGAGCCGCAATTGAACCCGGAAGAACAGAAATAAACCTTAAAATGTTCGAAGACTGCATTAATCTCGCAGATGTTACTATGCCGGAGGGTGTTACCGAAATTAATTATCGTGCTTTTGGAAATTGCTCAAGCTTAAAAAGTATTGTGATACCTTCTAGCGTTATCTATATCAATGAGGATGCATTTGACGGATGCTCTTCGCTTACTGATGTATTTTTCACAGGCAATTACGAGCAATGGGAAAACATAGTTGTACGCTCTGGTATTGACTTTGATTTAGTAACAACCGATAAATCAATCAACGAGATCTTTGGTAATGCAACTTTACATTTTCCTGATCCGGAGATAATAACACAGCCTGAAGATTGTGCCGGCACTTCAGGTTCTATTGCTGAATTTACTGTAGAAGCGGAAGGCAGCAGACTTAAGTATCAGTGGCAGGTATTAAAGAACGGTACTTGGACAAACTGTTCAATTAACGATGGTGCCAAGACTGCTACATTATCCTTAGAAATAAAGAGTTCCCGTGACGGCAGCAAATACCGCTGTGTTATTACGGACAAGTTCAATAAATCCATTACTACCGACGAAGTAACTCTTACAATAGAAAATCCTCTCATTATTACTGACCAGCCTTCGGATTACTCCGGTGATATCGGTGAGTATGCTGTATTTAACGTTGTAGCACAGGGTGATGGTCTCAAATATCAGTGGCAGTATTTGAAGAACGGCACGTGGACAAACTGCTCATTGAATGATGGAGCTAGGACCGCAACATTCACTCAGGAGATCAAGGATTCCAGAAACGGCAATGTTTATCACTGCGTAATAACAGACAAGAACGGTAAAACTGTTACTTCAAGTGAAGTTACATTAACAGTTGATAAGTCACTGAGAATCGTTGAGCAGCCTGTAGGTGGACAAAAATTTATTGATTGTCCTGTTGGCTTTAGCATTATGTTTACAGTTGCAGCCGAAGGTGATGGTCTCAAGTATCAGTGGCAGGTATTGAAGAACGGCACCTGGACAAACTGCTCCATAAACGATGGTGCTAAGTCGGATTATTTTAAAGTTTTGATGAAGGAATCGCGTGACGGCTGTGTTTATCGCTGCGTTGTATCTGATAAATACGGCAATACTGAGTATACAAATGAAGTCACAGTGACATTGTTTAAGGGAATCGTAGTCACTTTTACGCCTGAGGATTGTTATGCAAATCTCGGAGAAACGGCTTGTTTTTCCCTTGGTGCTGCTGGTACTGATATCAAGTATCAGTGGCAGGTGTTGAAGAACGGCACCTGGACTAACTGCTCTAAGAACGATGGCGCTAAGACGAATACATTAAGTTTGAAGGTCAAGGAATCACGTGACGGAAGCCAGTATCGTTGTGTCGTTACTGACAAATACGAAAATGTTTATATATCAGAAACAGTAACCCTGTATATTATTGACAATTCTTTACCGGCTAAAGCAGTACAGGTTCCGGCTGATTCTACTGTTATCGAGGCTGAGGATTCTGTTGCAGCCGAAGAAGTTGTTGAAACAGTAGACGTAGTAGACACCGTTGATTCTGTTGAAACTGTTGATATAGTTGAGACGGTTGAGGAAGTAGTTTCAGAGGCGTCTGAGGTATTTGAAGTCGCAGAGGTTATCGAGACAGAAGCGGTAACAGAAGCAGATTGATCTGTGGGTTAATCTATTAATCAACATTTATACGGGGCCGGATCTTACGATTCGGCTCCGTTCTTTGTTTTTTTACGGATTACGTTCATGACAAAATTCTTTTATAGTTGTATAATTTTTTCAGTTTTATCACCGGAGGTTTTATATGCGTAATCGATTCAAAGCAATCATTACTATTATGGTTGCCATTTTTGTCATCTCGTCTATTTCTTTCATAGTATCGGCTGCTTCTCAAGTTGATGCCGGGTCCGTCACGACTGCCAAAGGTTCATATACATGGGAATATTTTGACGACAACACCTTGATCATACGACCTGATACTTACAAAACTACTCTTATAATTGACAAGTATGATCTGCCGGGAGATTATCTGAATAGTAGTACTACTGTTCATATAGATGTTTCAAATCTCTATACCCAAGGTCATAATAAAACTGGAAATATTCATGTTTATGGAGATAATTGTCCCTCCGGAAACATAGTGATCAGCGGAAGCACCTTAGATAACTTCTACAATATGGTATTTTATAATTTTAGTAATTTGAATACTATCAGGTTTGAAAAAGAAACAACACTTTATTGGATTGGCTTAACAAATTGCAATGTAGACCGTCTTGATTTCTATGAAAATTTGAATATAACGTCTTTGCAGATAATCAACAGTGATTCTCTCATATCAGCTAACGTACCTGATGGTGTAAAAAAGCTTACTATTTCCTCATGCTATAACTTAACCGATTTGAATAATATAGATGAACTTGATTATTTATCTTTAGCTAAAGTTGGAATTAGTGAAATCTTCGTTCCTAAAACATGTGCTTATTTTCGATGCAATTCTGAATCTTTAACAAAAGCAACCTTTGAAGAAGGAAGAACATGCATTACTAGTTTTATGTTCAGTGGATGCCGGAATCTTGAGCAAGTCATTATTCCTGATGGTATATCTTCTATTGAGACATATGCATTTGATGAATGTACAAAACTAAAGACAGTATATATTCCGGCAAGCATAAACCAGATCGACAGATTCTCATTTGGCGATTCCAATAATCTGGAAAAAGTCTATTACTCAGGCACTCATGATCAGTGGTATTCAATAACCATCATGAACGAAGATGAGATTATAGATGATAGTATCGATGATATCTTTTACAAAGCCGATATAGATTTTGGCGTAGTAAACTTGATTACTAAGGAGCCTGAAGACTATACAGGTTATATAGGCAGCACTGCAACATTTAAAGTAGAAGCAGAAGGCGAAGACCTTCAATATCAATGGCAGGTGTTTAAGAACAACACTTGGACAAACTGCTCTGTTAAAGACGGCGCCAAGACTGACACTTTGTCTTTGGAAGCAAAGGAATCCCGCAATGGCAGCAATTATCATTGTGTTATTACTGATAAGAACGGCAATACAGTAACAAGTAATAAGGCAACACTTAATGTAGTTACCCTTTTGAAAATCGAGACTCAGCCCGAAGACTTCACCGCAGCAGCAGGTGAGATGGCTACATTTACAGTAGCTGCACAGGGAAGCGGACTTAAGTACCAGTGGCAGACTTTTAAGAACGGCAGCTGGACTAACTGCTCTATTAATGACGGCGCGAGGACTGACACTTTGTCTTTGGAAGCAAAGGAATCACGTAACGGCAGCAAATATCAGTGTGTTATAACCGATAAGAACGGCAATACAGTTACAACGAATGAGGTAAAGCTTACTGTAGCTACACCTTTGATAATCGAGACTCAGCCGGAAGACGTCTCCGGAGCAGCAGGTGAGATGGCTACATTTACAGTAGCTGCACAGGGAAGCGGACTTAAGTACCAGTGGCAGACTCTGAAGAACGGCAGCTGGACTAACTGCTCCATCAACGATGGTGCCAAGACTGATACATTGACCTTGGCAATCAAGGATTCACGTAACGGCAGCAAATATCAGTGCGTAATCACCGATAAGAACGGAGCTACAGTTACAACTGAGACTGTAACACTTACGGTTAAAAAAGAAGTTATTATTGTCACAGAACCCAGCGATTATTGTGCTTATGTGCTCGGTGAGACCGCTACATTTACAATTGAAGCAGAAGGCGAAGGCTTAAAGTATCAGTGGCAGGTGCTCAAAAACGGCGCATGGACAAATTGCTCTATCAACGACGGAGCCAAGACAAAGACATTGTCGTTAGAAGTTAAATCTTCACGTGACGGCAGTGAATACCGTTGTGTTGTTACAGACAAATTTGGCAATTCAGCAGAAAGCTGCACTGTAACACTTACAATTGCAAAGGCCTTGGAGCCAATTCGTGATCCTAATGACTTGCCGCCTATTGAGATTAATTCTGTAAATGCTACAGCTGCTGAAATCGATTTTACTGCTGCAGATTGCGTAGACATCACAGAAATTGTTGAGGTAGCTGAGATTGTTGAAGCAGCAGAGGTAATCGAGATTGTTCCCGGGATTGAGACAGTAACAGATATCGATTGATCTTAAGATTAATCTTTAATCAATAAAACGGGGCCGGATCTGATGATTCGGCCTCTTTTAAATTTTGTAGGCAGGTTTTTCTATAAAATACTTAATTGGCAAACAATATTCCTATATAATGAATTTATCTTTTTATGGGGAGGATTACTATGCAAAAGCTTTATAAAAGACTCGTTTCACTTATGATCGCGGTTTTCGTGATATCTTCGGTACCGATAATCGCATCGGCATCAGAAGCTGTTACCAGCGGATCTGTAAGTAACAGTTATCGCTATTATAATGATGATCCTATCGATTATTCTTATACATGGAAATATTACGATAATGACACGCTTGTTATTCAACCTTCAACCGTGGATCTGTATATCAATGTTAATGATTTATCAGAATACATGTCAACCCGGATTACAAGCAATACGATGATCACTATAGATTGTTCTTTAACCGATGTATTGATGATACGTGGCGAGGATTGTCCTGCCAGCAATTTAACTTTTGTCGGTGATAAATTGAATTGCTTTGAATTATGTAATTTCCGCGCGTTGGATTCCATCAATATCGATATTGATTTTGCTCCTTCAGAATATGTCCCTTGTGTCGGTGTTATGTTAGACAATTGTGGAATTACTACATTGGATATATTCGAAGGCGAAGGATATATTTTGAACTTGGAATTGCGTGATAATGAGAAATTAACCGTTTTGGATGTACCCGAATATGTGGATTATTTATACGTGTTTGATTGTCAATTCATAGAGACTATCATAGCCAATTATGATTTGAGATATCTTTATACTTATTATTTGAGAAATTTGAAAAGCGTGTATGTGTCTGGTGACATAACTTGGAATTTGACTATTTATGATTCACCCAATTTAGAAACTTTTGAAGTAACTGGAGATGTTGGCACAATATCTTTGACAAAAGTTAAAATATCTCATATTACGGTACCGAAAGACAATAAATTTTTCATCTCTAGTGCTTCATTAACAAATGTTACTATTGATTCAGGAAGAACATTTTTGTGCGGTGGAATGTTCGACGGCTGCATCAATCTCAAGGATGTCTCTATTCCAGACGGAGTAACCGAAATCTATGGACGCGCTTTTAGAAATTGCTCCAGCCTCAATAGCATTGTGATACCATCTAGCGTTAACTTTATCTGTGATGATGCATTTGACGGATGCACTTCGCTTACTGATGTATACTTCACAGGCAATTGCGAACTTTGGGAAAGCATTGATGTGCACAGTGGCGAGCATTATGATGAACTATCTGAGAAATCAATCGACGAGATCTTTGGTAATGCGACAATACATTTCCCTGATCCCGAGATAATAATTCAGCCCGAAGATTATGCAGGTCCTTCCGGTTCAACTGCTGAGTTTAGTGTAGAAGCAGACGGCAGCAAACTGAAGTATCAGTGGCAGGTCCTTAAGAATGGTGTTTGGACTAACTGCTCAATAAATGACGGAGCTAAGACCGATACACTTTCCATGGAGATCAAGGATTCCCGTGACGGCAGTAAGTATCATTGTGTTATCACCGATAAATTCGGAAAAACAGTAACAAGCAAAGAGGTAACACTTACAGTAGCTACGCCTTTAGCAATTACTTCTCAGCCTGAAGATTATTCAGGCAGTGTTGGTGAGACCGCTACATTTACGGTAGCAGCTCAGGGATCCGGCCTCAAGTATCAGTGGCAGACGCTTAAGAATGGAAGCTGGACCAACTGTTCTGTTAATGATGGAGCCAAGACCGCTACATTGTCATTGGCAATCAAGGATTCACGTAACGGAAGCAAGTACCAGTGTGTAATAACTGATAAGAATGGTGAAACAGTTACGACGAAGGAAGTTACTCTTACTGTTGCTTCAGCTTTGAATATCGAGACACAGCCCGAAGATTACTCCGGAGCAGCAGGTGAGATGGCTACATTTACAGTAGTTGCTGAAGGATCCGGTCTTAAGTATCAGTGGCAGACTCTTAAGAACGGCGCTTGGACGAACTGTTCTGTAAACGATGGCGCTAAGACTGATACCTTGTCTCTTGAGATCAAGTCTTCTCGTGACGGCAGCATCTATCATTGCGTTATCACTGACAAAAACGGTGCATCATTAACAACAGAAGCTGTAACGCTTTCGATGCTTAAGGGCGTTAAGATCAAAACTAACCCTTTGGATTATTATGGCAAAGTAAAAACCATGGCTACGTTTACTGTTGTAGCAGAAGGGGAGGGCTTAAAGTATCAGTGGCAGGTGCTCAAGGATGGCGTATGGACAAACTGTTCCGTTAATGACGGTGCTAAAACAAACACATTGACTTTAGAGATCAAAGATTCAAGAAACGGATGCGAATACCATTGCGTCGTTACAGATAAATACGGCAATACAGCAATTTCTTCTTCTGCCAGTATCATCGTCGACCAGACTATAGATTTACCGTTTGTTCCTGCGACAGCACTTGATTCGACAGAACCTGTTGCTCCTGCAGCTTCATATGATTCTGATGAAGTTGATGAATACGAAAATGTCGTAGATGAAGAGGTGATTGATATAGTCACTGAAATCCAGACAGAAACAGTAACAGAAGTCGACTGATCATAATTTTCAGCTTTAAAAAATCACATCAATAACAGGGCCGGATCTTACGATTCGGCCTCGTTTTATTGAAGTGTCACGTTTTGACGAGTGATATAATTCCGCTTATGAAGAGATTAATAGTTTTGTTATTGGCACTTTCTTTTTTGCTGACTTGTTCCTGCAATAAATCACAGATCAGTCAGCACCTTTACGGCGTCTTTCTCAGTGTTGAAGATGACCTAGATTCGTTGAGCGATTACAAGACTGTAGTTATTGATGCCCAGAATTTCAGGGCAGGGGAGATTAGGAAGTTCCGCGAAAAGGGCCACAAGGTTTATAGCTATATCAACATCGGATCGCTTGAAGATTTTCGCGATTACTACGATGAATACAAAGATCTCGCACTTGGCGCGTACGAGCATTGGGATGAAGAGGTTTGGATAGATGCTTCTTCAGAAAAGTGGCAGAAGTTCGTTGTAGATGAGCTTGTGCCTTCATTAGCTGATAAGGGGATAGACGGTTTCTTCGTAGACAACTGCGATGTGTACTACAACTATCCTACACCTGAGATAATGAACGGTCTTACCGTAATGATGAGCGCAATGGTCAACACCGGACTGGATGTCATTATTAACGGCGGAGACTGCTACCTGGATGCCTACTGCGAAGCAGGCGGTGAGTGGAGTGACGTTATTACGGGGATCAATCAGGAAACGGTCTTCTCGAAGATTCTTTGGGACGGTGACAGCTTTGGCCGCGCTGATCCTGAAGATCACGAATACTTCAGGGACTATATTGAAAGATATGCGAAATTAGGCGCTGACATATATCTGTTGGAATATACGACAGACGCGAAACTCATAAAAGAGATCAACAGATACTGCGTTCAGAAGGGGTTTGACTATTACATATCTGATTCGATTGAGCTGGACGGGTAGGGGAGATTTTATGTCAGTCACACTGTCGCATATAATATTGGGAATTATTCATTAAACATAATAAAATATAAATACTTCGGGCAATACAAAAACATGAGATAACAGGCATAGTCCAGAATAGTTTGACAATCAAAGTATTTAGGATATAATAAGGTCGCAATTGAAAATATGGGTATTGATTGCGACCTTTTATGTACACAACGTATTGGAGGAATATATGGATTCAATATGGCAGAACGGCATTGACCGCTTAAACGCACGCAGGGAACAGGTAGCTGCGGCAGGCGGAGCTGACAGGATCGCTAAGCAGCATTCTTCAGGAAAGCTGACCGCCAGGGAGCGTATGGAAGCGCTTTTCGATGACGGCACATTCGTAGAACTGAACGATCAGATCTCTTCAAGATGTTCTGATTTCGGAATGGATAAGAAAAAGAAGCCGGGCGACGGCGTTGTAACCGGATACGGATATATCCACGGTCGCGTTGCTTTCGCATCTTCACAGGATTTCACGGTAGGCGGAGGCTCATTGGGCGAAGCTCAGGCTAAGAAGATCTGCCAGGCTATGGACAAGGCCATGGTAATGAAGGCGCCTTTCATCTCCATCAACGATTCAGGCGGAGCTAGAATAGAAGAGGGTATCGATTCACTTACGGGTTATGCAGATATCTTCTACCGCAACACTATCGCTTCAGGCGTTATTCCTCAGATCTCAGTTATCATGGGACCTTGCGCAGGCGGTGCTTGCTATTCTCCGGCCATCACAGACTATATCTTCATGACTGACTATGCCCAGATGTACATCACGGGACCTGCAGTCGTTAAGTCTGTAACAGGTGAGGAGATCACATCTTCTGCATTGGGCGGAGCTGCTGTTCACAGCGCTACATCTGGCGTTGCACACTTCGTTTATCCTGACGACCTCTCATGCCTTAACGGCGTACGTCAGCTCTTGGGATACCTTCCGCAGAGCAATGAGGATCTGCCTCTTGAAGTACCGGGAACTGCAGTTGATAACAGTGCTTCTTTGGCTGATATCGTTCCTGCAGATTCCAAGAAGGCATATGACGTCAGAAGCGTAATCAATGCCGTTGTTGATGCAGGCAGCTTCTTTGAAGTACAGGAAAACTTTGCAAGGAACATTATCGTAGGATTCGCAAGACTGGACGGGGAGACCATCGGAATCATCGCAAACCAGGCTCTGTATATGGCTGGTTCTCTTGAGATCAATGCCTCCGATAAAGCATCGCGCTTCATAAGATTCTGCGACTGCTTCAATATTCCGCTCCTTACGTTGGTTGACGTTCCGGCGTTCCTGCCCGGTTCACAGCAGGAGCACGGCGGCATCATCCGTCACGGCGCAAAGCTTCTCTATGCTTATTCCGAAGCTACTGTTCCGAAGGTCAGCCTCATTATGCGTAAAGCATACGGCGGCGCTTACATCGCAATGAACAGCAAGGGCACTGGCGCTGACATTGTCTATGCTTGGCCTATCGCTGAGATCGCTGTTATGGGCGGATCCGGCGCTGTCAGCATCATCGGCAAGAAAGCTATCGATGCAGCTGAAGATCCTGCGGCTAAGAGGGAAGAGCTCCTCAATGAATACAATGAGAAGTTCATGAATCCTTATATCGCTGCTGAGCACGGCTATGTTGACGAAGTCATCCTGCCTGAAGAGACCAGATCTAAGATCGCAGGTGCCTTTAAGATGCTTAAGACTAAAGAACGCGAATTGCCCTACAAAAAGCACGGCAATATCCCGCTTTAAGGAGGCATTAACGTGGATCAGGAATTAATCGTAGCAATGGCAGTAGCCTGCATCGCCGAAGAGAACGGCGTAGATACCAATCATGTAGTGGTTCGTTCTTTTCGCGAGGTAAAGAAAAGCCCTCTTGCGCAATATATCGCAGATAACAATATTTCTTATCACAAATATCAGTTGGGAGAATAATTAAATGAGTAAGTATCGTATCACAGTAGACGGCAAGACATATGAGATGGACGTTGAGCTTATCGGAGCAAACGGCGCAGCAGTTCAGCCTGTTGCAAAGGCCGCAGCACCCGTAGTAAGCGCGCCTGCAGCACCTGCTCCGGCAGCAAAGCCCGCAGCAGCTTCCACAGGCGCAGTCATCGCACCGATGCCCGGCACGATCCTCAAGGTATTGAAGGCTTCCGGAGACGCTGTTAAGGCAGGCGACGTAGTCCTTATTCTTGAGGCTATGAAGATGGAGAACGAGATCACAGCACCTTCTGACGGTGTTATCGGCTCACTCAGCCTTGCACAAGGCTCAACAGTTGCAGGCGGCGACTTGCTCTTCGAAGTTAAGTGAGGTCTGTTAATGTCTGAACTTTTTAGTACAAATAATAAGCTTCAAATCACGGATACTATCCTGAGAGACGCCCACCAGAGCCAGGCTGCTACGCGTATGCGCCTTGAGGATATGCTTCCTGCATGTGAAGTATTAGACAGCATCGGATATTGGTCTATCGAATGCTGGGGAGGCGCTACTTTTGACTCGTGCATGCGTTTCCTTAACGAAGATCCGTGGGAGAGGCTCCGCACATTGCGCAAAGCACTTCCCAACACCAAGCTTCAGATGCTTTTGCGCGGACAGAACCTGCTCGGATACCGCCATTACGCAGACGATATGGTAGAGGCTTTCTGCGCCAAATCCATCGAAAACGGTATCGATATAGTCCGTATTTTTGACGCTCTTAACGACATCCGTAATATGGAAGCATCGATCAGGGCAGTGAAGAAGTATGGCGGCATGGTGGAAGCTGCAATGAGCTACACGACAAGCCCCGTACATAACGAGGATTACTTCGTAAACAAGGCTGTTATTCTCGAGCAGATGGGCGCTGATACTATCTGCATCAAGGACATGGCAAACCTTTTGCTTCCCGCAGATGCATATTCTCTTGTTAAGAAACTGAAGGAGAAGGTATCCATTCCGATCCATCTCCATACTCATAACACAACGGGAACAGGCTCAATGGTATATCTTATGGCTGCTATGGCAGGCGTAGATATCGTTGACTGCGCGTTGTCTCCTTTCGCGAACGGAACATCACAGCCGGCTACAGAGTCTTTGGTAGCTACTCTTCGCGGAACCGTGAGAGATACCGGTCTTGACCTGGGCAAGCTCAATGAGGCTGCGATCCACTTTAAGGGTGTCGCTGCGAAAATGGAGTCTGCAGGCACAATCAGCTCCAAAGTATTGCGCGTAGATCCCAATACTCTGCTCTATCAGGTACCGGGAGGAATGCTCTCAAACCTTCTGTCACAGCTCAAGCAGGCTAACGCAGAAGACAGAATGGAGGAGGTGCTCCAGGAGGTCCCCAGGGTTCGTGAGGACTTCGGATATCCTCCGCTTGTAACTCCTACCAGCCAGATTGTTGGCTCACAGGCCGTATTTAACGTTCTCATGGGCAGATACAAGACATTTACTAAAGAATCCAAGGGATTGCTTCGCGGCGAATACGGCGAGCTCCCGGGCGTTGTAAATGAAGAGATAAGAAATCAGGCAATCGGATCTGACGAGGTAATCACATGCCGTCCCGCTGATCTTCTTAAACCTGAGCTCGAGACTATCAAGAAGCAGTACAAGGACATCGCCAAGAGTGAAGAGGACGTATTGTCATGCGCCATGTTCCCCCAGGTGGCGCCCGAATTCATCAGGAAGCGCGATGGCGGAGATGTGAAGGAAATAACCGTAGACTGGATAAGATAATTCTTTTTTGAGCAAAATAATCACTGTAGAACGGGGCTGAATATCAGCCTCGTTTTACTTTTTTCAAGACAATTTTATTTTGGTAACACATTGAACTTAATTATATTGAATATCGGTCATAAAAAATAATTTATTTACACTTTTGTTCGATTAAGGACACATCTGTCATTGAGAATATATATATAAATATTAAAATAGTGAAAGTGTTTCCTTGGAGGTATATTATGAGACATCAAAAAGTGAAGATCCTGGCATTTTTCCTTGCAGTATTCATTGCCGTCGCATCGTTCCCGGCGCTTAAGTCTAATGCCGCTGTTTACAACGGAAGCTGCGGAACTGATTTAACTTATACACTTAATGAAGACAGTGGCTTGCTGTCTATTCAGGGTACAGGCGCCATGACGGATTTCCCTACATCAGGCGGTGCTCCTTGGGCCAGCAAAAGGGCTAAGATCAAAAGCATCTCTTTTTCTTCATCGATAACTCATATAGGCAGTAACGCATTCTATGGCTGCACATATATTACTGAAGTAACAATACCAAACAGTGTTGTTTCCATTGGTTCAAGCGCTTTTTATGGCTGCTCAAGACTTTCAAGCGTAACTCTTTCAAATAATCTCACTGCAATTGACAGTTATACCTTTAAGTCATGCACGGGATTAACCTCTATCTCAATTCCCGGCAGTGTAAAAACAATTAACACGCAGGCTTTCTATGGCGATAAGGCTTTAAAAACAGTCACTTTCTCAAATGGATTATCAGAAATCGGTCAGTTTGCATTCCAAAACTGCACCAGTCTTGGCAACTTCACTCTGCCTGTTTCTCTTAGCTATATCGGCAGATCAGCTTTTAACGGTTGTACAAGTATTACCAGACTCGTTATTCCTGAAAATGTAACAACTATTGATAAATTCGCTTTCTGCGGCTGTTCAGGCATAACAACTGTCACTCTTCCTGACGATATCTTAAAAGTTGACGGATCTGCATTCCAGGCTTGCTCCAGCCTTAGTTCCATAAATATACCAAACGGCATTCTTTATGTTGGTGAAGAATGTTTCTTGGACTGCATTAGCCTTTCCAGTTTTACGATTCCTTCCAGTGTACAGTCTTTCGGCTACAGCTGTTTTGCGGGATGTACCAGTCTCCATCAGGTAACATATACAGGTACACGTTCTCAGTGGGAGAATATCGATACCTTGATGGACGGCGAGTGGAGTATGGATCAGGAATTCGCTGAACAGGGCATTGAAGTTATTTTCTCACACGGTACCAATGAGCTTACTATTACCTCAAATCCGTCTAATGTCACCGGCAGAGTCGGAAACACTGCTACATTCTCTGTCAGAGCAACAGGTGACGGCCTTACTTATCAATGGAATGAATTTGTAGACGGAGAATGGGTGGCATGCACCTATACCGGCAGTACTACTGCCAATTTGAAAGTCCCGATCACCTGCAATAAAGACGGTCGAAGATACGACTGTACGGTAACTGACACATATGGTCTTTCTAAAACATCCAACAGCGCAACACTTACGATCGATCGTACAAATCTCATGATCAACAGCGCACCTGTTAACTTTACAGGTCTGGTAGGTGAGACAGCTGTATTTGTTGTCGGTGCTCAGGGCGATGAACTGGTATATCAGTGGCAGGTATTCAAGGATGGCGAATGGACAAACTGCTCCATTAATGATGGTGCCAAGACTGCCGCTTTGTCATTTGAGATCAAGGCTACGGCTAACGGCAACAGATATCAGTGCATAATTACTGACGGTTATGGCAATTCCGTAACAACCAAAGAAGTCGTTCTCACTATTAAGACTCCGCTTAACATCACATCTCAGCCTTCAAATGCTTCCGGCTTTGCAGGCGAGACAGCTACATATACAATCGCTGCAAGAGGTGACAACCTCTCATATCAGTGGCAGGTCTTCAAGGACGGTGCGTGGACAAACTGCTCCATGAACGATGGCGCTAAGACCGCAACACTGTCTTTCGAGATTAAGGCAACATTAAACGGCAATAAGTATCATTGCATTATCACAGACGGATATGGTGACTCAGTAACATCCAATGAAGTAACCCTTACTGTTAAGACACCTGTATCTATCACTTCACAGCCTTCTAACGTTTCCGGCTTTGCAGGTGAGACAGCTACATTCACGGTAGGAACAGTAGGCGACAACCTCACATATCAGTGGCAGGTATTCAAGGATGGTGCGTGGACAAACGCTTCCATGAACGACGGCGCGAAAACCGCTACATTGTCTTTTGAGATCAAGGCAAATGCAAACGGCAACAAGTATCACTGCATTATCAATGACGGCTACGGCAATACGGTTACAACCTCCGAAGTCACACTTACAGTAAAGACCGCTGCAGGTATTTCCACACAGCCTTCAAACTGCTCCGGATTCATAGGCGACATCGCTACATTCACCATTGTTGCAGCAGGCGATAACCTCTCTTACCAGTGGCAGGTTTTCAAGGACGGTGCGTGGACAAACTGCTCCATGAATGACGGTGCTAAGACTGCTACGCTTTCTTTCGAGATCAAGGCAACTGCAAACGGAAATAAGTATCACTGCGTCATTACTGACGGATACGGCAACTCCGTAACATCCTCCGAAGTTACTCTTACAGCTAAGACCCATCTTGCTATTACTTCCGAGCCCGGTGACTTCTCCGGACGCGTAGGAAGCACAGCAACATTTACTGTAGGCGCTGTAGGTGACGGTCTGACATATCAGTGGCAGGTATTAAAGGATGGCGAGTGGACTAACTGCTCCATGAACGACGGCGCTAAGACAGCTACTTTGTCTTTCGAGATCAAGGCAACCGCTAACGGCAACAAGTATCACTGCATCGTAACGGACTCCAGAGAGAACTCACTTACAACAAAGGAAGTTACTCTTACTGCAATCCTTCCTATCACGATCACAAATCAGCCTGTTAATTTCTCAGGACAGGCAGGAGACACAGCAGTATTCAGCGTTACAGCTAACGGCAACAGCCTCAAGTATCAGTGGCAGACATTTAAGAGCGGAGCATGGGCTAACTGCTCCAACAATGACGGTGCCAGAACCAACACACTGACACTCGAAGCTAAGAGTTCACGTAACGGCACTATCTATCGTTGCGTTATCACAGACGCTGACAATAATACGGTTAACACCAACGAAGTCACAATGACAGTTATTACTCCTCTTGCGATCACGACGCAGCCTTCTAACTTCAAAGGTGTGATCGGTGATACAGCTGTATTTACTGTTAAGGCTACAGGTGATGATCTTAAGTATCAGTGGCAGGTATATAAGTCCGGTGCCTGGTCTAACTGCTCCGTAAACGATGGCGCTAAGACTAACAAGCTCTCGCTCGAGGTTAAGGATTCACGTAACGGAACAAAGTACCGCTGCACTATCACTGATGTAAGAAAGAATACAGTTACAACAAATGAAGTTACACTTACTGTTGATATCCCGCTCGAGATCTTAGTACAGCCTGTTGATTACTCAGGCGCAGAAAACTCAACAGCAGTATTCACAGTTTCTGCACAGGGCGTAGGTCTCAAGTATCAGTGGCAGGTATATAAGTCCGGTGCCTGGTCAAACTGCTCTGTAAATGACGGCGCAAAGACAAAAACGCTTTCACTTGAGGCTAAGGCTTCACGTCACGGAAC
Organism: Saccharofermentans sp.; assembly: GCA_016292215.1. Classification (GTDB taxonomy): domain Bacteria; phylum Bacillota; class Clostridia; order Saccharofermentanales; family Saccharofermentanaceae; genus Saccharofermentans. The sequence goes on along the minus strand of JAEFBB010000003.1, from coordinate 86,693 downwards.
AAAGTATCGCTGTGTAATTACTGACGCAAACAAAGAGTCAGTCAAGACTAATACAGTTACTCTGTCAGTCTTAATACCTCTCGAGATCGTAACTCAGCCTGTTAACTATTCCGGTCCTGAGGGCTCCAGTGCAGTATTCACAGTTAAGGCTAACGGTGTAGGCCTCAAGTATCAGTGGCAGGTCTACAAGTCCGGCGCATGGACAAACTGCTCAGTAAACGACGGCGCTAAGACAAACAAGCTCACTCTTGAGGCTAAGGCTTCAAGAAGCGGAACAAAGTATCGCTGCGTTGTCACTGATGCAAACGGTGAAAACGTTAAGACCAATACAGTTATTCTGACTGTTGAGATCCCGCTTGAGATCGTTTCACTGTCTGATAACTTCACAGGCAACGAAGGCGAGACGGCAACATATTCCATTGAAGCCAAAGGTATCGGTCTCAAGTATCAGTGGCAGGTATTCAAGAATGGCGAATGGACCAACTGTTCTATAAACGATGGCGCTAAGACCGCTACATTGTCCTTCACGATCAAGGCATCCCAGAACGGCAACAAGTATCACTGCATCGTTACAGATTCCACAGGAGCTTCCGTAACATCAAGGGAAGTTTACCTTAAGGTTATCGGCACTTTCGCAAATCAGATCGATATCGGTAATACACCGCTTGCTCCTAACCAGGTTGTAGTAGAACCTGCAAATGCAGTTGAAACTGTAGAACCGGCAGAAGCTGCTGATGCTGTTGATACAGCAGAAACAATTACTGAATCGGTTGAGGAACCGGCAGCTGAAGTTACTGAACCTGTCGAAGCCGAATCCGACATCGTAGAAGAAGTATCGTAATATCTTCTAAATCTGTTATTCTGACGGGGCCGTAATAAAATACGGCCTCGTTTTTGATAGGGAATGCCCCAGGCAAATCATTTCGCCTTTTTTATTATTTAATATATAATATGTTGATGAATCGGCTTGGCACATCGCAAATCATCTGTGCTGACCGGGAATGGAAGTTATGTTAGTAGAAGGCGCTGACCTTATACATCTTAGGGAAAAACTGCTTGAACTGTTAAAAGAGGTAGACAGGATATGCCGCAAAAACGGCATCGAGTATACCTTGGAAGGCGGCACTTTGCTTGGCTCTATCCGCCATGGCGGCTTTATTCCGTGGGATGACGACGCTGATGTCATCTTCATGCGCGATGAGTACAAGAAGTTCTACGAAGCATGCAAAACCGACCTTGATCCCAAATACTTTTTACAGGAATTCCGTACCGATCCTGAATATCACTGGGGTTATTCCAAACTCAGGATAAACGGTACAAAGTTTATCCAGGAAAAGCAGGAAGATCTCAAATTCCATAAGGGAATCTTTATTGATGTCTTTATCTATGACGGCGTTCCGGATCATTTCCCGATGAGGCAGATACACTTTTTCGAGTGCTTCCTGATAAGAAAGTGCCAGTATTCGATAGTAGGGAGGAAGTACGCGCCCAACGCATTCCTGCGCGGAGTGTATTCGCTGCTCAACCGCATCCCTAAGAAGACCGTATTTAATTGGATGAACAGGATCGCCGAGAGGAACAACAACAGCAAGAAGAAGCACTATCTTTCGCGCCACATGACGTTTCCTTATCGCACCAAGCAATCCAAATACGGTTTGCCGACTCATTGCTTCGACGAATACATTGACGTAAAATTTGAAGATACTACATTGCGCATCCTCAAGGGTTACGATGAGTACATGAGGTTAAAATTCGGCGATTACATGACTCTGCCGCCTGTCGAAAAGCGCGTCGGAGTCTTGCATGTAGTAGAACTTGATTTTGGTGAGGACTGATATGAAGCGAATATCCGTTCTCGGCGCCGGCACCTGGGGCATAGCTTTGGCCCGCATGCTTTGCAATATCGGACATACTGTCACAGTCTGGTCCGCATTGCCCGCCGAGATAGAAGAATTAACACGTACGAGGCAGCATAAGAACCTGCCTTATATGGATATTCCCGATGAATTGAGGTTTACGGATGATGTTAGTGCCGCTTGTAATGGCGCTGATATTTTGCTTTTTGCAGTTCCTTCAGTATTTGTGCGCTCCACAGTGCGCACAGCTTTGCCTCATATTACTGAATCACAGGTAATCGTTGACGTCGCTAAGGGTATCGAGCCTGATACTCTGATGACCATGTCTGAGATAATCACAGATGAGCTTGGCAAGGCGGGGAAGAAGAACTCAGTAGTTGCATTGTCCGGACCTACCCACGCTGAGGAAGTCGCGAAAGACATGCCTACAACGATCGTTGCGGCTCACGCTGATATCGAAGTAGCTGAATTTATTCAGGATGTTTTTGCTAATCCTGTTTTGCGTGTATATACGAACACCGATATTAAGGGCGTTGAGATCTGCGGCGCTTTGAAAAACATTATCGCGCTGGCTTCCGGTATCTCTGCAGGCCTGGGTTATGGCGATAACGCACGTGCTGCACTGATCACTAGAGGACTTGCCGAGATCGAGAGACTCGGTCTTAAGATGGGATGCCTGTCTGATACTTTCAGCGGCCTGGCCGGTGTCGGAGACCTTATCGTTACTGCAATGAGCGTGCATTCACGCAACAACAAGTGCGGATATCTTATCGGTCAGGGTTATACGACTGCCGATGCCGTAAAGCAGGTCGGAATGGTCGTAGAAGGCATAAATGCGCTGCCTGCCGCCATTAAACTTGCTGCTCAATATGATGTCGAACTGCCGATAATCACGGCGGTTGACCAGATAATAAACCACAATGCATCAGCTGTTGAAATAGCTATGAATCTTATGGGCCGCGACGGCACAACCGAGCTGTCCAAGCCTATTCTTGACATAAATTATGAGACTGCAGTAATCAAAAACGCTTCATTACGAATTCAAGGAGATCAAAGCATGAAACGCGTAATCACCTATGGAACATTCGACCTTCTCCATTACGGACATATCAATCTGCTCAGGCGCGCAAAGGCATTGGGCGACTATCTCATCGTTGTAATCAGCTCTGATGAGTTTAACTGGACTGAAAAGCACAAGAAGTGCTATTTCACATATGAGCAGCGCAAGGCTCTGGTCGAGTCCATCCGTTATGTAGACCTGGTAATCCCGGAAAACAGCTGGACACAGAAGCGTTCAGACATGCATGAATACCACGTCGATACGTTCGTCATGGGCGACGACTGGAAGGGCAAGTTTGACTTCCTTAAGGATGAGGGAGTAGAGGTAGTTTATCTGCCTAGAACACCTGAGATCAGCAGCTCAAAGATGAAGAAAGACCTTTACGACGCTAATTCCGTAGACGGTGAGAGCAAGACAAGCCACGAAGATATCAATACTGATCCTGAGGCATGAGCCGGCTTGAATAAATGATTATTTATGAGCGTCCGTGATGAGCGGGCGCTTTTAATTTACGGGCGAAAAGAACATGTTCGGACAAAAAAGAACATATATTCGGTCGAGAGGTGATTCAAAAATAACAGCGGAGAAGCATAATTTAATGAGGGGTAAATTCAGTTGTTTTGCAGGATGATTGTCGTAAATTTTGCAGGCATTTCAGAGATCCTTGTCGCAATTTGAATCTTTTGTATTAAAGCTTTAGTGAAAATTTGCCGGAAACCGATCGGTTTTTGTCGGTGCGAAATTGACGAACGATTATGGAGATTAGCAAATGATCATGGATAATCGCAGACAAATGATTCAATTGATTAATAAGAATTAATAACAAAGAATTATAAGAATATACGAATATACGAATAAAAAAATACGAATACAAAAATCACAAATTGAATCAGCGTGAATTATCAGATAGATGAAACAAATACACACGGATAGATTGATATACCGGGCGCTGGCCAAAAAGCGGTCTGATAATAATATATAAATCAATCATATTCCCATTATCTTTATAAAAACCTCTTCTCAATTCATCAAAATATTAATTATACCGAATTGGATATTAAGAGAAATGGGTCTAACGCAGAAATCTATGATGAATTGGGATCAGGTGTAAACGATCTCCGTCCTGCCCTTCGATCTGATATAGATCGAGAATGCGATACGGATAATTACCAAGACAAGAACGATTCCGATGAGATCGATGAGTACATCCATGATGGAACCGTCGCGGCCAATTACAAAGAGCTGATGATATTCGTCGAAGATCGCATTAAGGACGGTGAACCACAGCGTAAAGATGATATTCATCTCGTTATCGGATCTGAGAAGCTTAACAGGGCTTTCAGCATAGGATGTCTTGCTGGAGATCTTGTTGGTCGATGAAAGAGCCAGGTATGACAAGAGCGTCAGAAGAGCATACTCAGCGGAGTGCCCTATCATTCTTAATATGCTGTCATCCTGAATATTGGTGCTGAACAGCTCGTTAATATATTCCAACAGAGTTTTTGAGAACTCTGAAGATTCTTCAGCTGTATCAGATGATAACTGGAAAATAACGACTATCCAGGAAACAGTCAGGATCCAGAAAACAATAGCTAAGAAGACATATCTTGCCGATATCTCCTTTTCGCGCTTCTGTTCTCTGAGTCTGTCGATCATCCTATTCCCTGCCGTTATTAGTTTTATTTATTATATAACAACTTTATCAATCTTGATATTTCTTGGCATTCTTCATGGCGCGGTCGATGTCTCTATTGGCTTCTTTCCTGGCCATTACATCGCGCTTGTCGTAGTCTTTCTTACCTCTGGCAAGACCGATCTCGAACTTGACTTTACTGTCTTTGAAATAGCATTTTGTGGGCACGAGAGTAAGGCCGTCCTGCTTAACAGTTGAATACAGACGGATGATCTCCCTCTTATGCATCAGGAGCTTTCTGGTCCTCTCAGGATCAAGATTGAACCTGTTGCCGTTCTCGTAAGGGCTGATATGAACGCCGATGAGCCACATCTCCCCGTCTTTTACCTGGACATATGAGTCCTTAAGATTGATCCTGCCGGCGCGGAGGCTCTTGACCTCGGTTCCGGATAAAGCCACGCCCGCTTCAAACCTCTCTTCGATGAAGTAATCGTGATAGGCTTTGCGGTTTTCTGCTATGATTTTGATTCCTTTTTTGATTGCCATAATCGTATATTTTATAGATTAGTTGTCTTTTTGCAAATCTGATGCTTAATAAATCTCTAAAATCGAACTGCCAGTTCGAAATTAGGAGTTTTACATCTGTAACGAAGGATAAGCATTCAGATCCAATGTATCGCGTTTGCCGTTAATGTACTCATAGTAACCGCAGGATGCGATCATGGCGGCGTTATCGGTACAATATTTGAGCTCGGGATAATAGAGCTTGATCCCCTTCTTTTTAGCCGCCTTGTCGAAAGCTGCTCTTAAGAAAGAGTTAGCGGAAACGCCGCCTGCAAGGCAGAGCTTCTTGATTCCTGTCTGATCTGCTGCCGTGAGCGTGTTCTTAAGGAGAGCGTCTGCGATTGCCTGCTGGTAAGAAGCAGCGAAATCTTTAAGATCGATCTCTTCACCCTTCTGTTTTAAGCCGTTTAAGAGGTTCAAAGCAGAGGTTTTGAGGCCTGAGAACGAGAAATCCAGGGTGTCTGCCATATGAGTCTTAGAGAAGACATACTTGGTAACATCGCCTCCCTGCCCTGCTTTATCCATCTTGGGGCCGCCCGGATAGCCGAGGCCTACAACGCGCGCGATCTTATCGATCGCTTCGCCTGCAGCATCATCTCTGGTGCGTCCGAGAACTGTCATGTCAGTATAATCGTCAACGCGGACGATCATGGAATTACCACCGCTTACGCATAGGCAAAGGAACGGCGGCTCCAATTCCTCAAAGCAGAGATAATTGGCAGCGATATGTCCCTTCAGATGATTAACGCCGACCAGAGGTTTGCCTGACACTTCGCAGAGACCTTTCGCGCACGAGAGGCCGACAAGCAAAGCGCCTACAAGGCCGGGGCCGTAAGTTACCGCTATGGCATCAATATCGTTAAGAGTAACGCCCGCGTCAGATAAGGCCTTCTCTACTGTCGGATGTACTGCATCTATATGCATTCTCGAAGCGAGCTCAGGCACTACGCCGCCATACTGCTCATGGAAATCAGCCTGGGATGCGATGCAGTTGCTTAAGATAACGCGTCCGTTCTTTACGACAGACGCTGCAGTCTCATCGCATGAACTCTCTATGCCAAGGATAAGTATGTCTTTTTCCATATTCATATCAGTTATCGACGAGATAGTAGTTATCGAGGAATTCTTTGATGGTATCGATGTACAAGTTCTTGTTGATGGAATACTCCTCCAAGTAACCTGCGCCCGCTACCATTACGCTCTTAGTGATACTTGAATTGAGCCTGTTGCGCTCCGTTATGATCTGGTCGATCTTATCAGCACCAATGAAGGTGTCGTGGCCGCCGTAGATGATGAGCACCGGGAAAGGAAGCCTTGCGATCTCGGCAGCAAGACTGATATTGTCAGCACCGGAAGATACCCTGATCGCATAAGGAACAGAGTACTGCGTGATGAAGCCCAAAGGCTCGCTCTGGACTACCTCAGGCTTGATGTAGTCATCTGATTCTTTGGCGGGAGAATCAAGTATCATGCCGATTACGTAGGACTTATCAAATCCGAGGTTGCGGATCTCCGTGCTGTATTGCAGGAGCGCCGCATCACTTGCGCCTTCAGGCGGCAAGTTGCTGTATGCAAGAAGCGATGATGTGCACCCTGTACCTATGCCGTACAATATTACGTCTGTTGTGACAGAGATCTGCTTAACGATGCCGATGGCGCCAAGGACGTCCTGCCATTCAAGATAGCCGTAAGTACAGATATCACCGCCTGACGTACCGGAGTTTCTCTGGTCAAACATAAAGACGTTGTAACCGTTTTCGAGCCAGACCTCGATCATATCGATCATTTCGACGCCGAACGGAAGTCTGTTAGAGCCTGCATCGTGGACAACGATTATGGTTGAGATAGGATTCTTGGTCTTGAAAAACCAGCCCTGCAGAGATGTCTGGCCATCAGCCGACTGAAAGCTCGTCGTGCTGTACGAAGGAAGGATGTTCGAAGGAACGTTCGATACCTCGTAGCCCTTGATATTCATAAGTCTGTTGGACGAGAAAACCGTAAGCGCGATAAACGAGATAATGAGGATAGCGATGACGCTCAAAACAAGCGCAAGCCTCATGATAAAAGGACTTCTGCGCCTGTTGCCGCCGCTGGTGAAACTGACAAAACCGCTTCTCATTATTTCTTCCTGTCTCCCCTGTAAAATAACCCGACAATTCTAACACCCATGTCAGGTTATTTCTATCTTAATTCACGCCGCTCGAACCAAATCCTCCGCCTCTGTCTTCACCGATCGCCTTAACGTTATCAGTCTCAACAAACTTGCAGTATTCGACTTTCGCAACGACCATCTGAGCGATGCGGTCACCCTTGCGGATCTTGTATGTGCCATGAACACATCCCTTCTGATCAAGAGTCAGGATGTCATTAACGCCTTCTTCTACCATAAACGAATCGTTATAAACGATAACATTAACTTCGTCTCTGTAACCGCAGTCGATCGTTCCGGGAGCATTAGGTATCCTTAACGGAGTCTTGAGAGAAACGCCGCTCCTGGGCCTGATCTGGACTTCGTAACCGTAAGGGATAGCAAGCTTGATGCCTACGGGTACCAGAGCTGATTTACCGGGCTCGATTATTACTTCTTCTGCTGCATAAAGATCCATGCCCGCATCGCCGTCATGGGCATAAGCCGGCAATCTGGCATCTTCCCTGCACTTCTCGATAAAGATCTCAGTCATTGTCTGAACCTCCCGGTAAAATCGTATAGTTGCAAATAACATCAAATCCCAATTCGGCTATGGCATCAGCATAGTCCTGATCCATAAGGTTCTTGGGCCTTCCGTAGATAGCACAAGAACAATCAACAGGATGAGGGATTACCTTAAGCATTGTATCTTCCCTGTCCTTCTTAGGCTTCATGTCGAAAACAGCCTGACTACTGCAAAAGCCGCAAGGCCTCTGGTTCCTTCCCGCAGCACAGAAATCCGACTGCATCCAAGGAATAAGACCATCTGAATGAATAATAATCTTCGGCTGTTTTTCTTCGATATTGAAAGTATCTTTAAGTGTTCGGAGATTATCAATGAAATTGTCCGCAGATACTTCATATGAAGGCATTACAGCATCAGCATAAGAGAAAGCTTCAGCAAGAGATTTTGCACTGTATATGTTTGATCCTGCAGAAGCGAAATGCTCAAGACCGCCCTTTAAGAATTTTCGGTCCGTGAAAAGCCTTGAAGACATTACAGCCTTAAAGCCTGAGTCCAGATCATTCTTAAGATCATTGATCACTTTATCGATCACCTTATTGAGCTTATCGTGATGGAAATCAGGCAGCATAAGAACAAGCTCGGCGCCCTGATCTTTTATGAACTCTGTTATGGTCTGATAAAGTCCCGGATCTGCAAGATCATAGATGCTGAAAGCATAAAGATCTGCGCCTTCTTCCAGGAGTTCTTCATTGTGCCTTAAGACCGGATATGTATACATATTCTTGATCTCACCCGTTCTCTCAGTCTCATTTCCGAAGAACTCAGAGTCTTCCACAAAGTCAGTGCCGTAGCTTCTCTTGAAGGAATTGACCACGCTGACTTCAAGATTTAAGAGCAGTTCGCGTCTTAATGAATTGATTATGCTGACGGGGCAATAATATGTATCAACACCCTCATAAACAACGGATTCGGTTTTAAAAGGCGTATCCAGGGTCTTGCCCAGCTGCTCTGTGATCCTTGCCTTATCGAGCTCTCTTCCCTCGTAATCTGAAGGGATATCAACGCTTGCTTCAGAAGAAATATCGATAGCGATACCGCTAGTTACAACAGCCTTCGCGCTTATCTCAGAGCCGCTGTTATTGAGCGTGATCTTTACAGGGGTTCTTCTTAAATCCTGCTTAGCTATAACAAGCTCGTGATTCATGAGGAATACTTCATATCCGGGCTTTAACTTCTTGATCATGTCCGGATGAAGCCCCTTTATATCCATGCCGGTAAGGCCCTGATTGGTCTTGCCTACAGGGAAAGAACATAACTCTTTTGAATTGTCCCTGATGGACAGAAAATCGCCCTTATCAGGCTCTATGGCGCCTGTCTTGATACCGACAGTAACCGAACCTGCCTTAGCGTCCAGACGGCTTATACGGCCGATCCTGACGCCGTATTTGCCGGGATACTCACCCGATAAGATATGGTCATCTTTACTGCCGCTCAAATACTGTGATGTAAAAGAACCGCCGCGGTTAAAGTTGACCAGAAGTTCAGCCTTGATCTCCTTAATGAGATCGTTATTAAGATCACCTTCGTAGAAGGCATCGATCATGCGTCTGTAGCAGTAAACTGCGGATCTTACATAGTTCGAATCGCGCATGCGGCCTTCGATCTTGAGACTCTTAACGCCGCTTTTAATAAGCCTTGCAAGGTAATCAGTGACATCTCTGTCCTTAGGTGAAATGAGATGTCCTTCCCTGAGCCTTAAGCCGTCATTATAGAGGGAATACTCTTCCCTGCACGGCTGGGCACATGTTCCTCTGTTGCCTGATCTCGTGCCGCTCCTGTTCATCGCGGAGAAAAGGCAGAGGCCCGAAGCGCAGATACATACTGCGCCGTGTGCAAACACTTCAGTCTCAAGTCCGTACTTCTCAGCTACTCTGGTGCGGTTTGCGATCTCATCGCAGGATAATTCTCTCGGAAGCACCACGCGGTTAACGCCAAGCTCAGAGAGCTTTTTAAACTCATCAGCCGAATAAACATTCATCTGCGTGCTGCAGTTGATAATTACATCCGGGAAATCAGAAGCAAGCTTTGTGAGCACGGCGAGATCCTGGACGATAAGTCCGTCAACGCCAATATTTACCGCTTCTGCGACCGTGGGATAGAAAACTTCGAATTCGTTGTCACTCATCAGCGTATTAACTGCGAGGAAAACTTTCGAAGACCTGGCATGCGCATAGTTCACGCCTTCTTCTAATTCATCAAGCGTGAAATTATCTGCCGATGCTCTTGCCGAGAACTCTTTAAGTCCTAAATAAACACTGTCTGCTCCACTGTCGATGGCAGTCTTAAGGATCTCAAGATTGCCCGCGGGAGCTAATAACTCAATCCGATTTTTTATCATCTGTCTTCTTTAAATGATCGAACAAACCCGAACTGACTTTGCTGGCAAGCTCTTCCATAGGTGTGGGCGGTACGTCAGCTTTATTCTTATCAGCGGCCTTCTCTGCCTTCATCTTGTAGTAAGCAAGTTCTGTCTTAAGCGCGTTATTCTCCGTTCTCAAAGTGATGAGTCTGTCGCATGCCTCGAAAAGTGACATAACGGCTGTCTTATTCGTAGCAATATACGGGTTGTTCTTCTTTGTCTCTTTATAGATCTCGTCAGCTAATTCGCCGACCTTCATGATGCGGTCATAACCTGCGTCACCGCTTCTTACCAGATACTGTACTCCGCCGATGGTTACCTGCGCGCTCTCCATCTTCGGCTCTGTATCAGCAGGCTTATTGCGCGCGTTGATCTTATCTTCTAATGTGATTATCTTCTTCTCGGTAACGGTCTTAGCTTTGATCTCGCCCTTGTAGAGCTGCTTATACTCAACAATAGCAGGAGCATCCTTCTTACCCTTACGCTTGTAAGAGCCGTCAGAATACTTGCCGAGCAAGCTGGAATTAGATTTTCTCATACTAAGACCTCCCCATATTAGAAGATACTAAATTATAACACTATTGTTTTGAATAACTGCGAAAACATTTCAGGCGCAAGTTCTTCAGCCCTTGTGTTTTCGCTGATTCCACAAGCTCTGAAAGTTTCATCAATTGCTTCTGCCGATGCAATCGATGACAGATTCTTCTTAAGCATCTTCCTGCGCATAGCAAAACATGTGTTAAGGAACTTAACGAACTCAGGGCTTAATACTTCCGCAGAGTCCTTCCTGGTAAAGCTTATAACCGCAGACGTTGTATTAGGCTGCGGAACAAAAGCCGTATGAGGCACTTTGAACTCATACTTATACTCACCATAAAGACTTCCGAGGATCGCCAAGGGACCGTACTGCTTGGTGTTAGGACCGCAATCGATCCTGGCAACAGCATCGTCTTCCACCATGAATACCATCTTGCGAGCATCAGAATACTCGCCGTAAAGCTTCTTCATGATGTCAGTCATTATGTAATACGGGATATTACTTACAACGACATCGATGTTGATGTTAGAGGGCCGTTCGAACTTAAGAAAATCCTGATGGAAGATAGTCGCATTAGTGATGCGTTCCTTCAACCGCTCAGCAAGGCCCTTATCGATCTCGACGCAGGCCAGGTGATCACTCATCAAAGACAACGGGAAAGATAAGCTTCCCAGGCCGGGGCCTACCTCGATCACCATGTCTTCCCTCTTAAGTTCGCAAAGGTCGACAATGCTCTGGATGATATTTTCATCACAAAGGAAATTCTGCCCGTATTTACTTAGGGGCAGAATTCCTTCTGATTGCAAAATGTCTTTAATGGTCTCTCTGTTCATTACATGAAGTAAGCTACACCTGATTCAAAGATCTTCTGGTACTTGTTGCCGGGGATGTTCTTGGTAAGGTCTGACTCATATCTTTCTGTATGGCCCATCTTACCGAGTACACGGCCGTCGGGTGACAGGATACCTTCGATAGCGCAGATGGATCCGTTTGCGTTGAAGTCTGTATCAGCCGCATAGTTGCCGTCAAGATCAACGTAGCAAGTAGCGATCTGGCCGTTTGCAGCGAGCTTTCTTACGAACTCTTCTGATGCTACGAACTTACCTTCACCGTGTGAGAGCGGGATATCATAGATCTCGCCGGGTGTTGTAAGTGAGAGCCAGGGGCTCTTGTTTGTCATGATCTTGGTTCTTGCGTACTTGTTCTGGTGTCTGCCGATATTGTTGAATGTGAGCGTCGGGCTGTCAGCAGTCATGTCGCAGATCTTTCCGAAAGGTACGAGCCCGAGCTTGATCAAAGCCTGGAAACCGTTGCAGATACCTAATGCAAGACCGTCTCTGTTATCGAGGAGATCGGAGATAGCATCAGCGATACCGCTGTTCCTTAATGAAGCTGTGATGAACTTACCTGAACCCTCAGGCTCGTCACCTGCAGAGAATCCGCCGGGGATCATCATGATGTTTGCTTCACGGATCTTAGCTGCTAACTCAGCGAATGACTCGTTGATATCATTCTGGTTTCTGTTGCGGATGACGAATACTTCAGCATCAGCACCTGCTCTCTCGAAAGCTCTTGCGGAATCGATCTCGCAGTTGTTGCCCGGGAATACGGGGATTATGACCTTCGGCTTAGCGCCCTTGAGAACTCCGGGAGCAGCCTTCTTAGGCTCGCCTGCTGTATATACTTCGATCTCGAAAGGCATATCAGCTGGCTTTGCAACTGTAGGGAAAATCCTTTCGAGCTTTCCTTCAAATGCTTCTACTGCATCCTTGCCGGAAAGCGTAGCACCCGCATAAGTGAAGTCGCCTGTGTCATTTGTAGTACCGAGGAACTTGCCGCCTGCCATCTCTACCTTATCAACGGCATTTCCGTCAGAAGGAATAGCTACGATGATTGAAGCCATTGTCTTAGAGAAGAGATCCGCCTCAGTAAGCTTATCGGAGAAATCGAATCCGAGCATATTACCGAAGCACATCTGTGCAACTCTTGCTGCAACACCAGCACTCTTTACTACTGCGGCATTCTTTATCTCACCTCTGTCGAGGAGCTCTTTTACAGCCTTGAATACACGGAGGACATGATCCTTCTTATAAGAACCCTTGCCGTCTCTTGCGCACTTAATGAGGTAGAGCTTCTGGCCCTTGCCTGTAAGTGTTGCAGTGATTACCTTGTCGCTTGTGGACATGCCGACGGCAAAGCTTACGAGCGTCGGAGGCACGTGGATATCATTGAATGTTCCGGACATCGAGTCCTTACCGCCGATAGCTGCTGTACCGTAATCGAGCTGTGCCTTGTAAGCACCGAGGAGAGCTGCAAGAGGCTTGCCCCATGATTCATTGCTTCCCATTCTCTCGAAATATTCCTGGAATGTAAGTCTTGCCTTTGAAGGATCAACACCCATTGCAAGGAGCTTTAAGAGTGACTCAACTACTGAATGGTAAGCGCCTGCGTAGGGATTCCATTCCATGTAGTAAGGATCAAAACCGTATGTCATTACCGAGCAGTCATGTGTTGTGCCGTGATCGAGCGGGATCTTTGCAGCCATGCCTTCCTCAGGCGAATTCTGCATCTTACCGCCGTAAGGCCATACGACAGTAGCAGCACCGATTGATGAGTCGAATCTCTGGATAAGACCTTTGCGGGATGCGCCTTCAAGAGAATTAAGAACGCCCTTAAGGCTGTCAGCAAAGCTTCCTTCAACATAACCGTTTGCAGGTGTGTCAAGGAAGTCGCCTGTGCCCTGAGGTACGACATCAGCTTCAGCGTACTGGGTAGCGCCGTTCGTATCGATGAAGGATCTGGGAAGGTCAACGATAGTATTGCCGTTCCAAACCATCTTCATGATGGGCTCTTCTGTTACTTCAGCAACAACAGTTGCTTCGAGATTTTCCTTTGCAGCTGCTGCCATGAACTTATCGAGATCAGCGGGATGAACTACAACAGCCATTCTCTCCTGTGACTCGGAGATCGCGATCTCTGTACCGTCAAGACCGTCATACTTCTTCGGAACTGCATCGAGATTGATCTTAAGACCGGCAGCGAGCTCACCGATAGCAACGGAAACACCGCCTGCACCGAAGTCATTACATCTGATGATGAGTCTTGTGACTTCAGGATCTCTGAAAAGTCTCTGGAGCTTTCTTTCTGTCGGAGGATTACCCTTCTGGACTTCGGATCCGCATGTTACGACAGACTGCGTATCGTGAGCCTTGGACGAACCTGTAGCACCGCCGATACCGTCACGGCCCGTTCTTCCGCCCAAGAGGACAACGATGTCGCCTGCCTGAGGTCTTTCTCTTACGATATTTGAAGCAGGAGCAGCACCTACAACGGCACCGATCTCCATTCTCTTTGCGATATAACCGGGATGATAGATCTCATCAACAAGTCCTGTAGCAAGACCGATCTGGTTGCCGTATGAAGAATATCCTGCAGCTGCTGTGCGGCAGAGCTTCTTCTGAGAGAGCTTGCCCTTAAGTGTAAGCTCTACAGGTACTGTAGGATCGCCTGCGCCTGTAACACGCATAGCCTGGTATACATAAGATCTTCCGGAGAGCGGGTCTCTGATAGCACCGCCCAAGCATGTAGCAGCACCGCCGAAAGGCTCGATCTCTGTAGGATGGTTGTGTGTCTCGTTCTTGAACATGAAGATATAATCTTCGGGCTTGCCGTCTACTTCGATCCTTATCTTGATGGAGCATGCGTTGATCTCTTCGGACTCATCTAAGTCAGCGAGCTTGCCGTCTTTCTTGAGCTTCTTGCCTGCGATCGTACCAATATCCATGAGACAGATGGGCTTCTGTGAAATGCGCTCACCGTAAACATCTTCTCTTGTTGCGAGATAATCCTTGTATGTTTCCTTGATCTCAGCTGTGAGCTCGTCATCACCTTCAAACTTGATATCTGTAAGGTTCGTAAGGAATGTAGTGTGACGGCAGTGGTCAGACCAGTATGTATCGAGAACTCTGATCTCAGTAACTGTAGGTACTCTTCCCTGTCCCTTAAAGAAATCCTGAACGAACTTGATGTCTGCAAAGCTCATTGCAAGTCCCATGGACTTTCTCAAAGCCTCAAGCTCTTCATCAGACATATCAAGGAAGCCGTCTACATTTGCTACCGTAGTAGGAATATCGTACTTGTCGACCAGTGTCTCAGGCTTTTCTGCAGAAGCTTCACGAGCTTCAACAGGGTTGATGAGGTAAGACTTGATCTTTTCCTTCTCGTCTTCGGAAACCTCGCCGTAGAATGCGACGATCTTAGCGCACTTTACGATCGGTCTTTCCTTAGCGGTCATGAACTGGATGCACTGTGCAGCGGAATCTGCTCTCTGGTCGTACTGGCCGGGCAGTGACTCGATAATGAGCACGTAAGCAGCATCGCTCAAGTCAACAGTCTCGTCGTAGAGGATATCTACCGGCGGTTCGCTGAATACAACTGTCTTGGCGTTCTCGTACTCTTCGTCCGTAACGCCTGACACGTCGTAACGGTTTACGACACGGACCTTGGTGATGCCTGAGGCATTCAAGTCGTATTTGACATCATGAAGGATTCCGCCTGCTTCAACGTTAAAGCCTTCCTTCTTCTCTGACAGTACTCGTCTTACATCATTCTCGTTCATAAGGTGTCTCCTTGTGAAATTTTATTACAGATTATCGGCGCTCTTAGAGAGCAATTCGGTGTTGTATTTAAGGAATCTCTCAAGTCCTGCGCTGTCGAGAGATCCGTGTGCGAGCTTTGCCTGGTCGTAAATGTGCTGTGCCAGACGGTCAGCCTCTTCCTTCTTGGTGCCCATAGATTCAAGAGCTTCAAGCTTTGTGATGAGCGGGCTGTCGGTATTAACGACGAGCTCTTCAGTCTCAGGGAACATGTCAGCGAGCTCTTCTTCGGACATATTGCCCATCGATGACATCATTCTCTCATATTGTGCGCGCATTTCCTTCATTCTTCTGTTATGCTCTGCTTCTCTTATCAGAGCCGGCAGATTGTCTTTGCCCATTTCCTGCGCGAAAACAATGAGCTTCTCGTCGCCTACAGCGCTTCTAAAGAAATCCTTGAGCTTATTCTTTGTCTCTTCGTCAGACTCTTTGCCGGAGAGCTCAGAGTCAACACGCTTGAACTTGCAGTCAGGCTTCTTCATCTCAAGATAAGACATGAAATTGTTGTCGATCTCTTCATCCATGACAACTACTTCAAAGCCGTCATTCTTGCTCATCTCGACATAAGCAGCCTGAGCCTTGGGATCAGTCGTATATCTGATGGTCTTTTTATCGCCTGATGTGAGTTCTTCTACTGTCTTGAAAGCTCCGTCTACTGTCTTAAACAGGCAGATGCCTTCTACCTTCTCATAGAACTTCTCTTCCTTCATCATGCCGTACTTAACGAATACGGAGATGTCAGACCAGTACTTCTCGAAGTCTTCTCTCTGCTTCTTGAAAAGGTCATTAAGCTTATCTGATACTTTCTTGATGATGTGGCCCGAGAGCTTCTTAACATATTCATCCTGCTGCAGCGCGGAACGTGATACGTTGAGCGGGAGATCAGAGCAGTCAAGGCATCCCTGCAGGAGGAATAAGAAATCCGGAATGATCTCTTCGATATTATCAGCTACGAAGATCTGGTGATTATAGATCTTGATGCGGCCTTCAAGTGACTGGTAGATGTTATCCGTCTTAGGGAAATACAAAATGCCCTGGAGCGTAAACGGGTAATCCATATTGAGGTGGATCCAGAACAAAGGATCACGGCCGTCATTAAATACAGAGTGATAGAACTGCTTATATTCTGACTCTGTGCACTCAGAAGGCTTCTTTGTCCAGAGAGGCGACTTGTTGTTAACAGGAACATAAGAAACCGGTGACGGTGTATATGTCTCGCCCTTCTCTTCTGCTTCCTTCTTACGCTTCTGCTCTGATTCTTCATGGAGTCTTTCAGACTTGGTATCTACGAAATAGATATCTGCGGGAGCGAAGTAACAGTACTTGCGGATAGTCATTCTTATCGTTGCAGAATCGAAGATCTTGATGGCATCTTCAGAGAGCTTAAGTGTAATGACTGTTCCTCTTGTCTTCTTTTCGGAAGGCTGGATCTCATAATCCATACCGTCATTGGACTTCCAGATAACAGGCTCGGAGCCTTCCATGAAGCTCAATGTATCGATGGTTACCTCATCAGCGACCATGAACGCGGAATAAAAGCCCAAGCCGAAGTGACCGATGATGCCTGTCTTATCTGTTGACTCCTGCTGGTACTTGGTTACAAAATCGAGAGCACCGGAGAATGCGATCTGGTTGATGTACTTCTCGACCTCATGCTCTGTCATGCCGATACCGTTATCTTCGAATGAGATAGTCTTGTTATCGTCATCGTAAGTAACGGTGATCTTGTAATCAGCGTTACCGGGCTCCTTCTCAGCCTTGCCGAGCTCGACTAATCTTCTGTGCTTTGCGATAGCATCCGCACAGTTTGAAACAAGCTCTCTGATGAAGATATCCTTATCCTCATAAAGCCATTGTCTGATAACCGGAAAAATATTCTCGGTAGTTACCGATATCTTTCCCTGTTTAGCCTCCATTTATACCACCTCCAAATTATTATCCGTTCAAAGCACGCATGGCAGCGTCTATATATTCAGATGTATATTGCTGATACATCTTTGAGATCATTTGCAGGACTTCATTCCCGCTTGATCTGAATTCGTAATCATCAATGAACCTTACGGGCAGAATGTCAAAAGGCGTGCTGCTTACGAACACGGCATCAGTCTCCGGATCGAGCTCTTCAGGAGCAAATGTGCCGGTCTGAAGCTCTAAGCCCGAGCGCTTCAAAGCTTCCATGACTCTCTTTCTCGTAATACCTATAAGGATCTTACTATCAGGAGCTGAATAGACCTTGCCGTCTCTTATTACGAAAAGATTAGACATAGAGCCTTCGTAAAGCTTGCCCTCGTTGTCTGTAAGGACCAGCTCGAAAGGAAGTCCGTGAGAATTCTCTTCCTTGAACTTCTCGTTTACACGTGTCTTATAGTCTCCCCTGAATATCTTCAGGTTCGGTGTCTTTCTCTCCCAGTTGAGAATGCTCGTATTGATGCCGTTCTCGAAATGTTCCTTTGAAGGAAGCGTGATATCAGCCTGATGGATAAGAAGTACTTCATTAGTAAGAACTATTCTTATAGAACCGTCCTTAACACCGTCAAGATCAACGAAGCTGTATGCTTCAGATAAGATTTTCGAGGTATTAACCGGGAAGTTCTCTAAGCCTTTAACTGAATTAACGAGTCTTTGCAGATGGTCTTCAACAAATAAAAGAACACCGTCTTTAACTCTGACAGTCTCATAATAGATTCTGGCTTCAACAGGTTTCTGGAGAGATTCGGTCAGCTCTGATCTGACCCTGTAATACTTGCCGCAGTAAAGATAGCCCTTACCGGTAAGATGTTCCATCAACGGATACGCCATTAGTGTTACAGATCCCCTTGAGATTTAATCAATGCATATTATGCCACATATGATTTTATACATAACGGCATTTTTTTACAAAACAATCGTGGTGAAAACATGCACAAAAAATTTTTCTTTTTTCTTATTTGCTTTTATAAAGCGCCGTGTTTAAAATCTTCTTGTTGACTTGTGCATTAAGCAAGTGTATGATATGCGAAGTTTATACAAAAGCTTGCATAAATAT
The DNA here is from genome assembly GCA_016292215.1 of Saccharofermentans sp. Taxonomy (GTDB): domain Bacteria; phylum Bacillota; class Clostridia; order Saccharofermentanales; family Saccharofermentanaceae; genus Saccharofermentans. Next base: position 68,289 of record JAEFBB010000003.1, on the reverse strand, counting down.
TCATAAATCGGAGGTGCCTTATGGCAAAAGAAAAATTCTTACTGGCTTATTCAGGCGGACTTGATACATCGATCATCATCCCGTGGCTTCTTGAGCACTATGACTGCGAAGTAGTTGCATACTGCGGTGAGGTCGGCGTTGGTGTTGATCACGACTATCTCGAGAAGAAGGCACTTAAGTGCGGCGCTATTAAGTGCATTATCGAAGACATCTCAGAAGAATTCGTTTCTGACTTCGTCTTCCCTACACTCAAGGCAAATGCAGTTTATGAAGGCAAGTACCTCCTCGGTACATCCATGGCACGTCCTGTTATCGCTAAGCACTTCGTTGAGGCAGCTCACGCTAACGGATGCACAACTATCGTTCACGGCTGCACAGGCAAGGGCAACGACCAGGTAAGATTTGAGCTTTCCATCAAGGCTCTCGACCCTGACATGAAGATCTTAGCTCCCTGGAGGATCTGGGATATCAAGTCACGTGACGAAGAGATCGACTACGCACAGGCTCGCGGCATCGACGTTCCCGTTACAAAGGAAAACAATTACTCCAAGGACGAGAACCTCTGGCACCTCTCTCACGAGGGTATGGATCTTGAGAATCCTGCAAATGAGCCTAACCTCGATAAGATCCTTGAGCTCATGGTATCTCCTGAGAAGGCACCCGATACTCCTACATATGTAACAATCAAGTTCGAGAAGGGTATCCCTGTTGAAGTTGACGGCCAGAAGCTCTCACCTGCTGATCTTTTGAGATACTGCAACAAGGTTGCTGCAGCTAACGGCGTTGGTATCGCTGATATCGTTGAGAACCGTCTCGTCGGCATGAAGAGCCGTGGCGTTTATGAGACTCCCGGCGGAACACTTCTTTTCGCTGCTCACAGAGAGCTCGAGCTCCTCACAGTTGAGCGTGACACGATCCACTACAAGGATCTCGTAGCACAGAAGTTCTCAGAACTCGTTTACTACGGTCAGTGGTTCCACCCTCTTAGAGAAGCTCTCTCTGCATTCGTAGACAAGACACAGGAAGTTGTTACAGGTGAAGTTAAGATGAAGCTCTACAAGGGCAACTGCACACCTGCAGGCACAACGTCACCCTTCTCCCTCTACGATCCTGAGATAGCTACTTTCGAGGCTGACGACGTATACAACCAGGCTGATGCAGGCGGATTCATCAACTGCTTCGGTCTCCCGATGAAAGTTAATGCCAAGATGAAGCAGAAGAACGGTTTACTCTGATTTATTAACTGATATTACAGAGGGCTGTCTCTTATGTGGAGACAGCCCTTTTTGTTTACTTAAGCTATTACCACAAATCGGGTCTTTTTCGAGCTGATTTTGTGGTAAAAAAATGAAAATTACCACATAACAGACCATTTCAAGCTATTTTTGTGGTGTCGAAAACTGAGATGACGCATATGTAGAAACGTCCCTGTGGTTATTTTCTGAGATCAAAGAAAGCGAGGCATGCTGATGATGAATATCACTTACAGATTAATGACTATCGAAGATTACAGCCAGGCATATGACCTCTGGCTGCTTTGCGGCAACGGCCTTAATGACAAAGACGATTCAAAAGAAGGTATCGATAAGTACTTAAAGCGTAATCCCTACACTTCTTTTGTTGCGGTAAGCGATGAAAAGGTCATCGGTGTGATATTATGTGGTCATGACGGCAGGCGCGGAATAATTCAGCACGCATGCGTATCACCGGATTACAGACGCGAAGGCATCGGCGGCAAGCTGGTAGAGCTTGCACTCGGCGCTCTGAAAGATGAAGGCATCACCAAAGTCCTTCTAGTAGCTTTCAAGAAAAACGAAGGCGGCAATGCTTTCTGGGAAGCGCAGGGCTTTACGCTTCGTGAAGATCTGAATTACAGAAATAAAGCGCTTACCGAATTGGTCAGGATCGATCCTGATTATGTTAAGGAGTAATTATATGGCTAAGAAAATGTGGGCAGGACGCTTCGAAAAGGCAACCGATAAAGAAGTTAACGATTATAACTCTTCCCTTCCATTCGACTGCAAGATGTACAGTCAGGACATTGAGGGTTCCATCGCTCATTCACAGATGCTCGCCAAGCAGGGAGTCATCTCTGAAAAGGATGCTGAAGATATTAAGAGCGGTCTTCTTTCAATCAAGGAAGATATCGAATCCGGCAAGCTGACATTTGATTCAGATGCCGAAGACATCCACATGTTTATTGAAGAAGAGCTCACTAACCGCATCGGCGATGCAGGAAAGCGCCTTCATACAGGACGTTCCAGAAATGACCAGGTGGCTTTGGACCAGAGGCTTTATATGGTCGATGAAGCCGGCGAGATCATTGAGCTTTTGGATGACCTTATCGATGTGCTCGTAGATATTGCCAAGGCTAATACTGAGACTTACATGCCCGGTTATACACACCTTCAGAGAGCGCAGCCTATCACATATGCTCATTATCTTTCTGCTTATATCGAGATGTTTAATCGCGACATCGCACGTATCAACGAAGCTAAGGATAGAGCTAATGTATCACCTTTGGGCAGCGGCGCTTTGGCAGGAACTACATATCCTCTTGACCGTGAATTCGTTGCCGAGCAGCTCGGTATGAACGGCGTAACACTCTGCTCGCTTGACGGCGTTGCAGACAGGGACTTCGCTATCGAGTTCGCTTCAGCATGTGCTATTCTCATGATGCATCTTTCGAGAATGAGCGAAGAGATCATTCTTTATGCATCCCAGGAATTCAAGTTCTATGAGCTTGATGACGCGTATTCCACGGGCTCATCCATGATGCCTCAGAAGAAGAATCCTGACGTTGCAGAGCTTACACGCGGTAAGACCGGACGTGTATACGGCGATCTTATCTCGCTGCTCGTCATCATGAAGGGACTTCCGCTTACATATAACAAGGACATGCAGGAAGTCCAGGAAGCGATGTTCGACTGCATCGAGACGATCAAGGCTGTCCTCCCTCCTTTCACCGGCATGATCAAGACTATGACCATCCGCAAGGACAATATGGAAGCAGCTGCTTTGGGCGGATTTACCAACGCTACTGACCTCGCAGATTATCTCGTTAAGAAAGGTCTTCCTTTCCGTGAGACACACGCTATCTCCGGCAAGCTCGTTCACTACTGCATCGAGAACGGCATTTCGCTTCTTGACGTATCACTCGATAAGCTTAAGGAATTCTCTCCTGCTTTCGAAGAAGACGTCTATGATGCAATTTCTTTGAAGACATGCGTCGAAGGCAGAAGCCTTATCGGAGGACCCGCTCCTGAAACTGTAAAGAAATATCTGGATAACAACTGATGTAAACAAGAGATGACCTTAACGCCCAGACAGAGTTATACGATTCAGGTAATACGTGGAATATGTATTATTGCTGTCGTTGTGACTCACAGCGGGCCGATAGGTTTTCCTCTTGTTTTTTACAGACCGGTAATCAACTGCGCCGTCGGTGTTTTCCTTTTCCTAAGCGGACTCTTGTCGAGCGCAGAACGCTGGCACCCGTTAAAAAGAATATCCAAAGTCATCTTTCCTTACATCGTCTGGACTTTGATTTATGCGAGCATCAAGTACTTTAACGAGCCCGCTAAGATCCCGCTGGACTTTCTTGGCAAACTTTTTAAAGGCAACGCGACCTCCACAATGTACTATGTGCTGGTATATTGCCAGTTTGCACTGCTTATTCCATTGATCGACAAGCTTGCCCGTTCCAGATTCAAGATCTTGGGCTTCCTTATCTCGCCCGTCGAAATGATAGTCATGAGATATCTTCCTGTTCTTTTGGGCTACGAAAACAGCGAGGCTGTCAGCATAATCATGGGCATATCCTGCCTTGTTTGGTTCACTTATTTCTATACCGGTTACCTGCTTGGGAACAACCTGATGGAGATCAAGATCTCAAATGTCGTTCTGGTTCTGGCTCTTATCGCATCGATCGTATTGGAAAGCTTTGAGACTTACCTGATCTACTGCACCGGAGACACTGATCCGGGTACACAGAAAAAGCTGACTTCACTTCTGACAGGCTTTTTGTTTACGCTGATCTTCTACAGGATCATTAAGAGCGGAAAATGTCCTGAGATCAAGTCCCTTCACCTTTTAGGCGATTATTCTTTCGGTATCTATCTGTGCCATATCGCATTTATATATTTCATGAAATTTATTCCGGGATATAAAGACATTTTCATATTCCCGGTCAACTCAGCCATAGCTCTATTGATAAGCCTGTTGTTTGTAGTGCTGATCAAAAAACTGCTCGGCAAATACAGCAAATACGTAATATAAAAAAGACTCAACTGAAACAGTTGAGTCTTTTTAATTTTTTGTCAGAACGTAACTTTACGTCATTCTGTTCTCGAGTTCTCTTTGAGCTGCATCAAGGAATTCCTGAGGATTTGTCTGATTATATGCATCCATATAATTCTTCCAAGATGATTCAAAATCAGTGCTCATAACTAACTGTGGCAGATATTTATGTTTAACATCGCCCATTTCTTTAAACGACTTACCACCGGGATCTCCAGTACCAAGATTATTAGACCATGACCACATAGGATACCACGGGCCCTGTTCAACATATTCTGATCCCAGGAAGTCGCAATAGTTACCGCACCCATAAGCTTCAAAACACTTCTTAACACATACCGGAAGCGTTTCGAGGAATTCTGCAGGCGAATCTGCCGGCTTCATGTAGTTGATTCCGTCCTTGCTTCTTCCTTCCCATTGAGGCATATAAGAGTACTCACAAGTGTGTTGCGCAAGGTAGTCATAATTTGCCCAGTTAGCTCTCATCTCTTCAGTTCTGTAGTACATACCGTTGCTATCGACAAGATAATCGACTCCTTCGATACCCCAGAAACGGAGATCATGAATATCCTGGTCAAGAAGTGCGCTTAAGAAACTGAACGCCAGATCAGGATCCTGACAGCTTGTTGTAACAGCAATGCCGGAATAAGTATTAAGCGTATCGCCGTATGTGTGATACTGCTGTGTCATTCCATTCTTGACTGTAAGTCCGAGCGGTACATATTCGCATCCGATATCTGAAAGCGTATATGGAATACCATTCTTTGCATCTGTTCTGTATTCAGAAAAAGAATACATAATGTTATACGCGAAATTCCAATACTGGTCGTTCATGCCCAGAACACGGCCTGTACAGAGTTTTGCAGTGTATTCGTCGTATGTCTGTGCAGCAAAATCGGGATCGATAATACCCTTGTTGTATTCTTCATTCAATTTCTTGAAATAGTATTTAGCTGTATCCGTAGTATTGTAATCGACGACCTTAGGATTATTCATTCCCTGGTCAACATTTACGATGACGCAGTTATTTGCCGGATAGCCGTCAAGGAACATGGGAGCATTCTCAAGGCAATAATACTTCCAGTCTTCGCAAAGACATGTATAAGGAATTACTTTTTCGCCGTTCGGCATTTCGGGATTAGCAGCTGCATATCTTTCGAGCAGGTCGAAATATTCGTCCAAAGTCTCGATCTTCGGATAACCGTCCCACTCAAGGACTCTTGTCTGGATCCAGAAAGCCTGAGCATTATGAAGCGTTGTAGTATCTTCTTTATAATGATTGCCGAAAACGTTTGCCCAGTAAATGTGTCCGTCGCTCTGGCGGAACTGGTCCCATTCCTCGGCGGTATACAACTCCTTAAGATTAGGATACCTCTCAAGATAATCATCCCAGGCAACGAGAAGGCCGCTATAATAAAGATCAATACTGGCATCGCCGCCATCGATCATATCCGGAAGTTTACCGGAAGCGATTATCGATGAAACAGCTTCACCAGGCATCTGGCCGGTAAGCCAGGTCTCTTTTACTCTGACACCCGTCTTCTCTGCGATGAGCTCCTGGATGTCATTACCATCGTTCTTCTCCCTGCCGGTCATCGCGATAAACATTGTCATGTCAACAATGCCGTCATATGTGCCGGCAGTAGGAACAGGTGTTGCTACGGGATCAGGTGTAACAACTACAGGATCAACTCCATAAGGGTTTTCCTGCTTGATGTAGTTTCTTTCTTCTTCGTCCTTAATCTCAGGATTTGCTACCCTGGCACAAGAGCAGACTGATAATATCATCGCAGATACCATCAAAAACGCCAATAACTTACGAATTCTATTCATACAGTACCCTCCCCATTTTCAAAATATATGAAAATACCCTTCCATTATATACAACAGAAGGGCAACTTAAAGATGAAAAAATCAATATTAATTTACGAGAAATTACAGTTTTTAGCCTTTTCAGCGCTCCATAAGCCATATCTCAGAAGATTTTGGCTGCAAAACAGAGCCTCCGCCGAAGTCATGGATCGTGCCTGAGATAAGCTCTTTTGCCTGACCGCAGCCTGCATCAAAGTGAGCAGTGTAAGGGTTCGAATCCATATTGATGGCGACCATTACCCTCTCGTCACCCGAGTTGCGCTCAAAGATGCACTGCTTATTTGTAAGTACAACGATTCGGAGGCCGCCGTAATTGAGCGCGCGGCTGTTCTTCTTTATCTTCGCAAGCTTTGATATATGATCAGTCAGCTGATTCCATTCAGGATTATCAAAGGAGACTCTGAGCGCAGGATCACCTTCTTCCTTTCTGGCTTTTGTGCCCCACTCGGAACCATAGTAAACACATGGGATTCCGGGCATTCCGAAGACAAGAGTGTAAACAAGAGGCAGAAGGCTCTCATCGTTTAAGATCGAAGCGATGCGGGTTACATCGTGATTATCGGCAAATGAGAGTAGATGCGCTCCCCTGCATACAGTCCAGTTCTCAGGTCCGAACAGCCTCATGAGCGAATGCATGATCTCGAACATGTTGGCTGAATTAAAGGACGAATAGATGCCCTTATAACACTGGTAATTCGTAAGCGAATGCAGATGCATCTCATTAAGCATTCTGCCGTATTCACCGTGAAGGACTTCGCCTAAAAGGAAGAATTCATTCTTCTTGCCGTCAGTGAACTCTCTTAATCTTCTTAAGAATTCGTGGTCTAAGCAGTAAGCAACATCGAGCCTTAGTCCGTCGATATCGAAAAAGTCTATCCAGTAATTGACCTTATCAAGGATATGATCGATCACGGCAGGATTTCTGAGATTAAGCTTTACGAGATCGTAATTGCCTTCCCAGCCCTCATACCAGAAGCCGTCATTGTAGTTTGAATTGCCGTCAAATGAGAGATGGAACCAGTCTTTGTAAGGTGAATCCCAACGTTTTTCCTGAACGTCTTTGAAAGCCCAGAAGCCTCTGCCCACGTGATTGAACACACCGTCCAGGACTACCTTTATGCCTTCTTTGTGAAGCCTGTCAACGACCTTTTTGAAGTCGTCGTTAGTGCCGAGTCTCGTATCAATAAGTCCGTAGTCTCTGGTGTTGTAGCCGTGTGTATCAGACTCGAAAACAGGTGAAAAATAAATGGCGTTTATGCCGAGTTTTTTCATATGCGGGATCCAGTCTAAGACTTTGAGGATCCTTGATTCCGGTTTTCCGTCATTCTCAAAGGGTGCTCCACAGAAACCCAAAGGATAGATCTGATAGAACACTGCTTCTTCGTACCACATTTGCTGACCTTCTTTGTATTAGTTTCTCATTGAATGGATCGGTGCCGGGATCCTGCCGCCCCTGTGGATGAAGTCCGCACAGGAAGCGCGGTTGACGTCCATGATAGGAGCCGTACCCAGAAGTCCGCCGAATTCAACACTGTCACCGACCGTCTTGCCGGGAACAGGAATAAGCCTTACAGCCGTTGTCTTGTTATTGAATGTACCTACTGCCATCTCATCAGCAATGATGCCGGAGATCGTCTCAGCGGTCGTATCGCCGGGGATAGCGATCATGTCGAGACCTACAGAGCATACGCAGGTCATAGCCTCAAGCTTTTCGAGCTTCAAAGATCCTGATCTTGCAGCAGCGATCATTCCCTCGTCTTCTGACACGGGAATAAATGCACCGGAAAGACCGCCGACATAAGAAGATGCCATGATGCCGCCCTTCTTAACAGCGTCATTGAGCATTGCAAGGCAGGCTGTCGTGCCCCATGTACCGCATGTCTCAAGGCCGAATTCCTCGAGAAGCCTTGCAACGGAGTCGCCTACCGCAGGTGTAGGAGCAAGTGACAGGTCAATGATTCCGAAAGGAACTTTAAGTCGCTCGGAGGCTTCTCTTGCTACGAGCTCACCTACTCTTGTGATCTTAAATGCAGCTTTCTTGATAGTCTCAGCTACAACGCCAAGGTCTTTGCCCTTAACGCCTTCCAACGCATGCTTAACGACACCGGGGCCGGAGATACCGACATTAATGACACACTCGGGTTCGCCGGGACCTAAGAAAGCGCCTGCCATGAACGGATTATCTTCAGGTGCATTTGCGAAAACAACAAGCTTAGCGCAGCCGATAGCACCCTGATTCTTGGTAGCTTCAGCAGCCTTCTTGATGATGACTCCCATGTCGCGGACAGCATCCATGTTGATACCTGTTCTTGTGGAAGCAACATTGACGCTCGAGCAAACGAATTCAGTCGATGCGAGCGCATCAGGAATGGAATTTATAAGAACCTTATCGGAATTTGTGTATCCCTTCTGGACGAGCGCGGAAAAACCGCCGATGAAGTTAACCCCGCAGGTCCTTGCAGCCTTATCGAGAGCTTTAGCAAAAGGTGTGTAATCCTTTGCACCGCATGCAGCTGCAACGATCGAAATAGGAGTAACGGAAATCCTCTTGTGAATGATCGGAATACCGTATTTCTTGCTGATTAATTCGCCTGTCTCTACGAGCTTTCCTGCATATCTGCAGATCTTGTCGTATATCCTGTTGCAGGATTCTTCGACAGTCGGAGCGGCACAATCCATAAGAGAGATACCCATCGTGATCGTACGGATATCCAGATGCTGGCTGTTAAACATCTGCATCGTCTCTATAATCTCATGTTCGTTGATCATAATAACCTCTTTTTATGCTTATCAGATGGTGTGCATTGCGTTGAAAAGGCCTGTGTGCTGGATCGTGATCTGCACGCCGAGCTTTTTTCCAAGTTCGCTTAATTTATCTGAGATATCAGACTCCTCAATAACGAGATCCTTAAGATCTACCATCATTACCATCGTGAAGATGTCGTCTAAGATAGTCTGCGAAATATCATTGATATTGATACCGTAATCTGCAAGAAGGCGTGAGACGTCAGCAATAATACCTACGCGGTCTCTTCCCAATACTGTAACAACAGCCGTATTCTTTTCCTGATTCATAACTAGATACCTCCTGCAATTATGCTTCTGATTTTAACGCTAATATCTATAAAACTACATTGATTATTGTATTTTCGAACATTCCGGCAAAGAAACGGCAAGTTTATTGGCACATTTTATACCGTCAATCGCAGAAGACATAATGCCGCCTGCATATCCTGCGCCCTCACCGCACGGGAAAATGCCTTTAACAGAAGCGCTCTGAAACGTCTCGGGATCTCTTACAATCCTTACGGGCGACGAGCTTCTGGCCTCTACCGCGGTAAGCACCGCATCGGGATCGTCGAACCCTTTGATCTTCCTGCCCATAAGGCTCACGCCGTCCTTGATGGTCTCTAATATCTCATCCGGAAGCACTTCCTTAAGATCAGCACAAGTAACACCGGGCATGTATGAAGGCTTTACCTTACCGAATCCATCTGTTGTCTTGTTTTCGATCAGATCCCCGTATCTTACGGCAGGAGCTTTTCCTGTGCTTCCGCCTGCCAAAAATGCGCGATGCTCAAGTTCTTCCTGGAAACTGATGCCGTCAAGAACACCTCCGCCATAATCTTTGCTGTCTACGGGCACGAGGATCGCGCTGTTGGAATTACTGTTATTGCGGGCTCTTAAACTCATTCCGTTGGTGCAGACGCTTTGGTTATCAGACTGCGCGGCAACCACTTCGCCGCCCGGGCACATGCAGAATGTGTAGAGTTTACGCCCAGTCTTGGTGTCACAGGAGAGCTTATAAATTGATGCTGTGACATCAGTAGAATAATCGGAATCAAAACCGAATTGAGCCGTATCAATATCTGATCTTAAATGCTCTATCCTGACGCCGACAGCAAAAGGTTTAGACTGCATTTCGATTCCTAAACGGTTAAGCGCTCTGAAGGTATCTCTGCTTGAATGACCGATCGCCAGGATCAGATTGTCGCAGGAAATCTCATAAGTTCCCTCTTCACTTTCGCATGTTATGCTCTTAAGAACGCCTTTGTCAGCCTTATAACCCATGAATGTGGTATTGAATCTGACTTCACCGCCTAAAGCAATTATGTCTTCTCTGACACCTGTAACGACCTTCCTTAATCTGTCTGTACCGATATGTGGATGAGCATCATAGAGGATATCAGACGGAGCCCCGTGCGCGATCATTGAGCTTAAGACATATTCCTTGAGTCCTGAGCTTATGCCTGAATAGAGCTTGCCGTCAGAGAACGTGCCTGCTCCGCCTTCACCAAACTGGATATTGGAATTGGATTTAATTGCTCCTTTTCCTACTTTAAAAGCTTCAGTATCTTTGACTCTTTGGCTCATCTCGGGGCCGCGCTCAAGTACTATGGGACGAAGTCCGTATTTTGCAAGTATCAGTGCAGCATAAAGTCCTGCCGGGCCCGCTCCTACAACAACAGGACGCTTAAAGTTCTCTGTGTTTTCGAAGCTGTCAGCATAAGGCAGGGCTCTCGAATTTATCTCTTCGTCACGTGTATCTTTCTGCCCGGGAGTAATGAAATCGAATCTGTAATTTACAGTGACTTTACCGTGCCTGGCATCGATGAATTTTTTTGAGATATCAAGAATGTGAGAGCCGTCTTCAAGCCTTTTAAGGCCCTGTCTCATGGCCTTATTTCCAGTCTTCCTGATCTCTCTTACTATGATCACCGAATCAGGAAGTTTGGAAGCGGCTTTGTCATTAAAGACTTCAGGTTTTACCTTTATCTCAAACATCCTGCGAAATGCTTTCTGCCGCGAGGGCTGCTGAAGTCCAGGCCCACTGGAGATTATATCCGCCGCATATACCGTTAACGTTGACGGATTCTCCGATTATATAGAGGCCGTGACAACCTTTTACCTGCATATTATCGTCAAGCTTGGAGAGCTTAAAGCCTCCCGAAGACACCTGTGCCTTGTCTTCTGCTCCATATCCCTTAACAGGGATCGGGAAAGCACATAAGAGATTGGTTAATTCGCAAAGCCTGCTGTCATCGAGCTCTCTTAAAGTCATCTTGTCGCTCTTTAAGCCCATGTGCTTCATTACAAAATCGGTGATGTTCCTTAAGAGCATACCGGAGAGCGCATCAGAACAAGTCCTGTGCGCATACATCTGTCTTCTGATATAGATCATCTGAAGGATCTCACCTGCCGGCTTGCCGGTAAGATTAAGCACAGCTTTTACGTCTTCTTCACCGTCATCAATAAGCCTTACGACAGCATCAGATACGTCCATAACACAGATTCCCGAGATGCCGCCCTCCTTTGTAAAAAGGATCTCGCCTTCAGACTGGGCTTTGATGGTGCCTTTGCTGTCTACGATCTTTATATCGCCCCTGCAGCGGATTCCCGCAAGTCCCTTGATGCCTGATATGTCAGATGAAAGTGAAGTAAGCGCGGGCTTAAAAGGTACGAAGAATGATTCGTCAGTGATGCTCTTTAATATCTTAACGACATCACCGGTAGATCCCGTGACAGGATATGTGATGCCGCCTGTTGCGACAACAATGTTCTTAGCCATATAAGACTTATCCGAATCAGTCTTGATCTCATATACGGAACTCGTTCTCTCAACAGATTCTACGTGTACGCCGGACTCAGTCTCTATATTGTTGTCAGCTAAGTAAAATCTCAATGCATCTACTACAGTTGAGCTCTTCAGCGTCGAAGGATAAAGAAGTGTACCCTTTTGCTCAAGAACGACTCCAAGCATATTCTCAAAGTAATAAGACGTCTCCGTGCAGCCGTATCGTGAAAGACACGATTCAAGCTTGATCTGGTCATCCGTATTGTACTTTGTAGGATCGATCTCGGTATTAGACAGATTGCATCTGCCGCTGCCTGTCAGAGCAAGCTTACGGCCGACTCTGTTTCCGCCTTCAAGCACCAGGACCCTCTTACCGTTAAACACGATCCTCGAAAGATTAGCTGCACAGTAAAGGCCTGCAGCACCTCCTCCAATAATGATGCAGTCGTAAACATTACTCTTCATTCGATTCACCCTTCCTATCACCCAATGCCATATTTAAAGTTCTGATGTATTTAGTCATATCAAGCGGAGCGCAATCATTGCCATCGGTAAGAATTGAAGTTACTTCATCAAGATCATTAATATCGCCTTTTATGAGCTCTAACTCAAGCTCACAGATCTCATCAGTCTTAGTGCCGTCAGAATTTCTGATCACACCGTTGTCAAAGCAGGCTTCTATACTGCTGTTGTTATATCTCAATTCATAAACCGTTCTGTTGAAAGAATTAAAGCAAGCGATTTTAAGATCATCGTCAGTAATGTCCTTAAAGACTTCATTCAAAAGATCGTAAGGATCATTTCCGCCCGTTGCAGCAATTCTGAAAGATTCAATAGAAAACTCACCGCTATTACTCTTTACATTCCACTCAAAGCGTCTGTGAAGGCCTTTGGAGGTGCCTCCGCCGAACTTTACGGTAAATTCATAAGAGTCTTTGGAAGCTCCCTTATAATGCCTTATTCTTATTGCTCCGCCGCGGTTTGTAATGGCAAGATCATCTGTGTCGAGATATGTGTTTTCGAGCAAAACAGGCTCACGAAAACCGGAATTGTCAGGACAGAGTTTTCTGAAATTTTCTGACAAAGCAACTTTATAAAGACTCTCTTTATCCTTAAAACCCAGCTTGACTTCGGTTTCCATAAGATACCCTTAATTGATCGTGTGAACTCCGCCTGTAGAAACAACGCAGAGCTTGTCGCCTGAGATAAAGTTCATTCTGATAATATCTTCATCAACTGAGTAATCAGCGGTAATATTACCAGATGTGTTATAGATGAATACTCTTCGGTCGACGCTGATCGCATAGAGCTTCTCAGTCTGCGCAACGCAGACGATGTTCGAACCGATACTATAGTTATAGATTACGCTGTCATTCTGATTTATTATGGCAAGCTTATTAAGCTGGCTGATACCGTCAGCGTAAGTAACGAACAGATTGTTGCCAACCTTCTTAACATATCCGATGGCCGAGAAATCAAAATTCATCTGTGTAAGCGTGTTATCGCGCACTTCATAGAGCGCATTGGACGTGAAGCAGCAAAGCTTGTCGCCCACATAGCAGACCGAAGCAAAGATGACATTATCGTCAGTCGTATAAACAGCATGATCGGTTACTTCATAACCCTTGTCTGACTTGTTGATCGCGAAAACACGTACATAAGGCACGATTACGGCGCCGCTCGTGTTGATGGTAGATACGGCAAGAAGCGAGGAATTGGCATTAAATGCGCAGCAGATAGGAAAACCCGAGTTGTAAGAAGTCCAGACTGCAAGTTCATTACCGTCCTTATCATATAATCCGACTTCACCAAATGACTCGCTGCTTCCGCAGATTACTGCGATGAATCCGTCTGATGACATCTGAACCGACTTAACCGGATTTGCCGTAGGCTTGCTGTACCATATGCCGTACTGGTCAAGAACCGTAAAGTTATATCCGTCGCGGTCAAAAACGGCTACATATTCACCGAATGTGACGCACTGGGGATTCTGATAGGAAACAGTCTGTGAGAATACTTCAGTACCTGAAAGAGTAAGGTAAGCGATTCTGTCAGACGTGACTTTTACGACGCCGTCACCAAAAGGATAGAGCTTCTGAGCTTCAGAATATTCGCAAGTAAAACCGCCCTGCGCAGAGAGCTTGATCTGGGCATCAGCACCCGACATCGAATCGATCTTCTTGGATACCACAAATATCATAACGATGCTGACAATTAGGAGCGCACCAAAAATGGTAACGGCAATCGTTAACCCTTTTCGTATAGCATCCTGAGAGATAGCTCTCTCCTTTACAGGTTCCGGTGATTTTTTTACCGGCTTTTTCGCTTTTGTCTTGTCTTTGTTTTCCATACTCATAATCTTTTAACCCGGCAGATCGTAAATGCCGTTAATATTTTTAGCTATAGCTTCATTCAGAAGTTCGTATGCGCTCCAGCATCCGTAGCTGTATGTGTCAGAACCTCCGTTATTGAAGATCTCACTTGAATAAATGTAGAACCCTGTATACTCGCCATCCATAAACACATAATACGAATCATCGTTTCTTGTGTAGAACGAATACGTGGTTATGCTGTAATTGTTATCGATAAACTCGATTCGGATCACAGGTTCTACGGATGTATTAACATCAGCGTTAAGCTCTACACCGCCGATATTAATGCAGGCAATGCTCTCATAAAGGATCGAACAGTAATATCTGCCGTAGGAATCAGAAATCTTGGCGTTACGTCCGTCGACTGTAACCGTAGACTTATCAGATATCAGGCTCTCACCCCATGGCACTTCAAGACTGATATTGAACGACTGATCTTCGTTATAGAAAGTGATCGAAGAAAGATCGGTAGCGTAGTAATAGCAGACATAGGGTTCAATGAGCACGAGTTCCTGGAGTTCAAGACCGGACAGCTGATATTCGGAGAGCATAAAATACTCATCCATTCCGGACAGATAACCGTAATAGAATCCGCTTATCTTCTGGCTTAAGAAAAGCTCTGTCTTCTGACCGTCCTTCATGGCAAGGATAAAGTGGAACGTAGGATCGTCAAGTCCGTACTTGGAAAGCTCCTGCTGATCGATAGCGATATATTCACTGATCTCAAGGCTTGCGATCCTGTCTACCATGGTCGCGAAATATCCGCTTGCCATATGCTTATAAGGCTTATAGACCTCAAATTGAGGGTATCCCGATGAAGTCACGGAAACCCTGGTATCAAGAGAAAGGCCGTCAGTCTTCCTGTCGAAATGGACAGTATCGAGATCTGTATAAGCAATATTCAGTGCCTTTGTCTCAAGGAAATTAATAGCGGTCTTCTCGGCCTGTGCGTACTTGATCGAAGAAACCGTATAGATGTCTGATGTTCCGGCAACATAAACGTAGCAATACTGTCCGTCAGGCGACTTATTGCCAATATAGACAGTAGTTACAGTACCGTTCAGCGAATTGATCGTGACAGTAAATCTGGGGTTATCAAGACCATATTCAGCAAAATTTCCGCCGGAAGAAACTTTCGCGTAGCAGGAAAATGCCGTAAGAGATTCAACATAGCTCGTAAGACCCATCTGGGAATAAGATTCACCGGGAACAGCATCATCACCCTGATACTCATAAGTGATAGAACCGCCGGACGTAAAGCTCTTTACTACAGATGTGTGCTGAGTTTCTTTGTCAAAAACAGAAATAGATGAGAGCTCAGAAGGGCTCACATAAACTATGCTCATAACACCCGAGGAAGTCTCTTCAGGCTTGTTCTTCCCTGCATTCGTTACAGCATAATAGATGACCACGCCGATTATCAGCGCGACCAGTATTATGAACGGAGCAAGGAGATTCTTGACTGACTTCATATCAGAGATTCTTCCTCTTTGTATAAACAACTACTGCTACGCCGATCATCAGGATCGGAATAACCATCATGAAAATGATGAGGACAAGCGTTGATGATGTTGTCGTAGCCTTTGTGGTATCAATATTGAAATTGTCGACAGTCTTTGTTGCGATGCCCAATGTCGGATTGCCTGTGGAGTTAAGCAGATCCCTTATGCAAGATCTCGTGAACTCGACATTAGAGTCATTCGTACCATAAGCGGAAATGTAAGCATCTGACGTGAAATTAAGCGTACCGAAAACGAACATCTCGGCGCCGCTGCTCTCATTGCCGGAATAAACAGCGACAAAATGTGTGCCGGAATTATAGATACCGTCGTCTATAGGGTTGCCTGTCTGGTCAAGTTTAAGTGCATACGCGGTACTACTTGTCATAAGAGCAGGTATAACAGTGATAGCGGAATTAGTGGAACTGAGCTCACTTATAGATCTTCCGTTGGAACAATGCAGAGCATAATCAGATGAATAGCTTGCAAAAGCATTAGCTACAGTTACATTGGAATCACTTGCATAACCGTTGCGCTGATAACCAGGATCTGTCTCATAAATGAAAAGCGGATCAGCATTAACGTTCATCTGGTTAAGCAGCTGATTTAATCTGTCGTATTTCTCGGTAACATTATTCTGACTGTAATCAACGGCAACCAGCATCTTTCCGCCCTTGCTGATGTAATCAGTCATTGCAACATACATTTTCTCCGTTATATCGGTGTTAGGACCGTTAAGGATAAGCAGATCACAGTCATCCGGGATGGCAAAAGCATCAGAAGACTGAAGTTCAGCTGCCTCGACAGACATGCCGTCAAGAACGAGTTTGATGGATGTGTTGCCCTCTTCCTTAAGGCCGGTAACGATATATGCCTTACCTGAGTAACCTTGAGTAAGCGAATACATTGTATTTGTGAAAGTGTATTCGGCGTTATTTCCGGTGATCATATAATTGCCAGTCTGGAAATAATAGTTCTGATCGTATGAATAGCAATCGATAGGAGCAATTATCCTGATCTTGCCGTTGTAAGAAACAACGAAGTTTTCGCTGTTCGAAGCAAGATCGAAAGAATTAGTGGGATCAAGCTCCTGGATTATAGACGGATGCTCATTAGGATCGATGTATTCTACCGTAACCTTGCCGTCTGATTCCTTCACATAGTCGTCCAAAAGCGGAACGATGTACTGATACTTGGTGTTAGAGACGTTATCGGGACGGTTGAACAAACCGATTACTCTGATATTAGTGCCATCAGGAAGAGAATTCAGATAATCGATAGATTCCTGCGAGATAGAGTTCTGTGCGGTATCAGAGAAATCAAAAGTAAGAGCCTTTCCGAAGATCTTATCGAAAAGGAAGTTTACCAAGAGAATGATAAGCGCAAGCAATACAACCGAGCCGATGGAATAAAGCTTGAGCTTATCAGATCTAGTGTCATTCTGTGTATTGTCTTTAATGAATTCTTTACTCATATGCAATCCTCAAACCTCCGTCACGCCTGGCTCCAGCGTTTCTTATCAAGAACCCTGTAAGTCATGTACATGAAAAGGATTCCGATAGAAAGCAGGAAGAATAATGCCGACACGGAAAAAATTCCGAGACGGAAATCTTGTGTCTTTGCAAAGGGATCAAGCCAGGAGATGAAGCTTCTGACACCTTCTCCGAACGAAGAAGCAGTCTCAGAACCGGGATTGATCATAGCTACTAAAGAAGTAGCTGCCGTTCCCAGATAATCGCCGATAACGGAAATAATCTGTGTGATGAGAATAAAGATGAATGAGACGATAGCGGAGACGATCTGGCTGTCAGTTATAGCCGAAGCAAACAAGCCCATCGTGATGAACATGAACGCCATGAAGAAGAAAACAACTATCGTTCCTACAGCACCGACACCGAAAACACCGCCGGAAGCTAGTGTAACGATGATGTGGATGATAACGTTGATAAACATAACAACGTAAAGCGCAAAAGACGCAAGCACCTTTCCTGCTACGACAGAGAAAAGGCTGACCGGAGTCGTGTAATAAAGAATGTCCGTTCCCCTTTTCTTGTCCTCTGCGAAAAGGCCCATTGTGATGATCGGTACGATAATGACGAAGAATGTCCTCAAAGAGATTACTTCGCTGCCGATATTGACCGCGCCTTCACTGTACTGGGAATAAAAGATAAAACCGGCAAGGAATGAGAAAATGGCAATTGCCACATAACCTACGGGAGATCTGAAGTAGGATAAAAACTCCCTCTTGAATATCGCTAACATTATTTCTTTCCTCCACGCTTACCGGAAGTAATATTGAGGAAGACTTCCTCAAGAGAAGGATCCATTGAACGCAGCTCAAGGACAGGCCATCCCTTCTGGGCCATCATGAAGAACAATGCAGTCCTTACCTTGTAAGAATCGTCAGTAACGATGCTGATCTCAAGCTCGCTGACCATTTTATCGGAAAGTCTCGGGACAGCCGAAGCTACACCGGGGATCTGGCGGACAGCGTTTGCGCAATCCTTAACAGGTCCCTTGAAGACCATAAGAAGCTTAGTCTGACCGGAAAGTCTCTTGGAAAGATCGCCGATAGTATCGATGGCAGCGACCTTGCCCCTGTTGATGATAACTACTCTGTCTGCGATCTCCTGGATCTCAGAAAGAATGTGAGAGCTGATAATGATCGAATGAGACTTCGAAAGAGACTTGATGAGTTTTCTTATCTCGATGATCTGGTTCGGATCGAGACCTACGGTAGGCTCATCAAGGATAAGGATAGGCGGATTGCCGACCATTGCCTGGGCAATACCTACACGCTGCTTGTAACCCTTGGAGAGATTGCCGATCAACCTGTCGTACACATCATCGATCTTGACCATGGCAAGGATCCTGTCGAGCTGATTCTTACGTCTCTCCTTGGCAACACCCTTTAGGTCGCAAATGTAATTAAGGTACTCACGTACCGTCATATCGTAATAAAGCGGCGGATTCTCCGGGAGATAACCGATCTCCTTCTTAGCGAGCTCAGGCTCTTCAAGAATATCGTGTCCGTTAACCTTAACGGTACCCGATGTAGAAGAAATGTATCCCGTGATGATATTCATTGTGGTGGTCTTACCGGCGCCGTTGGGACCCAGGAAGCCGAGGATCTCGTCGTCATTGACAGTGAACGAGATACCGTTGACGGCTTTTTTGTCGCCGTATCTCTTCACCAGATTGTTAATCTCAATCATTGTTACCTCCAAGCATGTAGATACATCCTTTATTATAACAAAGTAAGAAAAACAAAAAAATATGAATTAGTCAAAAAGAGCGGCAGTATCAGGCCTGTTTTAAGGCAAATTCTACGGCAAATACCTTGGTATCGATGTTCTTATATCCGAAAACCGTGACTTTACCGTCGTTATTGAAGATAAAAAGCTCTACCTTCTCCCCTGCCTTGACCTCGCAAATGTAATTGATCACAAGGTCTTCGATCAGCGAAACGTCATAACCATTCTTGAAAAGAGCGTCATACGCCCAGGCAGTATACCTTGAGTTATTTACGTGCCTGTTGCGGTCGAGTTCGTTATAGTCTGCATATTTGACGATAACAGGCTTATCCGTATCCCCTGCTATGTCATTTCTGTCAGGGAATTTGATCTTAGGGCAATTCTCACCGAAAACAAGCCTCGGGTCCTGAATGACCGGCGGCGGAAGCTCAGGGCGCTTATTGGCAATGACAGGTCTGTGCGTGTTCCAGTCGGCAAGGATCCACGTAGATGTCGCCTGGCCGATCAGTCTGCCGTCTTTGCTGTAGATCTCAAAATCACGGCCATAATAGAACTTATTGAGCTCTGTAGACCATGTTCTGATGTGGAAAGTGTCATGCCATGAAGGAAGCTCGGTAAAATGAAGCCTCATCTTAAGGATGATCCAGCAAATCTCGTGTTCTTTAAGGAAATCAGTGCCATAGCCGACGGAATTAGAGCTCCTCTCGGCAGCTTCCTGAAGATCTCCAATCAGCGAAGAACAATAAAGCTTATCTCCGATGCCGCACTCCGTTGCCTTGCAATAGACTTCGACATCAGTATATTTTCCGGGATCACTCATCGTCTTCTGCCTCGTCCTTTTCAGCCTTGTCTTCCTTGATTATCGGCATAGGCATAGGCTTGGTAGCTCTCGGATTATATCTTCTGAAGACCTTATACATCTCAGGCTTGAAAACAAAAACAACAACGAATTTATATCCGTCCTGCGTAAAGCAGCAATACCAGTACTTGTCCTCGATCGGGAAATCCATGAGCTCGGTAAGTCTTACGAGGAAATTGGCTTTACTCCTGTCAGAGCTGAATCTGTCAGACGTTACAGGACCAATGTATTCGCATTCCTTAATAGAGAAGCTGACAAGCTCATCACGCTTATCTTTACCGGATATGACGGCGCACTCAAAGAAATCATTAGATATCTCAAGCTCATATTCCTTATGCTGGCGCTTTAAGAGCTTGTAAAGACCGAAAGCCAGAGCGACCGATATAAAAGACGTGATCGGCCAAACGGCAGCGCCCCAGAAAAGGAACGGGATAAACATTATGAGAACTATGAGTACCAGGCATAAAAGTATCGATGAGACTATGAAAACGATGCCTTTAGCGCCATTCTTACGTACGGTTAAGGATTCAATAAAACTGTCTTGTAGCATGATTCACCTCGAACAGTGTTTATTCTATCACAAAGGGGCTTAATATGGGCGGAATAAAACAGGGGTTCAGAACCATAATTTCATAGGGGGTATTTTGTCGCAATTTCAGAGGTAATTGTATGCTTTTTTCACGGGTTTTGACGATTCCTTGCAGCATTTTGTCGTTTCTGTATTAGACCTTGTATGAAATCTTGAAGGTATTATGACTGTCTTTGTCACACAAAAAGTGGGGGCCCCGCGCATAACGAGCAGCGTAAGACGAAAAAGCGCAAAACATAAAGACAAAAAAGAACCGCTTCCTAAGAAACGGTTCTTTAAGTTCTCTCTTCGATAAGTGAGCAAATTGATTATTTCGCAACATTCTGCACAAGCGAAGCGCGGACCCGTTGCGAAAAATCAGTTTGCGAACAATTTAATACATCGGCTGCTGAGGCATTGCAGGAGCTTCCTTCTCAGGAATATCCGTGACAACTGCTTCAGTTGTGAGGAGTGTTGAAGATACGGATGCAGCATTCTGGAGAGCAGAACGTGTAACCTTTGCAGGATCAACGATTCCGGCTTCGAACATGTCGACATACTGGTCGTTAAGAGCATCGTAGCCAGTGCCTGCTGCAGAATTCTTGATCTTCTCGCAGATAACGCTGCCGTCGAGGCCTGCGTTTGCAGCGATCTGGCGGATGGGCTCTTCGAGAGCTCTCAGAACGATCTTAACACCTGTCTTAACGTCGCCTTCTGTCTCATCCAAAAGCTTAGCGATAGCAGGAAGTGCGTTGATATAAGCTGTTCCGCCGCCGGGAACGATACCCTCTTCAACTGCAGCTCTTGTTGCAGCGAGAGCGTCCTCGATACGGAGCTTTCTTTCCTTCATCTCTGTCTCTGTGGCAGCGCCGACCTTGATAACGGCTACGCCGCCGGAGAGCTTGGCAAGACGTTCCTGAAGCTTTTCTCTGTCATAGTCAGACTTGGTCTCTTCGATCTGAGCCTTGATCTGGGCTACACGGGACTTAACTGCGCCCTCTTCACCCTCACCGTCAACGATGATCGTGTTGTCCTTGTTTACCTTGACCTGGTGAGCGTGACCAAGCTGGTCAAGAGTTGTGTCCTTGAGCTCGAGGCCAAGGTCAGATGTGATTACCTGGCCGCCTGTGAGGATAGCGATATCTTCGAGCATAGCCTTTCTTCTGTCGCCGAAGCCCGGAGCCTTAACGCCGACGCATGTGAATACGCCTCTGAGCTTGTTAACGATAAGTGTTGCGAGAGCATCACCTTCGATGTCTTCTGCGATGATTACGAGCTGCTTGCCGGACTGTGCGAGAGGCTCGATGACAGGAAGAAGATCCTGAATGTTGGAGATCTTCTTATCTGTGATGAGGATATAAGGCTCATCGAAAACAGTCTCCATCTTGTCTGTGTCAGTTGCCATATAAGGAGAGATATAACCTCTGTCAAACTGCATACCTTCAACAACGGAGAGCTCTGTGAGCATTGACTTGCTCTCTTCGACTGTGATGACGCCGTCAGCTGTAACCTTTTCCATTGCTTCAGCGATCATCTTGCCGACTTCTTCGTCACCTGCAGAGATAGCGGCAACACGTGCGATATCCTTGGAACCGTCAACCTGCTTAGCCTTGCTTAAGATCTCTGTAACTGCTGTATCAACGGCCTTGGAGATACCCTTTCTCAAGATGATCGGGTTAGCGCCTGCAGCAACGTTCTTCATGCCTTCACGGATGATTGCCTGAGCCAGGAGCGTAGCTGTTGTTGTACCGTCGCCTG
This sequence comes from Saccharofermentans sp., assembly GCA_016292215.1. Taxonomy (GTDB): domain Bacteria; phylum Bacillota; class Clostridia; order Saccharofermentanales; family Saccharofermentanaceae; genus Saccharofermentans. Next base: position 46,233 of record JAEFBB010000003.1, on the reverse strand, counting down.
CTACGTCGTTTGTCTTGGATGCGACTTCCTTGACGAGCTGTGCGCCTGCATTCTCGTAACGGTCTTCAAGTTCGATCTCTTTTGCGATCGTAACGCCGTCGTTTGTGATGAGGGGGGCGCCGTACTTCTTGTCGAGAACAACGTTTCTTCCCTTAGGTCCCAAAGTAACCTTAACTGTGTCGGCTACCTTATTTACGCCTGCTTCTAAGGACTTTCTTGCGTCCTCAGCGTACTTAATGTCTTTTGCCATATATATTCGCCTCCAAATTTATAATCAATCTTCAACGATAGCAGCGATGTCGTCCTGACGAACGATGATGTACTCTTCACCGTCGAGCTTAACGTTTGTGCCGGCATAATCACGGATGATTACCTTCTCGCCGACCTTAACTTCCATCTTGATCTCATTGCCGTCTACGATTCCGCCGGGACCAACTGCGATGATCTCTGCGATCTGAGGCTTCTGCTGAGCACCGGATGACAAGATAATGCCGCTCTTTGTTGTCTCTTCAGCCTGAAGTTTCTTTACTACCACCTTATCTGCTAAGGGCTTAATTGTCATAAAAAAGACCTCCAATACAATGAAATTATGGTTAGCACTCTATAACCCTAAGTGCTAACCACAACAAAATATAATTCTTATTTTCGAGTGTGTCAATACGAAAATCAAAAAAAGTCAAAAAGCGCTAGTGGACCAGCTGATCAAGCGGAATATCTGTCCTGCAGCTATCCAGAGAAGGAGCGTGGGACGGCACTTTGACCTCATCAAATTCAGTGGTCGTACCATAGAAGAAAAGCTGGACGTAAGGAACATAAGCGTTCCAGTTAGCCCTGATGCTCCACTCGTCGCCGTACATGCCCGAATTGTAGCAGCCTTCGATCGCGAGCTGGAGATACATGATCTCGGCATTCTGAAGCGAAGGCAGGAAATCCAGAGCGTAGTGCTCGATATCTTCCTTTGAAATATTGGTAACTACCGCGCTGAGAATATCATCAAGGCAAGCAAGCTTATTTGTAGCGGAGAGACCCATGTACTGGTTCAAGAGGCTTCTTAAGACTTCTACCTGACGCTCCTGTCTCTCGTACTCGCCGTTACCGATATATCTGATCCTGGCATAAGCAACTGCCTGAATACCGTTGAGCCAGGTGCCTGAGCCGGTGCTGCTGATAAGGGCAGCGTTGGAATTCATCTCTTTGATGTAGTTATTGGCGATATCCTTCTCTCCTGCCGTCATGTTGACGTAAACGCCGCCGACAGCGTCTATGATCTGCGCCATGTGACTGAAGTTAACGTAAGCATAACCGTCGATCTTGATCCTCAGACAGTTCTCGACTGTTGCCTGCAGGAGCTCAGCACCGCCGTAAGACATCGCTGCATTGATCTTATGAGGGTTTGAGTAGCCCGGGAAATATGCATATGTATCTCTGGGGATTGAAATGAGCTTGATGGTGCCGTTCTTAGAGTCGATAGACATGACCATCGTGATGTCAGAGCGGTCACCCTTACCGTCAGAGCTGTAGTTCTTGGATCGGCTGTCGATACCGATAAGAAGGAAGTTCTTGACGGGCTCATCCTGGATTACTTCAAACTGGGTGGTCTCAGTTACATCGCTCAAAGGGACTGTACTGCCGAGTTCGTCCACGATGGTAATGACCGCATCCGGTGCCGTTGTCTCATAAGTGATCTGGTTCAAAAGGTACTCTTTGTACCACAAACCGAAGAAAAAGACACCGAGCACGATGCCGAGAAGACCGGCAAGTGCACCCAAAAGTATCCTGAGGCGTACATTCTTGTTGCCTGATTTTTTCGAAGCCTTGGAGGACTTTTGGGAGAAACCGTACTGATAAGCCTCGTCATTGTCAGAGACTTTATCGTCGTTGTAACCCTGAATATCCTTCTCAGAAACGGCGTGATAGACAGTCGTTAAGTCCTGTTTAAGCTCCTCGGAAGGAACTTCAGGCTTCGGATTAGGATCAGGTAATCCTCTTTTGTTATTATCGTTATAAGACATTAATTCTCCGTCCTAACTTTATTTTCAATCTTTAAGACCTTCAGGGTTCATCGTCTGCCACTTCCAGCAGGATGAACACATCTCTTCGATGCCGTACTCAGCCTTAAAGCCGAGCACTTCTTCAGCCTTCTTTGTCGAAGCATAGCATATAGCAATATCGCCTGCTCTTCTCGGGCCGATCTTATGATTGATCTCATGTCCGCATGCTTTCTCAAAAGCTTTAACCGCTTCGATTACAGACGTGCCTTTGCCTGTACCGAGATTAAACACTGAGACAGAATCATTCGTTTTACCGAGGAATTCTATCGCTTTAACGTGTCCTTTTGCAAGGTCAACGACATGTATATAATCACGAAGACATGTTCCGTCAGGTGTGTCGTAATCGTCTCCGAAGATCGTAAGGCACTCCAATGTGCCGCCTGCAACCTTCGAAATATAAGGGAAAAGATTATTAGGAATTCCTCTGGGATCTTCGCCGATAAGTCCGCTCTCGTGAGCTCCGACAGGATTGAAATATCTTAAGAGGCAGATCTTCTTTCCCGGATTAGCGGCAGCATAATCTCTTAATACCTGTTCGAGCATCCACTTGGTCCATCCGTAAGGATTTGTGCAGACGCCCAAGGGGCTTTCCTCCGTAAAAGGAACATCTTCGCTCATTCCGTAAACGGTAGCTGATGAGCTGAACACTAGCTTATCAACACCAAACTCTGACATCAGGCGGCATACATTGATCATGCTGTCGATGTTGTTTGAATAATAATCGAGCGGGATCTGCACAGATTCGCCAACTGCTTTAAGGCCTGCGAAATGGATAATGCTGTCTATCTTGTTCTCTTCGAAAACTTTTCGAAGTGCGTTAATGTCACAACAGTCAACGTTGTAGAACTTAAATCTCTTGCCCGTGATCTTTTCCAAACGGTTCTGGACTTCCATCTTGCTGTTGGAAAGATTGTCGGCGATAACCACATCATAGCCGTTCTCATGCAATGAGATAACGGTGTGTGATCCGATATATCCGTTACCGCCTGTAACTAATACTGTAGGCATATTATCTCCTTTAGGTGTCATCTAGATAAGTTATTTAACCACAAATGATTTTAATTTGAAACTAATTCCACACATTTGCACCATTTTCAAATGAACAGAAAATCATTTTCAGTTAGAATATGCTTGTACTTTTAAAAAACATTAATGGAGTAACTGATGAACAAACTTATCTATATTGCAGACGACGACGATAACATTAGAAATCTACTTAAGACATTCCTTGAAAGAGAAGGCTTTCACGTAACGGGATTTCCTACAGGAGACAAGCTTTTCGAAGTATTCTCCAATTCACCTGCAGATCTTATCATTCTCGATGTCATGATGCCCGGTCATGACGGCTTCTTTATCCTTAAAGAGATCCGCAAGACATCAAATGTTCCGATCATTATGCTCACTGCAAAAGACAGTGATGCTGACTATATCCAGGGCCTCGACATGGGCAGCGACGACTATTTCACAAAGCCGTTCTCCCCTGTTAAGCTCGTATCAAAAGTTAAATCTGTTTTGAAGAGACAGGAAGAAATCACCGGAAAGACCGGCGATAAGCCTGACAACGATGCAGTTTACGAATTCGCGGACATCATCATCAACAGAAAGACAAAAGAAACAACCATGAAGGGCAAGCCCCTTCCCCTCACACCTAATGAATATCAGCTTCTGACCTACCTCATCTCCAACAGGGACAGAGCCGTATCCAGAGCAGAACTCTTAGACAAGATCTGGGGTTATGAGACTCAGGTCGAGACAAGAGTCGCCGATGACACTGTTAAAAGACTAAGGAAGAAAATCAGCAAATCTGATGCTAAAATATCTACTATCTGGGGTTACGGCTTCAGACTTGTCAACAGAACAGACGAAGATACGGATGACGAAGAAGACGACGGAGATATTCAGGATTAATGACTGACAAACCGGATCAGCCACGGTTAAAAACAAAGAAACCTTCAAGAAATAAAGCGGCAATCAGAATACCGATCTCTCTGCACTTTTACGCGGTTGAGATCGTGATAATTATTCTGGTTGTCTTTATTATCAATTTCTATATCCAGTCCATCGTTAAGAATTACATCGCCAATGAGTGTAACTCCCGTCTTGATGCGGCCGTTAACTCCACTCAGGAGTTCGCTAACGCATTCAGCTCGCAGATAAGCGCATCCGACGAAAAGACTGAAGAAAACATCCGCGCTATCCTCGTTGATTCCATCGTCTCATCTGCCGACCTTTCAAACCAGGCAACCATCGCGCTCTACACGCTCGATAAAGAGACCGGCAACTACATCCTTCTATGGCCTACTGCCCAATATTCAGCTTCATATGCCAACATTGCCTCAAACGTAGTAGGCAACGTTATCGAGGAAGAGGGTTATCTGGAACTAAACAAGACCCGCACGATCGATATCGACGGAAGCATCATCTACTACAGATCCATGCAGTTCGTCTATGCTCCGAAGATCTCTGACGAGGATTCGGTTGAGATCGATCCTGAGACAGCAAAAGAAGAGATCAATCTCGACGATTACTATCTCTGCGTTTACGTTAACTCAAGCTCATACTATTCATTCATGGCGGCAATGACTCTTGCGCTCATCCAGGCTGCACTCCTTGCCATCCTTATCGCGGGCATCTTGAGTATGATGATGACGTACCCTCTCATCTTCTCCACACAGAAGCTCTCGAGATTTGCCAGAAGGATCGCAAGGGGTGACTTCACGCCCTCCCGAGGCCATATCGTCAGTAAAGAGCTTTCAGAACTTGGCGACGTCATGAACCAAATGGCATTTAAGCTTGAAGAGTCTGATATCGAACAGAAGACCTTCTTCCAGAATGCTTCGCACGAGCTCCGTACTCCTCTCATGTCCATCCAGGGCTATGCAGAAGGTCTTAAATACGGCGTTTTCGAGACCGACGATGACAGAGACAACGCTATCGACGTCATCATCGCAGAGACCGGAAGGCTCTCTTCCCTCGTTGAAAATCTCCTCTCGATCTCCAAGATGGATATGAGCCGCAGCGGCAACTTCGAGGTCAAAAAGCAGAACATCAACGTTTCGAAGATCTGCGACACCATCATCGACCGTGTCAGAGGCAACTTCATTCACGAAGACAAGGCCATCATCAACGACATCAACATTAAGGATACTTACATTTATGCCAACGAGAACGATCTCATCAGATGTCTCGAAAACATATTCTCCAACTGCTTAAGATACTGCAAGACATCAGTCACTTTCAGCTGCAAGAGAGATCAGGCTTCACCCAACGTCATTTTCCAGATCTCCGACGACGGCCCGGGCATCGCTCCCGAAGTCTTGGATCACCTCTTTGAGCGTTTCTCTAAAGGCGCTGACGGTAAGCACGGCATAGGACTTGCCCTCGCAAAGGCCATAGCCGAAGAGCACAACGGCAGGATCAATGCGTATAACAAGTCTAAGGGCGGTGCCTGCTTCGAGGTCATCCTGCCGGTAATCGTACACAGGGACCAGTTGTCTAAGATAAACAATGATAGTACTAAGTAAATAGCATCCCGCAACAAGGTCCTCCTTCGTGCGGAAAGTTGCGGGATACTATTTACTTGTACAAGTTTGCTTAAAAACGTGTCATATTACGGCAAAATAAAAGGGTGCCTCGCATGAGACGCCCTTAAAACTTAACTTGCAAAATCTTATCTCAGATTGAAGTAGCGCACTGCATTGAAGAATGCGGCCTTGCCTTCGTATCTCTTCTCGGTCTCTTCAATAAACTTCGACTTAGCTGCCTGGATGGTAGCGTAATTGCGCTGATAGGTCAAAAGCAGATTGAGAGCATCGCTTATCGTGGCGCACCTTCCGGTAAGTATGAGCGACTGGATCTTGAAAAGGATCCTGGGGTCAACGTATTCTGAAGCCAGCGAGCATTCGCCGTAACGGTTATAAAGAAGCGTCAGCTCTGTCGACATCTCGCCCGCTTCTACGTACAATTTCTCAAGCTTCTTCTTACGGCTGCTCTTCTTAATGAAGAATCCGGCGATCAGGCCTGCGCCTGCCAGAATGATCGCACCGAAGATAACACCGACAATGATCTTGTTGGTAATATACTTAGTCCTTAAAAGCTCAATTACAAGATTGACCGCACCAACCGATGCGAGAACGATTCCCCAGATAAGCATATTCTTGGGAGAAGTTGAAAATCTGGTGATATCCCTGTTGATGTTCTCATATTTCTGGAAAAGATCGACCTTTGGCGAGAAGTAATTGATCATCTTCTGGCACTCATTGAGGCTCTGTTCCCTTTGAGCATTAAAAGCAGCATAATCTATCTGCTGGTAAGGCACCTGCTGTGCAGGATAACCGTATGCAGGAGCAGGCTGGGCTCCGGGATATACCCTTTGCTGCTGATATGCCGGCTGCTGATATACGGGTTGCTGATATGCCTGCTGCTGATATACAGGCTGCTGGTAGACAGGCTGCGCCTGCTGGGGCTGAGCCTGATAAGCATATCCTGTCTGCTGATAAGGCTGGGCCGGCTGTACAGGTGCCTGTGCTGCGGGCTGGACCAGGGCAGGCTGCGGATCAGGTGTAGCAGGATCCGGTGTGCCGCTTATCTTCCAATCGTTGTCAAAATCTGCCATCTATATAATCTCTCCCTCAATAGACTAAAAATCATTTTATAACTTTTCGAACAAATAATCAAAAAACCAAAGCGTTAATATGCAAAAGCCTATTGTTCAAACAAGTAAAAGGGGTTGCCTTATCAGACAACCCCTTGATTTAAGATCTGTTTTAAGATCAGCCGAGCTTAGGGCACTGAGCCAGAGAAGCTGCGATATCGTCATCTGTAGGAATGTAATCATCCATGACACCGTCGTTGTACTTCTGGTAAGCAACGAGGTCGAAATAACCTGTGCCTGTAAGGCCGAATACGATGTTCTTAGCTTCGCCTGTCTCTTTGCACTTAAGAGCTTCGTCGATAGCAACCTTGATTGCGTGTGAGCTCTCAGGTGCAGGAAGGATACCTTCAACTCTTGCGAACTGCTCAGCAGCTGCAAATACGTCTGTCTGCTTAACGGATGTAGCCTTCATGAAGCCGTCATCATAGAGCTGAGACAGGATCGTGCTCATGCCGTGATATCTCAAGCCGCCTGCATGGTTAGGAGCAGGCATAAAGTTGCTGCCCAACGTGTACATCTTAGCGAGAGGGCAAACACGGCCGGTGTCACAGAAGTCGTAAACGAAGGAACCTCTTGTGAATGAAGGACAAGAAGCAGGCTCAACAGCGATGATCTCATACTGGTTCTCGCCTCTGAGCATCTCGCCGACGAAGGGTGAGATAAGACCGCCGAGGTTGGATCCGCCGCCTGCGCATCCGATGATCATGTCAGCCTTAACGCCTATCTTATCAAGAGCAGCCTTTGTCTCAAGACCAATAACTGACTGGTGGAGCAATACCTGATTGAGAACTGAGCCCAATACATATCTGTAGCCCTCCTGAGTCGTAGCAGCCTCAACAGCCTCAGAGATAGCGCAGCCCAAAGATCCGTCTGTTCCGGGGAACTGCTCGTTGATCTTGCGGCCGACGTTTGTGTTCATTGAAGGAGAAGGTGTTACGGTAGCGCCGTAAGTTCTCATAACTTCACGTCTGAAAGGCTTCTGCTCGTAGGATACCTTAACCATGTATACCTGGCAGTCAAGTCCGAAATAAGCTGTAGCCATTGAAAGAGCTGTACCCCACTGGCCTGCGCCTGTTTCTGTGGTTACACCCTTGAGGCCCTGCTTCTTAGCGTAATAAGCCTGAGCAATAGCTGAATTGAGCTTATGGGAACCTGAAGTGTTGTTGCCTTCGAATTTGTAGTAGATATGTGCAGGTGTACCCAAAGCCTTCTCGAGGCAATAAGCTCTTACGAGCGGAGAAGGTCTGTACATCTTATAGAAATCAAGGACTTCACCGGGGATGTCGATCCACTGATCGTCATTGTTCATTTCCTGCTTGGAAAGTTCTTCGCAGAAGATAGGATAAAGATCTTCAGCCTTAAGAGGCTCACCTGTTCCGGGATTAAGAAGCGGAGCGGGCTTTTTCTTCATATCAGCACGTACGTTGTACCATGCTGAAGGGATCTCGTTCTCGGAAAGATAGATCTTGTAAGGAATCTCGGACATAAATTGTCTCCCTTCAAAAATAAAAACTAAGCTATTTTACAACAAAACCTAAGATATTGCACAATACTTATTTAATATGTTGAAAATCCAAATCGCACATTAAAAACTCTTTTTGGCTTCCTCAAGAGTCTCGATCACTTTATCGCACCACCTGTCAAACTCAGGATCCTCTTTCATGCATTCCTTGTGGTTAAGAATGTACTCCAAAGCGATCCTAACGCCCTTATGGAAAGGAACGGTCGTCTTAAGGTCAGGCGCGAGCCTTTTGATCTTCGAGTTATCGAAAACGACAGATACGGCCTTGTCACCCGTAAGGCTGCCTTCAAAATCGTAATCAGGGCCTGCAGCCGTAAGGAATTCTGACGATACGTGATAAGCATTGAGTTCAACGCCTAAAGCATCAGCAATGGTCTGATAGATCTGATTCCATGTAAGAACTTCATCACCTGTCAGCTGGAAGGCCTCGCCTATTGCATGGCGGTTACCCATGAGAGCCGTATAGCCGACAGCGAAGTCTTCGTTAAACGTCAGGTGCCATAAAGACTCTCCGTCACCGTGAATGATAACGGGTTTTCCTTCCATCATGCGCTTAACGACCTGCCAGGATCCGTTCTTTCCGTGTACGCCCAGAGGAATGCTTCTCTCATCGTAAGTATGGCTGGGTCTGACGATCGTTACCGGGAACTTGTCTTCCCTGTATCTTTTCATCAGGTATTCTTCGCAGGCGATCTTATTGCGGGAATATTCCCAGTAAAGATTGGCAAGAGCCGTTCCTTCAGTGATCACATAGTTTGCCGAAGGCTTATGGTAAGCGGAAGCGGAACTGATATAGATATACTGTCTGCATTTGCCGTTAAAAAGCCTGAAGTCACGATCCACCTGATCTACAGTGAATCCTATGAATTCGCACACACAGTCGAAAACCATATCGCCAACTGCTTTAAGCACTGCTTCCTCATCGTTAATATCGCAGACTATCTGATGGACATTCTCGGGGACGGTATCTGCCCTGTTGCCGCGGTTAAGAAGCCAGACTTCCCACATGGGATCTTTTGCAAGTCTTCTTACTATCGCGCTGCTGATAGTGCCTGTTCCGCCGATAAACAATGCTTTCATACGGTTCTCCTTTACTGCTGTAAATATCAATTTTCGTGACTGACAAAGAAATTTTATCAAACTAAAGAAACGCCCGATATCAAATACCTCTATCTGAATCCGCATTTTCTTGCCAAATGTGATAAACTTCTGTCGTTATAAATTATTAAAAGGCTTGGCACATGAAAACTTCAGATTTCTATTACGATCTGCCCGAAAGACTTATCGCACAGGTTCCTACCAAGGACCGTCTTGCGTCCAGGCTTTTGGTGCTCGACAAAAACACCGGCAGAATAGTTGACGGTCACTTCCCTGATATCAAGAATTACCTTCACAAAGGTGATGTTCTTGTTATCAATAACACGAGAGTCATTCCCGCCAGGCTTTTAGGCGTACGTTCTGATACACAGAGCCCCGTAGAGCTCCTGCTCCTTAAGCGTATCGATGATAACCACTGGGAGACTTTGGCACGTCCGGGCAAAAAAGTCAGAGAAGGCAAACACCTGACCTTCATCCCCGGTGAGCTTGAAGCCGAGTGCGAACAGGTCTTAGAGAGCGGAAACAGGATCATAAGATTCGATTTCAAGGGCGTATGGGAAGAAGTGCTTGATAAGGCCGGAACGATCCCCCTGCCTCCCTATATTCACGAGAAGCTCGATGACCCCGAGCGTTATCAGACCGTTTATTCCAAAGATTCCGGTTCAGCCGCTGCTCCTACGGCAGGTCTTCACTTTACAAATGAACTCTTATCAGAGCTTAAAGAAGCAGGCATAGAGATCGCTGAGCTCACACTGCATGTCGGCCTCGGAACATTCAGACCTGTTAAGGCTGAGACTATTGAAGATCACGAGATGCATTCCGAATGGTATGACTTCCCTAAGGAAGCATCAGATATCATCCGCAAAGCAAGAAGCGAAGGCAGACGTATTGTTTCAGTCGGCACGACATCCACAAGAACTTTGGAAGCGGTAGCATCAGCCGATCCTGAGATGATGCCCACATCAGGCTATACAAACATCTTCATCTACCCGGGATACAAGTTTAAGTGTGTAAACTCGCTTATTACTAACTTCCATCTTCCCGAGTCTACGCTCATAATGCTTGTATCGGCTTTGGCAGGAAGAGAAAATGTATTAAACGCATATAAGCACGCAGTCGAGGAAGAATACAGGTTCTTCTCCTTCGGCGACGCGATGTTCATTACAGATTTGGAGAACTGATATGGCTAACCCGCCCGTATGGTACGAACACATTCATACATGCGCTCAGACAGGCGCCCGTTTAGGTAAAGTCCACACACCGCACGGCACCTTTATGACACCTGCATTTATGCCTGTAGGAACACAGGCTTCAGTAAAAGGCATGAGCCCCGAAGAAGTATCGGGAATGGGCGCAGGAATCATGCTCTCCAATACTTACCACCTCTGGCTCAGACCCGGAAGCGATATCGTTGCCAAAGCAGGCGGTCTTCACAAGTTCATGAACTGGAAAGGCGCTATCCTTACAGACAGCGGCGGATTCCAGGTCTTCTCACTTTCGAAGCCCAAGGACATCAAAGAAGAAGGCGTTAAATTCAGCTCTCACATTGACGGAAGAAAGCTTTTCCTGACACCTGAGATATCCATGCAGGTTCAGAACGATCTTGGCGCAGACATCATCATGGCATTTGACGAATGCTGCCCCTACCCTTCTGAACACGCTTATGCAGACAGGTCGCAGGCAAGGACAACCAGATGGCTCGAGCGCTGCATCGAGGCTCACAAGAGACCTGATGAACAGGCTTTGTTCGGTATTATTCAGGGATCTATGTATCCTGATCTGCGCAAGAAGAGTGCTGACGCGATAACTTCTTTTGATCTTCCCGGCTTTGCCATCGGAGGCATCTCCGTAGGCGAACCCAAGAATCTTTTCATCGACATGATCGACTGCACAGTTCCTCTCATGCCCGAAGACAAGCCCCGTTATCTGATGGGCGTCGGAACACCCGATTACCTTATCGAAGGCTCCTGCCGCGGCGTTGACATGTTCGACTGCGTTCTCCCCACAAGAATGGGCAGACACGGCACGATCCTTACCGACTATGGCAAGAAGATCATCAGAGACAAAAAGTTCGCAGAAGACTTCGGCCCGATGGATCCCGAATGCAGCTGCTATGCATGCACTAACTTCTCCGCAGCTTACGTAAGGCACCTGATCAAAGCTAATGAGATGTTCGGATTAAGACTTTGCACATATCACAACATCCACTTCCTTCTCGTTCTCATGGAGCGTATCCGTCAGGCAATCGCAGAAGACAGACTTGGAGACTTCAGAAAAGAGTTCTACGAGAGATTAGGTTAACATGAGACCTGTCTTCTATGCACAGAAAAGCGCCAAAGAAACGGAGCGCGAGATTTCTCACCGTGATCTTGCCAGAAAGATCTGTGCTGACGGGATAGTCCTGCTCGAGAATAACGGCATCCTGCCTCTTAAATCCAAAACAGTAGCCCTTTACGGAGCCGGAGCAAGACACACTGCTTTCGGAGGAACGGGCTCGGGCGAAAACAATCCCCGTCACAACGTTAATGTTGAAGAAGGCTTAAAAAACGCCGGATTAACCGTCACTTCCGATGAATGGCTCGACGAATACGATGTGCTTTTCGAGAAGGAACTTATCTCATACAAAAAGCGATTGAAAAAAGGCATGAGGAAAGTCCCTCTCGGGGAACACATGGATTATGCCGCTGACAATCCGTTCTATCTTCCCGCAGGAAGAGCATTGACCGGCAAAGATAAGACTGATGCCGATACAGCGGTCTATGTACTGACCAGACAAGCCGGCGAAGGCGCAGACAGGAAAGACATTCCCGGTGACTATTACGCTACCGTTGACGAGATCAAGCTCATGCGTTCGATTGCAGAGCATTATAAGGATACGATCCTTGTCCTTAATGTCGGAGCAGTCATCGACCTCTCATTCCTTGATGAAATCAATTTCTCTGCCGTTGTTCTTCTTATGCAGGGCGGAATGGAAACAGGAAATGCTTTTGCAGACATTCTTACAGGCAAAGTTAATCCTTCTGGAAGGCTTGCCGATACCTGGGCATGCAAATACGGCGACTACCCTTGTGCCGACACGTTCTCTGAAAGAAGCCCCGAGAAGCATCAGGAAGACTACAGAGAAGGTATCTTCGTAGGATACAGATGGTTTGATAAAAAGGCTGTTAAGCCCAGATACAGATTCGGTTACGGATTAAGTTATACAAGCTTTAAGACCGTTTATTCCGTTTGCGAAAACAACCACACCACAATATCTGTTACTGCCGAAGTAACTAACACCGGTGTTGCCGCAGGCAAAGAAGTCGCCATGTGCTTCTTATCCTGCCCTGAGAATGTTCTGGTAAGAGAAGCAAAAAGCCTTGCAGGATTTAAAAAGACTAAGATCTTAGAGCCCGGAGAAAGCCAAAAGATAACTATCGGTTTTGATCTTACTGACTTTGCAGGATTCGATAACGACAGACATCAGTTTATTCTTGAACAGGGCGGATATATCGTTTATCTGAACGATATTCCTGTTGCGGTAATTGATCTTGATGCAGATGCTGTTACCGAGAAGACAGAGCCGCTGTCTTTATCAGACAGAAACATTGATTTTATAATCTATGACAAGAATCAAAGGAACATCCCGGAAGGCTTGGACAGGATCAAGATCAAAGCATCATATATCGAATGCATCACTCATGAATACAATGTCCCCGGATTTGAAAGAAGCGAAGAGATCGACAAGATCATTTCAAGTCTTTCTTATAAAGACATGTGCAGGCTTCTTACCGGCCGTACTTATTTCGGGCCCTTCAGGCACAGGGTTTTCGGCGCCGTCGGATATACAACATCTAACCTTTTCCATAAAGGGATCGATGCGATGCCTATGGCTGACGGACCGCAGGGATTAAATCTTACCCGCGTTTCCAAAAAGCCATGGCACAACATATATGCCATTCCTACACTTCCTGAGTCTATAAGACGCCGTAAATCAGGCGTATCTGAAAACTCAGGCTACAAAGAACTCTACTATCAGTTCTGCACGTCATGGCCGTCAGAGACTTTGGTCGCGCAGACTTGGGATGTTGAAAGCGCCCGCATGATCGGAGCTGCTATTGCCCGGGAGATGCGCGAATACGGTGTTGTCTTCTGGCTCGCACCCGCGGTCAATATACACAGGAACCCTTTATGCGGCAGAAACTATGAATACTATTCTGAAGATCCGCTGCTCACAGGCCTTATGGCAAGATACACCATGAGCGGCATTCACTCTCAGAAGGGCTGCTTTCCGACAATAAAGCATTACGCCGCAAACAACCTGGAGACAAAGCGCAATATCTCTTCATCCAACCTCGATGAAAGAACATTAAGAGAGATCTATCTTAAAGCATTCCGTATCGCATTAGATAACAATCACCTGGAAGCGGTAATGTGCAGCTACAACAAGATAAACGGCATCTATTCTGCTTTAAACTACGATCTCCAGACAAAGATATTGAGAAACGAATGGGGCTTTAACGGCATCGTCATGACCGACTGGGTAGCAACAGGACATCACGAGAGTCTTGACGAACTCTGCTGCAAAGCAGGCACGGACCTCATCATGCCGGGTTTTCCTCATATTCCGTCAAAGATAATGAGAGCCTACAAAAAAGGTCTCATATCAGGCGATGATATCGAGAGGTCGGCAAGAAGGATAATCAAGTTTGCTTTGGAAAGCCACACGGCGGGAAATTAAGTATCGAGCTTAAGAGTTACCGCAGAAAGATTCCCGCACTTAAGCTGGTTCTGATCTGAGATCCTTCTTATAAGCATATTCATCCATTCAGAGCATGTATCAGCGACCAGAGCATCTGCAAGGATGCCCTCATCTGTCAGATATTTATAGAAATTCGAAGTGGCGCAGATGATCCTGTCTTCATGAGATAAGCAGAAATACCCGTTAGGCAAAATACTGATCTGCCCGTTTCTTACGATCTTCGCGCAGATATCGCCTCTCCTGAAACACTCTATACCGTTATTTACGGACCTTAAGAGCAGGTATTCGGAAGTCTCATCAAGGTATTCTTCCATATACGCATCGAGGGCAGCAATGCTGTTGGCGCTTTCTTCGCTTTTTAACAATTCGGAAAATAACAGAGCCTGGCTTCTGGCGCCTTCCCTGACCTTCGAGCCGTAAAACATGGCAACCGTAATACTCGGAACGAGTGTCAGATACACTTCGTCCAAGTACTCTAACGAGTCTCCCCTGTGCTTAAATGTGTAATACTCTATCACACGAAGCTCCTGTTCATCTTAATGACCACAGCAGAATAGTTATCCTGCCTGGGATTTCTTCTGGTCTTAACGCCGTATTTTATTGCTCTTGCGATACCTGTCGCATTCTGGTCGAAATGAATGTGATTAACGAGTCTGTTCAGCGGAATCGAATCCGTAACGCCGTCCGAACTTACAATGATGATATCATTCTCGATGAGTCTTATAGGCTTAGCCGTCTTAAGCACCTTGCAGTTGAGGTTGCCGACAAAATCGATCAGGCCTTTAGCTCTTGTGTCCCTGTATGCATCGACGGTATCGATCCCGCCTTCTGCAAATTTCTTGATCATGAGAGTGATGTAATTCTGCTTATAATTTAAAAGCGTTGCACGGTTGTTGCGTATGAGGATTATATTACTGTCTCCCAGGCTGTAGAAGTTCATGTAATCATCGAAAATATGCACCATGACAAGCGTCGCGCCAGCGCCGAGATGATATTCCTCATAGACCTTATTTGAGATGTCGCTGATCATTTTCGCGTTTTCATTCTGGGCATCAAACGCATAAGGATAATTCTCCGCAAGCGAATCGGTAACGTACTTTGATACGACTTCGCCGTTAAGAAGTCCGCCCATTCCGTCAGAGCAAGCAGCTATCAGGCCGGATTCTTCCACCTTTTCGATCGGCGAGATATAGATTGAATCTTCCTGATTGTCTCTTTTACCGCGCTCGTGGAAATAAGCCACGTCACATACGAGCTTCAGCTTATCCTTATGCTTCTTACTGTACGCTGTAGTCGAGATCAGGGTGTAAATTGCAACAACTACGAAAAAAACAAACGCAACAGCAAACAGCACCAGCGCTATGCCGAGTGTGAGAACGGTATCATCAGGCAAAAGACTAAAATCATACATGGTTATATCTTCTGTATCAGAGCCTCATAAGTTTGCTATTGTACTAACTTATTGTATTCTAACTCATTCTCGCTGTATTATTTAGGCTCAATCCTCAGTTGAAACATATTTGTCAATCAATTTGCCCGTGTAATAGGACATGAAATACTGTACCCAGGCTATAACAACAAAAGAATAAAGGAACATATAGATCCCGAGCGTAAGATACGACGCTGACATCAGAAGGAAAAACGGTACCGCAAAGTAAAACAGTATAACGATAAAAGCGACTCCGAGGCACGGAACAAATCTGATCAAAACGAACAGTATCGCGTTCTTATAGATCTTACCGAGCTTTAACTTAGTGGCTACCATAAGGTTATATACGAAATTCTGTACCAGAATGAATGCGAAAAGCAAAAAGCCGAAGATCATAGCAACGACTATGCCCGACTGCCCGCCGAGATTTGCATAGAACACTATAGCTATCAGGAAAACTACTGTTAAGACAATGCCTATGAACATTGCAACAAGTGACTTGCCCCAGTTTTCCTTGACACCGCGCTTAAAATCGCTGAATAAAGATACGGATGTATTAGTCCTGATGCACTTATATACTTGTGCAAAGCCTGCCTGGAACGGACCGACACAAACAAGAAGGCTTGATACCAAAGCCATAATGAAGAAAACGACAAGCAAAAGCAAAAGCTGATAAGAGATCGCTTCCGTTCCGTCTGTCTCGGTAATCGTAATGAACGCATCCCATTTCATTACCGGTGCAAGCATCGGAATGAACACCGCAGACATGTAATAGCAGAGTACGATGGCAGGAATGTTGAATATGATAAACAGAGCGTTTACGCCCATCATTCTGACCATGTTCGACCAGCCGGACATAAAAAACTTCGCGACGGGACCTTTTGCTATTGCGGGTAATTCCTTTTCAGAATCGGATTTGTTCATCGCATCAACCCGTAATACTCTTTAAGCTCTCTTCGAAAAGATTAAGGTGTTCCAAAGCTCTGTCAGCGATAGCATTATTCTTATCTTTCTTTCCTGTCTTGCCCTTAAAACGGCCTTCGATCGGCGCGACAATTCCGAAGTTCGCATTCATTGGCTGGAACTTCTTGATATGAGGATCAGACACATATAAAGCCATTGAACCGATAACAGTACAAGGATCCGGATCATATGAAGGCTCAATGCCTAATGCTCTCTGGGCGGCATAAAAGCCTGCCAGGAAACCGGAAGCGGTAGATTCGATATAGCCTTCAACACCTGTGATCTGTCCTGCAAAGAAGATATCCGGCTTTGCCCTGAGATTATAGTGTGAGGAAAGATACAAAGGCGAATTAAGGAAAGTGTTGCGGTGCATTACACCGTATCTGGTATATTCGGCATTCTCAAGACCGGGTATCATGCCAAATACTCTCTTCTGTTCAGGCCACTTAAGTCTGGTCTGGAAACCAACGAGATTGTACATGGTCTTGGCACGGTCATCCTGTCTTAACTGAAGATTCGCATATGGCTCTTTTCCAGTAGCAGGATCGATGAGACCGACACCCTTCAAAGGTCCGAATCTCATTGTATCAACGCCTCTCTGGGCCATAACCTCAATAGGCATGCAGCCTTCAAAAACGATCTCTCTGTCAAAGTTTTTGACCTCTGCCCGCTCGGCATTTACGAGTTCTTCCCTGAAAGCAAGATACTGTTCTTTAGTCATAGGGCAGTTAATATAGTCATCTCCGCCCTTGCCGTATCTTGAAGCTCTGAAAGCCTTTGTCATATCGATAGAATCACCGCTGACTATCGGTGCAGCGCTGTCAAAGAAATGAAGGCCTGAAGTATCTCCTGTTACTTTAAGGATATCTTCATAAAGATCGCCCTCTGTAAGAGGACCGGTAGCTACGATTACAATTCCCTCTTCAGGAATTTTCGGGACTTCAGCATTGATGACTTCGATCAAAGGATGGTTCTTTATCTTCTCGGTTATATA
This sequence comes from Saccharofermentans sp., assembly GCA_016292215.1. Lineage (GTDB taxonomy): Bacteria > Bacillota > Clostridia > Saccharofermentanales > Saccharofermentanaceae > Saccharofermentans. The sequence goes on along the minus strand of JAEFBB010000003.1, from coordinate 28,781 downwards.
TCCGGAAAACTCATCTCTGTCTACGGCCAAAGCTCCGCCCGCGGGAATGCTTGCCTTGTCGGCAGATTCCATTATGAGAGAGCCCAGCCTTCTGAGCTCTTCTTTCAAAAGTCCGATGGCATTTTCTCTTGCTGCCGCTCTTAAAGAATTGCTGCAAACGAGCTCAGCAAAGTTCTCGGAATGATGTGCAGGTGAATATTTAACAGGCTTCATCTCGCAAAGCCTGACGGATACGCCTGCTCTTGCGCAGACATAAGCGGCTTCAGAGCCTGCAAGTCCTGCTCCGATGATGGTAACAGTCGGCTTACTCTTCATCTTCTGTCTTCTTACTCTTGGATGTTCTGGACTTTCTTACGTTAGTAATGCAATCCTTATTAGAGCATCTGGGATAAGACTTCTTACCGAAGTGCTTAAGAACCATAAAGCTTCCGCACTCAGGGCAAACCTTGCCGTCGATGGGAAGATCCCATGAAATGAAATCACAGTTCGGATCAGAGCCCTGCTTGTCACATGTGTAGAATGACTTATTTCTATACTTCTTGGACTTATGTACAAGAAGTCCTGATCCGCACTTGGGGCATGTGCCCTTAGCGTAAACAACTATATTCTTTGTGTAATTGCACTCAGGGAAATTAGAACAAGCGACAAACTTGCCGTATCTGCCTTCCTTATAGACAAGCTCACCGCCGCACTGGGGGCAGACCTCACCGGTCTTCTCAGGCTCAAATGTTATCTTATCGATAGACTCCTGAGCAGCCTTGATCTGAGAATTGAACTCGGGATAGAATTTCTCAAGAACGTCTTCCCATTCTTCCTTGCCCTCTTCTACTTCATCGAGTTTATTCTCCATCTCTGCAGTAAAAGAGAGGTCAACGATCTCGCTGAAATTTTCGGAAAGCATATTGGTTACGATCTTACCGAGGTCAGTGATCTGAAGAAGTCTTCCGTTCTTCTCGATATACTTACGGTCTAGGATAGTAGAAATAGTAGGCGCATATGTAGAAGGTCTTCCGATACCGTACTCTTCAAGAGCCTTGATGAGCGTAGCTTCCGTATAATGCGGAGGCGGTGTCGTAAACTTCTGGAGTGACTTAAGGTCTAAAAGCTCAAGCTTCATTCCGTCTTCAATAGGCGGGATAGCAGCCTTTGTATCAGCATCTTCTACCTTTGTATCTTCAGCGATGTCATCGTAAAGAACAAGGAATCCCTTGAACGTTACAGTCTCACCTGTTGCTCTGAAAACTCTGTTGTTGCAGGAAGCCTGGCAAGTAACAGTATCAAGCTTGCATGCAGTCATCTGTGTGGCAAGGAATCTGTCCCAGATAAGCTGATAGAGCTTGTACTGATCGTTTGTAAGAGAAAACTTGATGTTTCTCGGATCAAGATCAAAGTGTGTAGGTCTGATAGCTTCGTGAGCGTCCTGGGCAGAATTCTTATTCTTATACTGTCTCTTAAAAGGTGCGCAATATTCGTCACCGAATCTTTCCTTGATCAAAGCCTTTGCAGCCGCAACAGCTTCATCGGAAATACGTACAGAGTCTGTTCTGATATAAGATACCAAGGCAGTCTGTCCCTGTCCTTCGATCTCAACGCCTTCATAGAGCTGCTGGGCAATAGACATCGTCTTCTTAGATGAGAATCCGAGTCTCTTTGAAGCTTCCTGCTGGAGAGTGGAAGTGGTAAACGGCGGATAAGGATTGCGCTCCTTATTACCTTTCTTGACCGAGTCAACGACCAGCGGGCCGCTGCCTACGGCATCAAGTACTTCCTGAGCATCTTCAAGGCACTTAAGGTCGTCTTTTCTGACCTTGCCTGCTCCGTCAGATACGCCGTAATAACCGAGCATGAACTTATCAGAGTTCTTACCGGGTGTTACCAGAGCTTTAATGAGCCAGTATTCTTCAGGCTTAAACTCATCGATCTCGGCATCACGGTCCATAACGATCTTTGTAGCTACAGACTGAACTCTTCCTGCTGAAAGTCCCTTACGGATCTTCTTCCAGAGAAGCGGGCTCAATTCATATCCTACGAGTCTGTCAAGGATACGTCTTGCCTGCTGTGCATTGGCAAGATTCATATTAATGGTCCTGGGATTCTTGATAGCCTCCTGAACCGCAGACTTGGTGATCTCATTAAATGTGATGCGGCACTTGGAATCAGGATCGATCTTCAATACCTTTGCAAGGTGCCATGCAATTGCTTCTCCCTCACGGTCAGGGTCGGTTGCGAGCAGTATCTCGTCAGCATCAGCTGCCAAGAGCTTAAGGTCTCTTACGACCTTCTCCTTTCCCTTCATCGTGATGTACAAAGGCTTGAAGTTATTCTTAACGTCAACACCGAGATTGCCTGAAGGCAGATCTCTTATGTGACCTAAAGATGCCGAAATAACATAATCGCTTCCAAGATATCTGCCAATCGTCTTAGACTTGGCAGGAGACTCAACAATAACCAGTTTCTTACCCATTAGGATGCTCCCCTATATTTTTAATTAAAAATATATCATCATTATACAAATGTCAACGAATACTTCCCCTTTTCCTGACATACTGTCCCATTAAGTTCAAGTTCTGTCAACAGCTTTGACACTTTGTAAAACGGCAGCATCGTAAGCACGCACAGCTCATCAACGCACAAAGATTTTAACGACAGGGCATCCTTAATCAATATCTTCCACTGCTCATCATTGACGGCTTCAGGCTTTACCTTGGCAAGTTCTCTAATAAGATCAATATCATCCTGCCCTTCGAAATCCTCCTTGTCATCTAAATAATTGATCTCCCCCGCACAACCGAGAGCCATGCGTTTATACATGACCGACCTCGCAACACTGTCGATAACATTGTCTGCACCCAAAAGCACATTTCCGCCGTCTTCAAGGAGCTTTAGTCCGCCTTTTGCATTCTCAAAGTAGATATTGTTCGGGAGCACGAAAACTTCTTTGCCCTGATTAGCCGCAAAAGACGCCGTATGCAAAGTCCCTGATACAGCGCCTGCTTCCATAACCACAGTACAGTCAGTAAGACCGGCTATGAGTCTGTTCCGGGAAGGAAAATACTGTCTTAAAGGCTGCTGACCGGGCGGCATCTCCGAGATAATAAGTCCGTTTCTGCTTATGAGATCATATATATCTTTATTCTTTGGCGGATAGATATTGTCCACGCCTCCTGCGAGGATAGCTATTGTTCCGCCTTTTGTTTTAACCGATGACAAATGAGCCTGCCGGTCAATACCGTAAGCCATGCCTGAAACAATTGTTACGCTCTTTTCCCCCAGTTCTTTGCATATCTGATCTGTCGCGTATTGAGCATATTTACTCGGACTTCTTGACCCCACTACAGCGACTGAGCCTTTTAACGTTATTGAATCAATCAGCGAGTAATCGCCCCTGCAGTAAAATACCTTAGGCATCCCGCTTAACGCTCTCCAGTTATACGGATAGAATTTATCGAGAACAGATACAACACCAATGTGATTTGCCTGAGCAATCCGAATATACTTTTCAACGATCTTTTCCAGGTCGCCAAAAGATTCAAGCAGCTTTTTTATCTTTAAGACAGTATCATTCCTTAACTTGAATTCCCCCTTGGCGATTGCTGTTAAAAGCTCCCTGTCGTGAAGATCTCTGTAATCTTTTATCGCCAAATTATCTTTCAGGTCACACAAAGTCCTGTATGTGACCTCTGTATTCAGCATCACGGCTGAATAAAACATATCTTCAAATCTTGAATCCGCATTATCCAAAATCATGACTATATACCCCGCATCCTGAATTGTGCCGCTTCTGCTATCTCATCGGCTGTTACATCATCTCTCTCGTTAATGTCCGCAATAGTCCTGGCGACTCTTAAGATCCTGGTAAACCCTCTGGCCGAGAAAAATCCTTTCTCAGAAAGTTCAGATGCAAATCTTACTGCCTTCTCAGTAACGCGCATCGAATCCCTGATATCTCCTTCAGGAAAAGTACCGTTCAAAAGTTCAGCACCATATCTCTCATGAGCGATCTGCCAGCAACGCTCTACAGTCTTCCTGTAATCCGGACTCTCCCCGTTATCCTTATCGATGTATATCGAAGCCAGATCTTCACCTTTTACAGATCTCATCTCGCTGAGGATATCGATACGTTCCAAAAACGGCCCGCTGATCTTTGAAAGATACCTGATCTTCTCAGCTTCACTGCATCTGCACTTACTTCCTGATTCATAGAGCAACCCGCACTTACAAGGATTGCCCGTACCGAGAAATATGAAGTTTGAGTCGAATGAATAAAGATTGCCCTTTTTCATCAGATGGACTTTCCGCTCTTCCAATGGTCCTCTCAAAAAATCCAGCACTTCGTTTTTATAGAGCGGAAGCTCATCAGCAAATAGTATTCCGTGATTTGCCAGAGCGAGTTCTCCCGGAGTAATGCTCACTGCGTTCCCGAGTAATTTTCCTACAGTAACAGAAGGCCCGACAAGTCTTACGGGGCGATCATCTTTGATTACTGATGACTCACCTTCGACAAGCTCGTTAACTGAATAAACATCTGCCAACTCACTTGCGCTGAGCTTCGGAAGAATGCCTGAAAGTATCTTTCCGCACATCGTCTTACCGCTGCCGGGACTCCCTAAAAGCATGATATTGTGAAACCCCGCCGCACTTATCAGCAAAGCCCTCTTGGTTTTCTCCTGCCCTTTAAGCGCTGAGATATCGATAAAGTCTTCTTTGGACTGCTCAACAGCAAAATCAAAAGAACTCTCTTTATAATTATTTCCGTCGAAAATATCAGTTAATTCCGCAAGGCTCGAAATGGCATGCCCCGTAAATCCTACAACGCCCGCACTCGAAGCCTCACTTTGCGGGATTATCTTGTAATCAAGCACCGGATTTCTCTGTACTGACTTAAGCCTGATGCACGATCCGGGAGTCGCCTTCACTTCACCATTCAGAGCCAGTTCTCCTTCCGCATAGATCTTTGCATCCTGTGGCAGATAAAGCTGTCCTGATGCAAAAAGGATCCCCAGAGCCATCGGAAGATCGAAGCCCGTTCCCGTCTTGCGCATATATGCAGGACTTATGCCAATTGTTATATGTCCTTTGGGCATGTTAAATCCGGTCGACTTAAATGCTGATATCAATCTTCCCTGAGCTTCCCTGATCGAAGAATCGCACAGGCCTATAACTGAGAACGTCGGGATGCCGGGAGCTATAGCTACTTCGATCACTGTATCTATTACTTCCGTCCCTGTTGCAAAGCAGGAATAAAGTCTTGCGACATTGGGTTTTGCAGCCATACGAAATCCTCCTTTTAAGAGCAGAATACACTCTTGAAAATCGAATTATCAGTGCAAAAATCCCGCAAGAAACCACGAAGATTTCCGACAAGTTCTAAGACAAAAACGACAAAAACAGACACATTATTACAAAAACCTACAAAAGAACATACAAACACCCGACAAATACCGACAAACAACCAACAAAGAATTATGCTTTGAATGTGCTAAAATTATGAGGCAAAAATAACTATTCAAGAGGTAAATATATGAAGCTTGGTATCGTAGGACTTCCTAATGTCGGTAAGAGCACCCTTTTCAATGCTATTACCAGAGCAGGCGCCGAAGCAGCAAACTATCCTTTCTGCACGATCGAACCTAACGTCGGCGTTGTCTCCGTCCCTGATAAGAGATTGGACAAACTCGCCGAGATCTATAACCCTGAGAAATATACACCCGCAGTCGTTGAATTCGTTGACATCGCAGGCCTCGTTGCCGGCGCTTCCAAGGGCGAAGGCTTAGGCAACAAGTTCCTCTCCAATATCAGAGAGTGCGACGCCATCGTTCATGTTGTAAGATGCTTCGATGATCCCGATGTCATCCACGTAAACGGTCACGCTGATCCTGCTGGTGATATCGCTACGATCGACGTCGAGCTTATCCTCTCCGACTTGGAGATCATGGAGAAGCGTATCGACCGCACCAAGAAGATGATGAAAGGCGGCGACAAAGCTTTCGCTAAGGAACTCGCTGTCTATGAGCGCATCTACGACTGCCTCGCAGAAGGTAAGTCCGCAAGAACTCTCACTTTCGAAGAAGACGAACAGGAATACATCAAGGATCTCCAGCTCATCTCCATGAAGCCTGTCCTCTACTGCGCAAACATCGCAGAAGATGACATCAAGAAGAACGAAGACATTCCTTATGTTCAGGTCGTTAAGGATATCGCAGCCAAGGAAGGCTCCGGCGTTGTAGTAATCTCAGCTAAGATAGAAGAAGAACTCGGCGAGCTCTCACCCGAAGACCGCGAGATGTTCCTTGAAGACTTAGGCATCGAGAGCGCAGGTCTCGATAAGATGATCAACGCTTCCTACACACTCTTAGGCCTTATCTCTTTCCTTACCGCTGGTCCCAAGGAAGTCAGAGCATGGACTATCAAGAGAGGCACAAAGGCTCCCCAGGCTGCAGGCAAGATCCACTCAGACTTCGAGCGCGGCTTCATCAGAGCCGAAGTCGTAGCATACGATGACCTCATCGCTAACGGCACTTACAACGCAGCTAAAGAAAAGGGCCTTGTAAGATCAGAAGGCAAAGAATACGTCATGAAGGACGGCGATGTCGTAGTCTTCAGATTCAACGTCTGATCTGAATTCACGAAAACAATCAACCAACCAAAAACAAAACCCGCATCACTTGCGGGTTTTATTTTCGTCTCTTTTCATTATCTGCATGCACATGGCATCTAGTCCGCTGACTATAAACGACAGCCCCGCAAAAACGATTACATTCCGGGTACCATAAAAGACATTGCACAGCAAAAGGATTCCTGCCAGGATCAAAAGGCCCGACATCAAAGCGATAATTATGCAGCCGCTGTCCTTTTTATCAAATACAAACATCTCACGGCGGAACTTAACGATACCGTCAACAAGAAAATACAAGCCTGTTACCTGGATCAATAAAGGAAGCACATAAGCAGGCTCGATGACCATATAGATTCCCAAAGCCATGAGGATCAAGGAATACACAAAGGCAATCTCGGCACTTACCGCAACGCCATATTTTTCCTTCTTGAGATCATTGATAGAGATGACATAGCCGATAACTTCGGTAATACCGGTAACGAAAAATATCGCGCCCATCATTATGCCGATTGAGCTTGAAGTGATCTCGGGATACAGGATAAAAATGATGCCCGCGATTATCACGAACAATCCGCCGATATATGAAGGTAATCTCTTAACTAATTTCGGATCCATTTATCTCACCTCAAACTGATCAATAACCGGGCTTAAAAATCGTAAATACATAATCCTTGCCGCGCGCTATGAACTCACGATAGTAATTATACTGCTTAATCACATAACCTGAATTGATAGCTGCAACCCCGACTGATTCTATACCGAACCTGCGTGCATCGTAAACCGATCTCGCGCAGTGAAATCCAGTGGTAACAACGACCGCGCTCTTGATATTAAACTCTTTCACGGCTCTTAACATGGACTCATAGGTAGAAAGCCCCAACGGGTCGCAGACGATATCGTCTTCAGATATTCCAAGCCCTGTGAGGAATTTTGTCATCGCGCCGATCTCATCGTATTTTTCGGGGTGTTCGCTGTCACCTGTCACAAGGATATAATCAGCGCACCCTGTTTTAAAGACAGAAGCCGCTGTGCGCAGACGGTCTGCGAGCATCGGGCTCGGGCCGCTGTCCCATACAGCGCAGCCAAGCACGATAACGGCTTCATAATGAGTGTTATTGGATGCTTCAAACGTTTCGAGGGAATAAACCGAATCCTGGGTAGAGCCTATAACGTAATTATTCATCAACGCCAGACAGAACAGTCCGACAACGCCGAGAACGAATATTATAAGCAAGATCCTTAAAAAGATCTTCTTCCCTTTTTTATCACTCTTTATTCTCGTCATCTGAACTCTGTTTCTGTTCTTCAGCCTTAGCCTGAGCCTTCGACGCCGCTTCCACGATCGACTTGGTCATGAAATACATAAGACCCACGGTAAAGCAGAAAACGAATAGTATCGTTACATCCGATATGACAACGAATGCTGTGGGAAGGCCTTTCATAACAAGCGCGAAAACAAGTATGAGCAAAGCGCCGCTTACATATACTCCGGCCGAGGCGCGATAGAAATTCTTTATCTTACTAGCCGACAAAGATGTCTTTCCGATAAAAAGAAAAATAAGCACACCGATTGCAAATGCAAGAAATACCGAAGCTGTAATGACAGCAGCCATATTCATATCCTGATACCTCTCTCGTAAAGCTGCTCTTTTATAAGCGCCTCGACCTTGTCATTAAGATCTTCAAGAGCCCATGAATTGTCGATCGAGTAATCGCCCAACTCGCAATACTCATCGTCAGTCATCTGAACGGCAATCCTTCTCTCGGCTTCTTCCTTATCCATACCGCGCTTCTGAAGTCTCGCAAGACGAACATCCTTATCACAAGTAACTACCCAGATCTGATTGCACAGTTCACGGAACTTATTTACCGGGATCGGGACATCAAGCACGACACACTTTGAGCCCTTCTGCTTTTCCTTTTCGAGCGTCTCGATGATCTGCTCGAAAACATGGCGGTGAATGATCGTACTGAGATCATCAAGCTTCTTTTTATCACCAAAAGCGATGTCAGACATTACGCGTCTGTTGAGAGCACCGTTGCTCATTACTACTTTATTGCCGAATGTAGCGGCGATCTCCGGCATTGCTCTTCCGCCTGGACCTGTAACAGCACGCGAGATCTCATCCGCATCAAGGACCAGAAGTCCTCTGTCTGCAAGAATTCCGCTGACAGTACTCTTACCGCTTCCTATTCCGCCTGTAATACCTAATACAAACATTATTTAGCTTCCAGCCAATCCTTTCCGAAGCCGACCTCTGCAAGGAGCGGCACGCTCAATGAAGCTGCAGCTTCCATCTCTTCCTTAAGGATAGACGCGCAAAGGTCTTTATCTTTAATATCACACTCACAGATAAGTTCGTCGTGAACCTGCATTACGAGCTTTGCTGAAGGGAGCTTTTCTGCCAAAGCCTTACTGACGCGGTTCATTGCGATCTTGATTATGTCAGCTGCCGTACCCTGGATAGGAGTATTCATGGCAGCCCTGTAACCGAAGTTCTTTATATTGCGGTTCTGGCTCTTGAGTTCGTTAAGGATTCTCTTACGGCCGTACATAGTGACCGCATAACCCTTTTCTTCACCGGACTTCCTTAATTGCTCAAGGTAAGACGTAACGCCCGGGAACTGGTTGTTGTATTCCTTAATGAGGTCTGAAGCTTCCTTGTAGCTGATGCCGAGATCCGTCGCGAGGCCGTAATCGCTGATACCGTAGATGATACTGAAGTTGACTGTTTTCGCGGTCGATCTCATCTTATGTGTAACCATGTCTTCGGATACACCATAGACTTTCGCGGCGGTTCTCTTATGAATGTCCTCGCCTTCAAGGAACGCGGAGCACATAACTTCATCACCGCTTAAAGCAGCCAAAAGCCTGAGCTCGATCTGCGAATAGTCAGCATCTACTAAGATCTTACCTTCTTCGGCAGTGAATGCTTCGCGAAGCCTCGAGCCCTCCTCAGTCCTTACGGGGATGTTCTGGAGGTTAGGCTCGGTAGAAGAAAGTCTGCCCGTATTTGTCATTGCCTGGGTGAAAGTCGTGTGGATCCTCGAGTCGCTCTTAATGGATCTTGCAAGACCTACCGCATATGTCGAATCAAGCTTGGAAAGCTCTCTATATTCGATAATGTAATCGATCTCCGGGAAATAAGGTCTTAATCTCTTGAGCTCATCGATTCCCGTGGAGAAATCACCGCTCTTGCCCTTCTTTCCCGAAGGCAGATTAAGATGCTTCTCACCGTAAAGGACATCCGCGAGCTGCTTTGGCGATCCGATATTGAATTCCGTGCCGCAAGCATCGAAAACACGCGCGCTGATATCTTCTAAGCGCTTTGTATACTCTCTGTGGAGCTCGTCTAGTCTTGCGCCTGAAACGTGCATACCATTTCTCTCGATCTTATCGAGAGTGATAACGAGAGGGTATTCGATTTCGTACAAGAGGGTCTTAAGTTCTTTGTTGTTCTCTATGTCTCTGGAGATGACTTTCGCGATCGCGGTAACAGCCAAAAGCTTAGAAGCAGTCTCTTCTACTTTGGATGAGCCGTCATCTTCGGTGATCTCATCGAATAGCGAGAGCTGCTTTACAGGTCCCTTCTTATCTTCAACCGGATAAGCCGACTGCATTACGCTCTCATAGAGTCTCTGAAGATCAGGCTTGCCTGAAAGAATATTCAAAACATAGCCTGCGATCTCGCAGTCGAAGACAGATTCCACATCAGCCAACGGCTCTTTAATGATCTTGGATCTGTCCTTATATTCATAAGCTGCAGGAATGACTTTTTTGCCTGAAGTGAGCTTTGCAAATTCCTCAGGACCAATAACGTAAAAAGTCTTAGTACTCCAATCAAGAAGAAGCACTTTATTGCCTGAAGGAATATCCACAAAATCGATTCCGCAGTTAAGGTTTTCAAAATCAAAAGAAGCAGGCGCTTCATACTTGATGTTAAGACCGTTCTTAAGCGCAGCCTCAACGTCTTTGGTAATTCCCGAAGTAAAATCGTCAACTTCTTCAGTAGCTTCAAAGCCTGCGGGCTTTACGTCTTCCAATTCAAGCTTCTTAATAAGCGATCTTAACGCAAGGCGGTTTAACACACCCGACATACCGGGCAGATCTCTTGTTGCAGAAGGATAAGCAGCTTCCGACGCCGGGTACTCAACAGGAGATTCCCTGTCGATCGTACAAAGCTTGATGTTAAGCGCTAAGAGCTCTGTGGAATTCTTTATCCTCTCTCCTAATGCAGGAGAAAGTTTATCCGCGTTAGCGATAACATTTTCACAGGAACCGTAATCAGCAATAAGCTTAAATGCTGTCTTCTCGCCTACCTTCTCAACGCCTTTTATGTTATCGGAATTATCGCCCATAAGAGCTTTTACCTGAACGAACACTTCAGGCTTAACGCCATAAGTCTCTTCGAACATCGCACGGTCGAAAAGCACGCGCGGCTCTTTACCCTTACCTGACTGCGGCATGATAACAGAGACTTTATCTGATATCAGCTGGAAATCATCGTGGTCACCGCTGAAGATATAAACATCCATTCCCTGCTCTTCACCCTGCTTTGACAGAGTACCTATGAGGTCATCAGCCTCGTAGCCCGCAAGCTCCATACGGCAGATGCCGTAGAGATCCAAAAGGTTCTTAACGACAGGCATCTGGGCTGCGAGATCATCAGGCATACCCTTGCGGTTAGCCTTGTATTCAGTACTCATCTTATGTCTGAATGTAGGCTCTCTTCTGTCGAAAAGAACGCACATATGATCAGGCTGGTATTCCTTCATGACGCCAAGAACAGAATTGAAGAAGCCGTTAACAGCGCCTGTCGGTGTTCCGTCAGGAGCAGTCATGGGAGCTCTGCCGATAACGGCATAGTAAGCTCTGTTCATTATGGAGTTTCCGTCAACAAGAAGGAGTCTGCTCATTTATTTACCTCTGCATCTTTAGCCGAATCTTCAATCTCCTTTTCGCGCACCGAGTGAGCAGTGCTGATCATGAGCTTGATACGGTTGAGCTGGTTAGCTTCTGATGCGCCCGGATCGTAGTCGATCGGGACGATATTGGAATTCGGATACTGTCTTCTGAGTTCCTTGATCATGCCCTTACCTGTTACATGGTTAGGAAGACATGCAAAAGGCTGCGCGCAGATGATGTTCGGAACGCCGTCCTGGATAAGCTCGATCATCTCAGCCGTAAGGAACCAGCCCTCTCCGCAGGAGTTGCCGCAGCTTAATACCGTGGAAGATTTCTCCGCAAGTTCCTGGATCCTCTCAGTGAGCATGAACTTGCCGCCCGTCTTCTTAAACTCTTTATTGATAGGCTTTCTCAAAGACTCGAGGAAGTTGATCGCCATATTCATGATGTGGCCTGTCTTCTTGCTCTTACCGAGGTTTTGTGCCTGCCAGATGGGGTTGTAAGCGCAATACAGGAAGAAGTCCAGAACGCCCGGCAATACAGCTTCACAACCTTCTGCTTCGATAACGTCGATAGCGTTGTTATTCGCGTCAGGCTGGAACTTAACAAGGATCTCACCTACAAGACCTACACGTGGCTTTCTGGGGATATCCTTCAAAGGCAGCTGGTCAAACTTTGATACAGCGTACTTAACGAATTCCTTGTATTTGGTGATAACAGGAATGCTGTCGAGATCTACTCCGATCGAGAGGAGAACGTCTCTGATCTCCTTCTTCTGCTCGATATTCTTGGAGAAATAGCTGTTAGGCATAACAACGTCGTATCTCTCAGTAAGGTCTTCGTTATTGAGCTTAGGATTGAAAAGTCTTCTTCCGATCCTGTTGAAGTAAGAATACAGGGCGTTTGCAGATCCTTCGACCTTCTCGTACGGTCTTACTCTTAAGAGCAATGTCGAGAGCATATCACCTGCGCTCAAAGCCTTGATGGCATCGAGGATGAAAGACACCGTATATTCAAAGCCCTCATTCTTCTCGAACCTTTGGGCAGAGATCGTAATTACGGGGATCTGCGGATAACCTGCTTCCTTAAGAGCTTTTCTTAAGAACGCTACGTAGTTGGTAGCACGGCAACCGCCGCCGGTCTGAGTGATCGCGAGAGTGGTGTTATCAGGATCGATGTCACCTTTTAAGATCGCATTGATCATCTGGCCGATGACGATGATCGTCGGGAAACAAGCATCGTTGTTAACGTACTTAAGACCGCACTCGATATCCTCACGCGTAGCCTGCTTTAAGAGCTTTAACTTATATCCGTGCTTACGGAATACAGACTCAACGAGCTCGAACTGGATAGGTGCCATCTGAGGAGCAAGGATGGTGTGATTCTTCTTATGCTCCTTTGTAAATTCGACTCTGCGCAAAGTATAAGGTGCATCCTCAGAATCAGAAACTTCAGGAAGTTTAATCTCACCCTTCTCAAGGAGTTCCATTCTCTCGTTCATGGCTACGACCAAAGATCTCATTCTGATCCTTGCAGCGCCGAGATTGCTTACCTCATCGATCTTGAGCAATGTATAGAGCTTTCCTGAAGATTCAAGGATCTCCTGTACCTGGTCGGAAGTAACGGCATCAAGGCCGCAGCCGAAGCTTGTAAGCTGGACAAGCTCCAAGTCAGGTCTTGTGATTACAAAAGCTGCTGCCTCATAAAGTCTCGTGTGATACATCCACTGGTCGATAACTCTGATAGGGCGCTTTAATACACCCGGCTTGGCGACAGCATCTTCTGTAAGAACTGCAAGGCCCAAAGAATTGATCATCTGAGGGATACCGTGATTGATCTCAGGATCGACGTGATAAGGTCTTCCTGCAAGAACGATACCCTTAAGGCCCTGTTCTTCCATTTCCTTAAGGATCTCCACGCCCTTCTGCCTGATCTCTTCTTTGTAGTTGAAGTATTCTTCAGCGCCCGCTTCTACCGCATGTCTTGCTTCTTCAGCAGACACACCGAGATAAGAGAATATCTCAGATAAGTGCAAAGCAACATTATCGAGATTATCCAAAGGCATGAACGGGTTAAGATATCTGATGTTTTTCTCCTGGAGGTTCTCAACGTTGTTGCGGATAACCTCAGGATATGAGCATACGATCGGGCAGTTATAGTGGTTGTTGGAATTTGAGTTTTCGATATTCTCGTAAGGAACATCAGGATAGAATATCGTGGTGATCCCTCTGGAGATAAGATTCTCGATGTGACCGTGAACGAGCTTTGCAGGATAGCAGACTGACTCTGAAGGGATCGTCTCCATTCCGCCCTCGTAGATCTTGTGAGATGATCTTGCGGAAACAATAACTCTGAATCCGAGCTTTGTGAGCACGGTAAACCAGAAAGGATAATTCTCATACTGGTTCAAAACTCTCGGTATACCGATCTCTCCTCTCGGAGCATCTTCCTTCTTCAAAGGCACATAGTGCTTGAAGGTCCTCTGGTATTTGTACTCGAAAAGATTCGGGAGTTTTTTCTTATTGCTGACAGGTGCTCTGTCGAGAGCGAGGTCTTCGCCTCTCTCGCAGCGGTTTCCTGATACGAACTTCGTACCGTTGGAGAATGTAGCGATGGTAAGACGGCAGTGATTGGTGCAGCCCTGGCACTGAGTATTTTCAGTATCCATCTTGAATGAATCGAGCTCATCCCTGCCGAGGACGTTGGACTTAGAGCCTTCCTTGGCTCTCCTCTGAGCGATAAGCGCAGCGCCGAAAGCGCCCATAAGTCCGGCTACATTAGGTCTTATTACATCTCTGCCTGATACGAGCTCGAAGCATCTTAAGATAGCGTCGTTAAGGAATGTACCGCCCTGAACGACGATGTTCTTACCGAGCTGCTCTGTATCGCGGATCTTGATAACCTTGTAGAGAGCATTACGCACGACGGAATAAGAAAGGCCTGCGGAGATATCGCCTACAGATGCGCCTTCCTTCTGCGCCTGCTTAACCTTTGAGTTCATGAATACAGTACAACGTGTACCGAGGTCTACAGGCTTAGTAGAGCTTAAGGCTGCTTCAGCAAACTCAGGTGTGGTAAGACCTAAAGTCTGCGCAAATGTCTGGATGAATGAGCCGCATCCTGAAGAACATGCCTCGTTGAGCATGATGGAATCGATAACACCGTTCCTGATCTTCATGCACTTCATGTCCTGTCCGCCGATGTCGATGATGAAATCAACATCCGGGCAGAAGAACTTCGCAGACTGGAAGTGTGCCATTGTCTCGATCTCACCGATGTCGACGTTAAGAGCTGCTCTTATGATGTTCTCACCGTAACCGGTTACGCAGGAATGAGCGATATAGCAGTCTTCAGGCATCTTTGAATAGATATCCTTCATGATACCTACGGCACTCATGACAGGATTGCCCTTATTGCTTGCGTAGTATGTGTAAACGAGATCGCCCTTTTTGTTGATGACTACAGCCTTAGTAGTTGTAGAACCTGCATCGATACCGAGATAGAGCGCGCCATGCTGCTCGCTGAAATCTAGTACGGGGATCTGGTCCTTCTTATGGCGCTCATCAAAAGCCTTCTTATCTTCGGCATTCTTGAAGATAGGATCGATCCTGATGATATCCGGTACAAAGCCTTCCCTGTTCTTAAGCTTTACAAGGAGGTCGGACAAAGCGATCGGATTCTGGCAGTCAGCGGAAAGCGCTGCGCCCAAAGCGACATATATCTGGGCTTCTTCAGGCATCCAGAACGAATCCACTTTGCCTTCGAGAGTTCTCTCAAAAGCATTTCGAAGCTCTGAATTGAAGAAAAGAGGACCGCCTAAGAATGTGACATTACCCTTGATAGGTCTGCCGCATGCAAGGCCTGAGATAGTCTGGTTTACTACTGACTGATAGATGGAAGCCGCAAGGTCTTCTTTAGCTGCGCCTTCATTGATGAGGGGCTGCAGGTCAGACTTCGCGAAAACACCGCATCTGCTTGCGATCGTATAGAGAGATCTGTAGTCCTTGGCAAAGTTATTAAGACCGTCTGCATCTGTCTGCAGGAGCGATGCCATCTGGTCGATGAAAGATCCCGTACCGCCTGCGCATGTACCATTCATACGCTGCTCAAGAACAGGATGCATATATGTGATCTTGGCATCCTCACCGCCGAGCTCGATTATGACATCAGTCTCAGGGTGATATGTCTTAATGGCCTTTGTCTCAGCCATAACTTCCTGTGTGAACTTAAATCCGAGCCAGTTTGCTACGGAAAGTCCGCCTGAACCGGTAATTACTACATCAACAGTGATTCCCGGAAATTTCTTATTAAGATCTTCGAATAAATCATCCAGAAGTCCCGAAACATCTGAATGGTGCCTCTGATAGTCACTATGAATGATCTTCTCCCCGTCAAGAAGAACTACTTTAATCGTTGTAGATCCGATATCAAGACCGAGCTTAAATATCTTATCCATCCTTGCCCTCCAATTACTTACTTACCCGGCTTAGGCGTGCCCTTGGGCTGCGCGCTATTTTTGACTGCAGGGTAAGCCGGATCCCTGTAGTTCTTAGGTTTGGAGCCTGTTGAGCGGCTCTTTGTTGTTTTCTTTCTCTGCGGAATCGATCCGAAAAGCTTAAAGGACTTATCCTTAAGGTCCTTAAGCCAGTTCATCTGCTCGGATCTCAAAGTCTCCTTGAAGTTTCTTACATCAAGGCCTTCCTTAAATTCAGGGCTCAGTGCCACGCGAAGAAGCTCATCGGGAATGCCGAGCGACAGATCAAAAGGCTTTCCGAAAGAGTCAGATACTACGAGCTGCAATGACTCGCATACCTTCTTGCAGTTTTCTTCATAAAGCTCAACACCGCACTTGATGCCGAGCTGCGTCATGAGACCGGTAAAGTTCAGATTGATATAAGGCAGATTGCCAGAGAAGATCAGATGAAGACAGATAAGCTTCATATACGACTCAAGGCAGATGCATTCCTGGTCGCAGATAAGCGAGAACTGTCCGTCCGAAGTCATCTTGGAGATATCGGCCTTCTCATTCTCGAAGCCGTTGGCCCACAAAAAGTACAGTTCCCTGTATACTTCCCTCTTAAAGCTCTCAAAATCGCGGGTCAAAGGCTCAGCCAGGACCTTGCTCCCGAGACTAAAGATATACTGCATATATGACACTTCAAGATGGCTCGGAACCGAGAAATATTTGAAGTAAGCCGCTACATCACGGCTGTTGTATATATATTTACGCAAAAAGACGTCTCCTGTCCGCATAATAATTCATCATGAATTATAGCATAAACAAGATAATATACTAATTATAAATAAAGGAATCCTATGGCAGTAAATTTTCGCCTTAAGGGATCAGGACAGCCGCAGCAGCTGCAGTCGTCGCAACGGCCTCACTGTCAGAAGATCCGCTGATCACTCCTGCAACGCCAAGGATAAGTACCAGAACGCCGAGAGCTATTCTGTACCAGCCGAAGCAAGAGAACGAATGCTTCTTGATGAAAGCCATAAGCTTTTTAATTATAAGAAGGCTGACGATAAAAGCCGTAACCATACCGACTAAAAGAAGTACGATCTCGTGGCCGGAGACATCACCGTCATATTTGATGACCTTAAGAAGGCTGGCGCCGAACATTACAGGGATAGCGAGGAAGAAAGTAAACTTAGCAGCCGCCTCTCTCTTGATGCCGATAGCGATAGAACCTACGATCGTAGACCCTGATCTGGAAGCGCCGGGGAAAATAACAGCCAAAAGCTGGAAAAAGCCGATAGCAAGAGCATGTCCCCAGTTAAGCTGGTTAACAGTCTTAACGGAAGGATTCCTGTTCTTATTGAGGTACTCGACGACGATAAATGCCACACCGAATACGATAAGGGCGATAGCAACTACAACGTAGTTTTCCATTTTCGCAAGCTCATCATCAAAAAGCACACCGATGATAGCTGCAGGAATGCACGCAAGCGCGATCTTAAGCCAAAGGATGATCTTATCCTTCATGATATATTTGCCGATACCCTGCTTAGCGAACGGATGGGTATTATTCTTTACACCAAAAGGCCAGATCTCTTTCCAGAAAATGACTACGACAGCCATTATCGCGCCAAGCTGGATAACGATGAGGTAAAGATCCTGGAAAAAGCTTTCGGACATGGTGCCTTTGCCAAGGAGCTTTTCCAAGATGATCATGTGGCCCGTAGAGCTGATAGGAAGCCACTCTGTAATGCCTTCAACAATGCCGTAAATAATCGAAAGAATAAAATCCCAAATCATTTATATCAAATCTCCTTTATTTAACCCCTAGCATCATAACACACTTATCATTCTGTTATATGCGCAAACTACGGCACGAACGGAAGATTTAGTGACAGAGCTTGATACTCCGGCGCCGATATAGGTCTGTCTGTTGGACTTATTGGAAATCTCAATATATGTGATAGCCGCAGAGTCAGAACCTGACTTCATAGCGTGCTCTGAATAGTTAGAGATCGAGAATTCAACGCCCGTATAATCGCAGAAGGCCCTGACGAAGGCATCGAGAAGACCGTTACCCTTGCCCTTGATGGTAACTTCCTTGCCATGGTCAGTGATAAGCGCTTCAACAGTAGATAC
The DNA here is from genome assembly GCA_016292215.1 of Saccharofermentans sp. GTDB lineage: Bacteria > Bacillota > Clostridia > Saccharofermentanales > Saccharofermentanaceae > Saccharofermentans. The sequence goes on along the minus strand of JAEFBB010000003.1, from coordinate 10,661 downwards.
CTGATCGCTGTCCTGCTGCTCCGAGAAATTCTTTAAGCCGTAAGGCTCAAGCACATTGATGTATTTATCATCAAACAGATCGAAGATCTGCTGGGGCGTAAGCTCATTCTCAGTGCCGTTCTCTTCGGTTGCGGCCTTAACGACAGGCAGGAAATCACGCTGGAACGCCTTCGGAAGCTGGACTCCGAAGTAAGTCTCCATAACATAAGCGATACCGCCTCTTCCGCTCTGGGAATTGATGCGGATGATAGGCTCATATTCTCTGCCGACATCCTTGGGATCGATAGGAAGATAAGGGACTGCCCAAATGCTCTCTCCCCTCTCTTCCATCTTCTTCCTGCCCTTATTGATGGCATCCTGGTGAGAACCCGAGAAAGCTGTAAATACAAGCTTTCCGGCCCACGGATGTCTCGGCTCGACCTTCATTCCGGTCAATTCCTCATAGACATCGATGGTCTTGTTGATATTGGAAAAATCAAGTCCCGGATTGATGCCGAGCATCATCATGTTTATCGCAAGCGTAATGATATCAACGTTTCCGGTCCTCTCGCCGTTTCCAAACAAAGTGCCTTCCACTCTGTCAGCGCCGGCCATCAGGCCGAACTCGGATGTGGCAACGGCTGTACCCCTGTCGTTATGGGTGTGAAGCGAGATGATTATCGAATCTCTCCACTTGGTCTTAGAGCAGAAATACTCGATCTGGTCCGCATAGACATTCGCTGTCTGATACTCTACGGTCTCAGGCAGATTGATTATCGCTTTATTGTCAGGCGTAGGATTCCAGCACTCGAGGACGCTGTCACAGATCTTAACAGCAAAATCAAGCTCGGTATCAGAGAACGCCTCCGGAGAGTACTCCAAGACAAACTTCGTGCCGCTCGTGTCAGCGTTGATGCGGTCGATGATCATTTTCGCGCCTTCAACGGCAAGATTGATGCATTCTTCGCAGGAAAAATTGAAAACAACATCCCTGTGGAGCGTGCTTGTCGCATTGTAAAGGTGGATGATGACATTCGGAGCGCCTTTTACGGCTTCCATTGTCTGGTCGATGATATGAGCCCTGGACTGGGTCAGTACCTGAATCGCAACATCAGAAGGGATCAGATTGTTGTCGATCAAATGCCTGCAGAAGTTATAGTCAGTCTCAGAAGCGGCGGGAAAACCGATCTCGATCTCTTTAAAGCCGATGGAGCAGAGATATTCGAAGAATTCGACCTTCTCCTCAAGTGTCATTGGGACTTCCAATGCCTGATTACCGTCACGCAGATCTACAGAACACCAGATAGGTGCCTTGGTTATCTTGTTTGAAGGCCACTTGCGGTCCGGCAGGTCAACTGTCGGATGAGCCTTATATTTGCGGTAATTCATATCAGCCATAATCTTCCTCCACCCTAAAGATTATTCGAGCTCATTAACGAGATCTCTAAACATGTCTCCCCTGTGCTCAAAGTGTCTGAAATGATCGTAGGACGTACCTATAGAAGACATAATAACAATCTCTCCGGGTTTTGCCCACTCTCTTGCCTTATTGATAGCTTCTTTATAAGCATTTACAACGTTATCACGGGTCTTGGGGAACTCATAGACGTCGCCTTCCTTATCAGGAATACGGTAGATCTCATACTTACGTCCGTGAGCTTCCTTTGCGATGATGTCCGTTACAAGATCCGCATTAGATCCGTAGATGATTATCCTGTCGCAGACGTTGAGGATCGCGTCACCGAGCTTGCTGTAAAGGCACTTCTTGTCAGCACCGCCGCAGATAAGAACGCCCTTCTCGTTGCGTGCTGCAAGAGCATTCATAGTATTGAGCGAACGGTTCGGAGAAGTGTCGATCGAGGAATTGTACCATCTGATGCCGTCAAGCTCTCTTATAAACTCGATCCTGTGAGGTACGCCCTTGAAGTTCTTTGCTACATAAGCGATATCTTCAGGCTTTACATAGTCGATAACAGCACAGGTCGCAGCGAGGAAATTCTCAACATTGTGCAGTCCCGGTATGAAGATCTCATCCATGCCGCAGATATCAATGATGTCGCCTTTTTCCTGATAGATGAGCCTTCCGTCCTCAGTGTAAGCTCTGGGATAAAGCGGAGAATCAGATCTCATTACCTTGCCCTTGTTGGCCGAGAAGAGCTTTACTCTTCCCCTGGCGATATCCTTCATCTCATATGTCAGATCGCAGCCTGCGTTAAGGACTACCTTGCCTACAGGACCCTGATTCCTGAAAGCATTGACCTTTGCCTGGATGTACTCGTCGTAATCTTTGTGGAAATCAAGGTGGTTAGGCGTGATGTTGGTAACGATGGCAACATCAGCGGGAGTGTTCATGCCGAGAAGCTGGAATGAAGACAACTCGAGAACCACCTTATCATCAGCTTCGATCTCAGCGATCCTGTCAAGGAGCGGTGTTCCGATGTTGCCGCCGATCCAAACCTTATAGCCTGCCTGCTTTAAGATCTCAGATGTAAGTGTTGTCGTAGTTGTCTTACCGTCTGATCCTGTGATAGCAAATATCTCCGCAGGACACAGATTCATGAAAAGCTCCATCTCAGTCGTAAGGATAGAGCCCATCTCTTTGAGAGCCTGAAGTTCGGGTGTCTCAAACCTCATCTTAGGAGTCTTAAAAACGATATCGTAATGATCTTCCCTTAAGTGAGTAAGATAAGATTCGCCCAATGACCACTTGATGTCAGGAGAGATCTCCTTGAGCATATCTATATTCTTTCTGAGCACCGGATCTTCTTCAGTCAGTTTGTCGCATGCCGTAACGTCGCAGCCTAAAGAGACCAGCCACTTGATCAGGGGCGTATTGGAAATTCCGATGCCTATGACGGCTGCCTTCCTGCCCTTTATGTAATTCTTGAATTCATCAAGTTTATAGTTGCCCATATTTCCTCCTTATTCGGATACATACGAGGCATAAAGCCTGCTGTAGAATCCGCCGTTTGCGATAAGCTCTGCGTGCGAACCGATCTCTGAGACCTTGCCGCCGTCAATTACGACGATCTTGTCGCAGGATGTGATCTGCGAGAGCCTGTGCGCAATTATAATACTTGTTCTGCCGTTCAGAAGCTTTTTGACGGCTTTCTGAATACGGTCTTCCGTTACAACGTCAACAGATGACGTAGCTTCGTCCAATATGAGGATCGAAGGGTCCGAAGCCATTGCCCTGGCAATTGTCAGGAGCTGTTTCTGACCTTCGGAAATGTCATCTCTGTCGTTGTCTAACATCTCATTATAACGCTTTGGCAATTTTCTGATAAAAGAATCACAGCCGGCCTTCTTGCTGGCCTCAACAGCCTCAGCTTCAGTAATATGGCTTCCGGAGAACCGGATATTCTCCATTACGGTATCGTCAGAAAGCCATGTATCCTGCGAAACAAAGCCGATATAATGCCTTAATTCAGACCTGGGAATATCCTTTATGGACTTGCCGTTAATAAGGATATCGCCTGAATCAGGCTCATAGTAACGCATGAGAAGGTTGATGAGCGTGGTCTTGCCACAGCCCGTAGGTCCCGCAATCGCAAAGGATTCGCCCCTGCCGACCTTAAATGAGATATCCTGAAGCACAGGTCTGCCCTCAACATAAGAGAAAGACACGTTCTTAAACTCGATGTCAAACTGCACGTCCTTCGAAGGAAGGTCATCTCTTACGGGCTCAGACGGTATCTCAGGGCTGTCTAAGTACTCGAAAACCCTTGCCAGACACGCAAAGCTGTCAGAAAGCTCCGTATAAACCGCCGACAGATCGTTAAAAGGCTTCATGAACTGGTTAGCATAAGCAAGAAGCGAAGTTAACGCGCCAACAGTAATGGTGCCGCCAATACCTGCAAAACATCCTGTAAGTACAACGCCTGCATAGATAAGGGCATTTACGAATCTTGATGACGGATTGCTTATGGATGACAGGAACGTAGCCTTTGTAGATGTCTTCCTGTATTCACCGTTGATCTCATCAAAGCCCGAAATTCTCGTATCAGTTACGTTATAGAGCTTACACTCCCTGAAATTGTTAACTGATTCTGCAACAAATGAAGTCTGCTTTGATCTGATCTCGGCCTGTTTTGCGAATGACTTATATGCGCCTTTCGCAATGGCAGTAGAAACAGCAATAGATACAGGCGTAAAGATAACGACTATGAGCGATATCTTCCAGTTGATATAAAACATTACGACGAGCGTAATGATAATGGTCGCGATGCCCGATGCAAACTGGTTAAGGAAAAGAAGCATTCCGTCAGACACGGTCTCAACGTCGCTGATAATAAGGCTCTGGAGCTTTCCTGCAGATGTCTTGTCGATATAAGACATCTTTACCCTGTGCATCTTTGAATATGTGGCATTCCTTAAGTTTTGGCCGATTGCAAATGCGATCCGGTTATTCATCTTGATCAGCGCGAACTGAAGCAGTGCTGCTAATACGATAAGGCCTACGATGATCAGGATAAACTTAACAAGCTCATCCGTATTGCCTAAGTTATCGATCGCTCTTCCCGCAAAATAAGGAATAGCAACAGAAGCACAGCCAAACAACAATCCGATAATGACGGACAAAACAACAAGGCCGGCAGAGCCTTTGAGATATGAGAAGAGACGCTTTAATGACTTGCCGTTCATGATACTGCGCCTCCCTTCATCTGAAGAGAATTCATGTATCTGTAGTTCTCAGAGATCTTGAGAAGTTCCTCATGAGGCGCAATGGCTTCGATCCTGCCGTCATCCATGAGAACGATGCGGTCACAGTTCATGCATGTCCTGACCTTCTGCGATACAAGGATCGTGGTAGGCTTTACGGGAAGGTTCGAAAGATTATTAAGAAGCCTCTTCTCTGTTCCCCAGTCCAAAGCTGATGTAGAGTCATCAAAGATAACGAGACCCGGCTTTCCTGCAAGTGCTCTTGCTATTCCTATCCTCTGTCTCTGACCGCCCGAAAGGCCCGCGCCGCCGTCCGAAATGACGAAGTCCAAACCTTCCTTCTTTGTAGCTATGACGTCATCGCTGCAGGAAGCTTTACAGGCTGCTTCGATATCTTCCTGAGACAGGGATGTTCTGCCGAGAGTGATGTTATCTTTGAGCGAACCCTTGAATAATCTGGTCTTCTGAAGGCTCAAAGCAACTGTTTTCGAGAGGCTCGAAACGGAAATATCCTTAATGTTCTTGCCGTTGATATCGACTTCGCCCTCATTGGCGTTATAGATACCGGCAATAAGCGAAGCCGCAGTTGATTTGCCGCAGCCCGTACTTCCGATGATACCGATCGTCTCACCGGGCTTAATGTCTATCGTGAAATCCTTAACGGACTCTTCGACATTGCCCTGATAAGTAAATGAAACATTCTTCATAGATACGGACAGCGGAGCACCGACAGGAAGCTCTTCTGTGCCGTTATTTGCGGTACTCTTGATCTCCATAAGACCCTCTGCACGCTTAAGGCAGGCATAGGCCCTTGATACGGAAACGATGAGATTTGCAAGCTTAACAAGCTCTATAAGGATCTGGGACATGTAGTTATAGAGAGCTACCACCTGTCCGTCAGTGAGATTTCCTGTGCTGAAATGAATCGAACCTCTGTAGATCAGGAGGCAGATTCCGAGATTAACCACTGCATATGTAAGCGGATTTAGCCAGGCAGCAAAATCAGCAGCCTTTACCTGTGAAGTCTTAAGGCTCTTACTCTTCTGCTCAAACTTCTCATAATCGTCTAAAGTCTTATTAAAGCCTCTGATGACGCGCTCACCGCAAATGCCGTTCGAAGTCTTCTTTACAAGGCTGTCCAAACCGGCTCTGGACTCTCTGTGCCTTACGATGGAGAACTTCATATTAAGCGCGATAACAACCGCAAGAAGCGCCGTACAGCCGACCAGTATCAAAGCGATCGAAGGCTTTACGGTTGCTGCCATGATGCAGGCGCCGACAACGATAAAAGGAGACCTGAGAAGAAGTCTTAAGAACAGATTGATTCCAGTCTGGATCTGGTTAACGTCAGACGTGAGCAGCGTAACCATACCGGAAGTTCCGATCTTCTCATAATCGCTTACGGACAATGTCTGAAGCTTGTCGTGAAGGCTCTTTCTTATTCCGGAAGATATTCCCGTTGCGGAATAAGCAGCGAAATACTGCGCGGTAATTGCGCTCGCAAAGCCGACAACAGCAAACAAAACGAGGATCGGAACATGAGTCCATACATAGCTCATGTCACCTTTCCTGATACCATTATCGATAACGCCTGCCACGATGAGCGGCACGATCAGTTCAAAGCACGCTTCAAGGAGCTTAAACACAGGGCTTAAGATCGAAGCAGCTTTGTATTTACCGATATGGTCGAAAAGAAGTTTCATGATCAGATATCAGATAAGCCCTTCATGAGTTTATTTGTCTCGCGGATGACCTCATCAAGATCGATAGTCGTGTAATTGCCGTCCTCATAGAGGATCTTACCGTCGATCATGGTCATCTTTACGCAGTCATTGTCAGCGCTGTAGATGATGTTCCTGACGATATTATTCTCAGGCTGCATACAGGGCTTATTCATGTCGATCATGATGATGTCAGCCTTCTTGCCTTCAGCAAGGACATCAGAATCATAAAGGCCCATGCAAAGAGCACCGCCTGTCGTTCCTGCCTTGAGGATAGTGAACGGATCAACTGCTGCGGCATTATGTGTCTCAACGTTAGAAAGAACCGTATCAAGATACATCTCACGGAACATTGAAAGCGCATTGTTAGAGCCTGCTCCGTCTGTACCGATCGCGATGTTCATATCCTTTTCGATGAACTTATAGACAGGCGTGATACCGCTTGCAAGCTTTAAGTTGGAGCATGCATTAAATACGGACCAGAGGCCGCGCTTCTTGAAGATATCCCTGTCCTCATCAGTAAACCATACGCAGTGGAATCCGCCGCCGCCGAAGTCAAAGATGCCCATCTTGTCAAAGAGAACTGCAGGAGTAATGCCGTATCTTTCCTTACATCCTTCGACTTCATCAGAAGTCTCCGAAATATGAGTATAAACAGGCGCATTATACTTGTGCGCCAGTTCTGACATGAACTTAAGATTATCTTCGCAGGTAGTATATTCGGCATGGAATCCGAGCTTGAAAGATACGAGCGGATCGTAATCATTAAGATCGATATAGTTCTGCTCCAAAGCTTCGAATCCGCCGTAATCGTTGGCTGCTCCGCAGAAGACATGCCTGAAGCCTGACTCAACTGCAGCCTTGGCATTATCATACTTGTGGAAGTACATATCAAAACACGCGGTGATTCCGCCTGCCAGGTAATCGGCATAAGCGAGCTTTGAGAACCAGTAAACATTTTCAGGCGTAAGCTTTGCTTCTCTCGGGAAGATCGCCTTATGAAGCCAGTCATTAAGGCAATATTCATCAGCAAGAGATCTGGAGAAAGTCATAGCAGAATGTGTATGCGCATTCTTCAAACCGGGCATAAGAAGACTGCCCTTGCAGTCTATCTCCCTGTCAAACTTCTTATCAGCATCAGTTTTGGCAGGACCTATATAGCTGATGCGGTCGTTCTCTGTCCAAAGCTCACCTTCGATGATCTTGTCATCTTGCATGGTAAGGATTCGGCAATTATAAAAACGAACAGACATAATTTATCCTTTCTGTTTTAAGTGTTATAACAACGGCGCTATAAGTCTTAAGATGGACTTAAAAAAGCGCACAAAAATATTCGGGTTCTTTCTGTATTTCTCCGTGACATCACGGCACTCTGCAAATGTCTCGATGAAGTCTGCTTTGATATCGGGAATGCAGTCAGTCTTATACATGTATACGGCATTCTCGAAATGATGATAAAGGCTTCTGAAATCAAGATTGATGGTACCTACTACGGCGCATGTATCGTCACACAAGAAAGTTTTCGAGTGGTTAAAGCCCGGAGAGTATTCGAATATCTTTACTCCTCCCTTTATGAGCATGTTGTAATAAGATCTCGTGACATGATAAGTGAGCTTCTTGTCAGGGATACCGGGTGTCATGATCCTTACGTCAATGCCGCGCTTTGCAGCTATCCTCAAAGCTCTTGAGATCTCATCGGACAATACGAGATACGGAGACATGATCCAGCAGTATTCCTGGGAATTATTGATCATGTTAAGGTAAACATTCTCACCGACAGGCTCATTATCAAGAGGGCTGTCGCAATAAGGGACGCAATAACCCATGGCTCCTTCAACAGGAGGAATATTGGCAGACTCAAAAGTCATCATGTCGTCTTCTTTACGCTTAAGATCGGCAAAGTTCCACATCTCAATGAACATAGCAGTAAGACTGTCGACGGCAGGACCAACAAGCTTGATACCGTTATCCTTCCACTTGCCGTAAGGATGTACGAAGTTAAAGTATTCATCTGCGATATTGTAACCGCCCGTATAACCAATCTTGCCGTCAATAACGGTGATCTTTCTGTGGTCACGGTTATTCATAAAGAGCGCTACGATCGGATATGCGGGATTGAAAGCATTGCACTTGATGCCTTCAGATTCGAGGAGCTTAATGAATGCCGGATTGATGAACGTGAATGAACCTACGTCATCATACAAGACTCTGCAGTCAACGCCTGCGGCAGCTCTCTCCTTCAATGCTTCATGAAGCGGTTCGAAAGCATCTCTGTTCTCAATTGCATGGTACTCAAGATATACGAATCTCTCGGCCTTCTTGATGTCTTCGATCTGATCAAGATAGCTGTCGTAAGCTACAGCATAATACTTGATATCTGTTTTCTCATAGATGGGGAAATTGTAATTCCTGAGATATCTTGCATTAGAAGCTCTTGCAGGATCCTGCTGCTTAAACTCGACAAAAACATCGTCATTGTAATTCAGATGGCTGAACACCATGACGTCCACATTCTCGAGGCGTCTCTTGATCTTGATCTTGGAACTGCTGAAGTTGTTTAAGGCATAGAAAAGCAGACCCGGGATAGGCAAGATCAAAATGACTATTACCCAGATGAGCTTGAAAACACCGTTGTGATCTCTTGCGTTGATACCAAGAGCAACCATCAAAGCAATAACTCTGATACCAACATCCAAAGCCGGAAATATGCTTCCGAGATAATAAGCAAGAACGGCAAAACCGACCAACTGCGCAATGATAAAGAGACTGAAGACAATTATTCTTCCGACACTGTTCTTTATCGCAGTCTTGCGTTCTACCGTTCTTTTCTTAGCCATTATCCGATATTCTCGATGAATGCCTTATATCCGAGATAGAGATAGTAAAGGTCGATCTTAGAGATCACTTCGACAGGAGCATGCATTGACCATACGGGAACGCCCATATCTACAACGTCCATACCGAGCTCAGCCATGATGGCAGCGATAGTTCCGCCGCCGCCTGCATCGATACGTCCGAGCTCACCTGTCTGCCACGGGATTGAATTCTTCTCAAAGATATCCGTGATCTCAGCAATGAAATCACCTGTAGCTTCAGAGCATCCCGACTTGCCTCTTGCACCTGTGTACTTCTCGATCTTAAGACCGTGTGACATGAATGCGGTATTGTTCTTCTCAAATACTGAAGCGTACTTGGGATCGTAAGCGGTTGTTACGTCAGTAGAAAGCATCTTGGTAGCAGCAAGAGCCTTACGGAACTTCAAAGTATTGAACTTATCGATGCCGCCTTCAGCCTTAGCGAATACTTCCATGAGGAAGTTCTCGTAAAGATTGGAAGTAGCGCCGGAATTGGAATAAGAACCGATCTCTTCCTTGTCTGTAAGCAGGCATACGCATGTCTTCTTGGGCTTTTCCTGGGCGAGCAGAGCTCTTAATGCAGGATAAGCGCAGACCTTGTCATCGTGACCGTAAGCAGCGATATAAGCTCTGTCAAAGCCTACGTCTCTTGCGTGTGTAGCGGGAACGATCTCGATCTCAGCAGATACAAAATCCTTCTCCTTGATGCCGTACTGCTCGAAAAGGATCTTCAAAACGCCTGCCTTGAAGATATCTTTTGCCTTCTTATCTTCTGTGCAGGGAATACCGCCAATGATCACGTTAAGGTCTTCAGCAGGAATGAAATCAGATGCTTTCTTAGTCATCTGTTCATTTCCGAGGTGCGGAAGAAGGTCAGTGATATAGAATACGGGATCTGTCTCCTTCTCACCTACTACGATCTGATGAGCCTTGCCGTCATTAGTAAACACAACGCCGTGAACAGCTAGAGGAATCGTGGTCCACTGGTACTTCTTGATACCGCCATAATAGTGGGTCTTGAAGTAAACGGTGTCGTTGTCCTCATAGATCGGATTGGGCTTTAAGTCGAGCCTCGGTGAATCGATGTGCGCGCCGAGGATGTTAAAGCCTTCAGCAGGTCCCTTCTTACCGATAACAGCTGCTGCAAAACCCTTGCCCTTAATGCTCTGGTAGACCTTGTCACCGGGCTTTAAGGTATCCTTTGTAGCGATATCGACATAGCCGAGGTCTTCAGCTGCCTGAATGGCATTTGCGGCAAATTCACGTTCTGTCTTGGAATTATCCAAAAATGCCTTATATTCCTCGGCAAAATTAAAAGTAGCTGTCATATCATCTTGTGAAGCTACCTCATAAAGGTTAGGAAATTCAGCGAAAAGCTCGCTGGTCTTGATCTTTTTGGTTTCTTTTTTCTTGGGCATAAGTATCACCTCTTTCTAATGAACTT
>JAEFBB010000021.1 GCA_016292215.1 Saccharofermentans sp. | reverse complement strand
CACGCGGCGTTGCTGGGTCAGGCTTTCGCCCATTGCCCAATATTCCCCACTGCTGCCTCCCGTAGGAGTCTGGGCCGTGTCTCAGTCCCAATGTGGCCGATCAACCTCTCAGTTCGGCTACCGATCGCAGACTTGGTGGGCCGTTACCTCACCAACTATCTAATCGGACGCGAGGCCATCCTTCAGCGAATAAATCCTTTGGTCGGAATGTCATGCGGCACTCCGACATTATGCGGTATTAGCAACCATTTCTAGTTGTTGTTCCCCACTGAAGGGCAGGTTCCTCACGCGTTACTCACCCGTCCGCCACTAAGTTTAAAATGAAAGCAAGCTTCCTTCTTAAACTCCGTTCGACTTGCATGTGTTAAGCACGCCGCCAGCGTTCATCCTGAGCCAGGATCGAACTCTCAAAAAAATTTTGAGAGCCATGTTTGGCTCAAATTACTTTAATAAAAACTCAATTCTTAGAATTGAAAAAGGTCCGTTTTACTTCAAGTTTTGCATTCTATTCAATTTTCAAGATCCGCGCTTTTCCTTTGATTTTTGCGCACGCTTTTTACGTGCCTCCGTCAAAGTGCTTGTAAAGGATATACCACAGCGCACATTAAGTCAAGGACTTTTTTCATGTTTTGAGAAAAATTTTTAAAAGTCTTCAAAGCCTTTATTCAATTAAATTACAGCCTGAGTATGCAAGACCCGTTTCTGCTCCTTAAAACGGCTTGAAACGGGTCCTGATCTTAACTGTTATTTCTTCTTCGACTGAAGCTTTTTTGCCCTGATGGCAGCGGCGCTCTTTATGCGGTGTATACGTATCATAAGAACTATATTCAATATGATAATAAGAAGCATTACGCCGCCTATTACTCCCGATATCGCAGGATTGCTCTTTACGAAGAGTTCCAATGGCGTTCCGGTCTCGACAGGTACTTCTTCTGTCGGTTCCTCCTCCGGAATCGGTGTGGGCGTAGGTAATTCTTTTACTACATAATAAGCTTCGGGATCATCACCGGGATTGATGAGAGGATCATACTGCGGCTGCTCGTTCGCAGGAGCGTTGACCCATCTGTAGTCTCCCGTCGTACCGAATACTCTCGTTACGGGATCAGCTTCCCAGCATGCGAGGTTGCCGTATGCGGTAACTGATGCGAGATACATAGTAGTATAGAAATAATAGTCCTGCGGAATTCCGCAGATCGAGATCATGAGCTCGTGGCCGTTTTCATTGACGGTATAAATGGTAAGACCCTTACCTGCCTGCGATGTAGTACCGGTCTTTCCTCCGATGACTGCTGCAAGGTGTGAGTCTGTTCCATTCGCAGTCTTGGAAGCGAGCCACGGATCATATAAAAGATAATTCGAATTCTTTACATAGCTCCAGGCGTCAGACCTGTGTCTGTTGGTCGCAATGAAAACGTGTGACGGAGCGCTTATAAGAGTATTGAAATCTTCAAGCTCGGAAGCTGCTGCCATGATAAGCGTAAGATCGTAAGCCGTCGTGTAGTGGTTGTCATCAGGAAGACCGCACGCATTTACAAAATGTGTGCCCTTGCATCCCAAAGTATCGGCGCGGAGATTCATAAGGAGAGCGAACGCTTCAAGTTTGCGTGAAGACAGGATGTGATCCTTTGAATCGTGCATGGTATCGAGAAGATACTGTGCGTTAACACCGTCTTTATTTACAGCAGAACCGCCGGCGGGATACTTCTCGAAAAACGCATCTACGCAGCCTTCGCCCAAAGCATTGGCAGCATCATTTCCCGAAGGAAGCATGAGACCATACAAAAGCTCGCTGACCTTAACGATCTCGCCTTCGAGGACACCCATGAGAGATGAGTCATTTCCCAGACCCGCAAGAGCACTCGCACTTACGGTGATCTTTTCCGAGGTGTCGAGAAGCTCAAGGCTCAAAAGGCATGTCATTATCTTGGTCATTGAAGCCGGATAGATGCGGTCTTCAGGATTCATGCTTATTACGATATAGCCTGTGGTCTTGTCATAGACGCAGTAGGATGCGCAGTGGACATCGCTCAATGCCGGTACCGGTATATCGGGCTGTCCTACTTTCGCAGCGACAGGTGTCGCAGGCACCGCAAACATCGCGAGCGAGCAAACCAGTACGACTGTCGCAAAGAACGTTGCCGCTGTCTTTATGACTGATCCTGCTAATCCTTTAATCTTCATCAGATATCGTCATCCTCATTGTTGTTTTCGTCTTCGGAAGATTCACCGGAAGCAGCGATGCCTTCAGCTTCGATCTCGGAAGCTAATGTGTCTGCTAATTCCTGAACCTTGGAAGCATTTGCGCTGAGTCCTTCTTCGGAAGATTCAATGCCTTCTGCATCGATCACTTCAGCTCCCTCTTCGCCTTCTTCAGGCTCTTCCTCTTCTCTGTCTGTAAGAGCAAAGTCAACGACCAGTGCCTTGTTGGACTTCATAAGCTTAACGCCGGATGTAGCTCTTGAGAGCGTAGGGATCTCATTGGCTCTTACTCTGATGATAACGCCCTGGCTCGTGATGATAAGGAGATCGTCATCATCGGTAACGGAAACAGTACCACAGAGTCTGCCGGTCTTCTCGTTGACCTTATATGTGATGATGCCCTTACCGCCTCTGCTCTGGACGCGGTAATCATCGATCTTGGACCTCTTGCCGTAGCCCTTCTCGGAGATAACGAGGATCTCGCGTGAAGGATCAACAGGCTCCATGCCTACTACTTCATCGTCTTCTGCAAGCTTCATGGCTCTGACGCCCGTAGCGCCACGGCCCATGTCACGTGCATCATCGGAATTGAATCTGACGGACTTACCTGCCGCACTGACAACGATGACTTCCTGTCCTGCTCTTGTGAGCTGGACTGCAACAACGCTGTCGCCTTCACGGATGTTGGTAGCGATAAGACCGTTCTTATTGATGTTGGCATACTTGTCGATCGAAGTCTTCTTGATGATGCCGTACTTGGTTACAGTCGTAAGGAAGATATCCGGCTCTTCGAAGCTGTCGATCGGAATGATATTCCTGATTGTCTCGTCAGGATTGAGCTTTAAGAGGTTAACGAGCGCCGTGCCTCTTGCAGAACGTGAAGTGGTCTCAGGGATCTTATAACCCTTGATCTTGAATACGCGTCCCGTATTGGTGAAGCAGAGGAGGAACTTGTGAGTCGTGGTCGTAATGATCTTCTCGACGTAGTCCTCTTCTCTCGTGGACTGGCCGGAGATGCCTCTGCCGCCTCTGTGCTGTGCCTTATAGCTGTCAACTCTCTGGCGCTTGATATAGCCGAAGTGTGTGAGAGTTACAACGATATTCTCTTCTGCGATCAATGACTCGTCATCGATGTCTTCGAAAGAACCGTTGATGATCTCGGAGACTCTCGGCGTAGCGAACTTATTCTTGATCTCAGTCATCTCTGTCTTGATGATGCTGTCGAGCAGCTCCTTATCGGAAAGAACTCTGTGGAAGTATTCGATCTCTTCCGTGAGAGCCTTGATCTCTGCTTCGAGCTTTTCTCTCTCAAGTCCTGTGAGACGGCCGAGTCTCATGTCAACGATGTGCTGGGCCTGCTTGTCTGTAAGGCCGAATCTCTCGCACATACGGACCTTAGCCTCAGCCTCGGTACGTGATGATCTGATGATGGCGATGATCTCATCGATGTAATCCATGGCGATGAGGAGACCTTCGTCGATGTGCTTCTTGGCCTCATCCTTTTCGAGATCATACTGTGTACGGCGTGTAACAACGTCTTCCTGGTGCTTGATGTAATAGAACAAAGCATCCTTAAGGCCTACGAGCTTAGGCTCGAGCTTGCCGTCTGCGTCAGGTACGAGCGCGAGCATATTTGCGCAGCAGGCGTCCTGGAGCGAGCAGTTCTTGTAGAGCTGGTTAAGAACGACGTCAGCATTGGCATCCTTCTTGAGCTCGATAACGATACGCACCTGCTCGTTACGGTCGGACTCGTCTCTTAATCCCGAGATGCCCTCGACCTTCTTCTCCTTGACGAGATCAGCCATACGCTCGATGAGTCTTGCCTTGTTTACCGCATAAGGAATGTCGTGAACGATGATCCTTGTCTTGCCTGCGTGGTCTTCGATCTCGGCGTGAGCACGTACAACGATACGGCCCTTACCTGTGAGATATGCCTCTCTGATGCCTGATGTGCCGAGGATGGCGCCGCCTGTCGGGAAGTCAGGTCCCTTAACGACTGTCATGAGCTCATCTACCGATACATCGGGATTGTCCATCATCATGATGCATCCGTCGATGACCTCGCCCAGGTTGTGCGGCGGGATATTTGTAGCCATACCGACGGCGATACCTACTGCACCGTTTACGAGGAAGTTAGGGAAACGCGAAGGGAGCGATACAGGCTCCATCTCGTGTTCATCGAAGTTAGGTCTGAAATCAACAGTATTCTTGTTGATATCTCTCATCATCTCAAGAGCGATCTTCTCGAGTCTTGCCTCCGTATAACGGTAAGCTGCCGGCGGGTCTCCGTCTAATGAACCGAAGTTGCCGTGTCCGTCTACGAGGGGATGTCTCAGAGAGAAATCCTGCGCAAGTCTTACGAGAGCATCGTAAACCGATGCGTCGCCGTGAGGATGGAAGCGTCCCAAAACGTCACCGATCGTGGTGGCGCACTTACGGTACGGTTTATCGGGCGTGAAGCCCTGTGTAAACATTGAATACAGGATCCTTCTGTGAACCGGCTTAAGTCCGTCTCTGATGTCCGGAAGCGCACGGTCGGAAATTACCGACATTGCGTAGTCGATGAAGGACTTCTTCATCTCGCCGTCCAAGTCTACCGGAACTATTGTGGTCTGTTCTGACTTGAATACCTCGTCCATCTCGGCTTCCTGTTGAAGCCTGGCCTGTTTCTTGTCGTCGCTGTCTGCCATCTGTCGCCTCCGCCCGCGAAAAGCTTTGCCGCGGGTTATTAGAATACTTTGGTCTATAGATTATATATCTACAAACTAAAGTATTATACCATAACTATACGCACACGCGCGCATATAATTATAATATATAGCACAAATGTCCTGATATCAGACTATTGGGGTTTTGGAAGGAGTGCCTGCTTTCCTCGGGAACCTTGCAGGTGTGGGGCGGATCTTGCGGACTACTATAATGGTCCTCTCCATGTCCGTACCGGGGAGCTTGAATGTATCTGTTTTCTCGATCGTGCCGCCAAGAAGGGCTATTGCCTTGCCTGCCTCTGTCTCCTCTTCATCGGAGTGGCTCTTCATGGCAAGGAAAACGCCTCCGGTCTTAACGAGCGGCAGACAATATTCGGCAAGTACCGAGAGCCTTGCGACGGCTCTGGCGGTAACGATGTCATATTTCTCCCTGAACTTCTTGTTCCTGCCTGCGTCTTCGGCTCTGGAATGCACCGTAGAGCAGTCCTTAAGGTCTAATGCGGTGATTACCTCATTCAAGAACTTAAGGCGCTTCTCAAGCGAA
This sequence comes from Saccharofermentans sp., assembly GCA_016292215.1. Lineage (GTDB taxonomy): Bacteria > Bacillota > Clostridia > Saccharofermentanales > Saccharofermentanaceae > Saccharofermentans. The sequence continues at coordinate 33,926 of JAEFBB010000021.1, read as the reverse complement.
TCCATGAGGGTTACGGAAAGCTCGGGGCAGGATATCTTTACAGGAAGGCCCGGGAACCCCGCGCCGGTCCCTACATCAACAAATGTGAGCTTCTTTCCCTGTCCTAATTTGCGCTCCTCTTCCCTGATGTAAGGGCAGAGTGTAAGCGAATCTATAAAGTGCTTCATGGCGATACCCTTATCGTCATCTACGGCGGTAAGGTTCATCACCTTGTTCTTCTCCTTGAGCATGGAAGCATAGATCTGGAATGCGTGTATCTCTTCTGCAGACAAGGGCACGCTTATCTCATCGGAATGAGATTCAAGGATGGGAGCCACGTCTGTGACTTCTTCTTTTTCCGTGATCTTTGTGCCTTCAGTACTGATCTCGACCTTCTTGGGAAGGCGCTCTTTCAAACGCTTGATGTCTTCTTTTGTAAGAGGCTTCTTTTTGGGCATGAAAGCGTCAGCCATTGTTCTGTCTCCTTCTCATCTGTTCGAGATATACCAAAAGGACTTCACAGTCTGCAGGCGATACTCCCGATATTCTCGAAGCTCTGCCGACATTCTCAGGCTTCATCTTCGTAAGCTTCTGCGTAGCCTCGATCCTTAATCCGCGTATCAGCGAATAATCGGTATCTTCGGGGATCTTTATCTTCTCTAAGTTCTTAAACTTCTCGATCTTCTCTTTTTCGAGGCTTAAGTAGCCTTCGTACTTGATATTGGTCTCGCACGCGAAAGTAATGTTGCGCGCCAGAGGCTTTCTGGCCTTGTCGACGGGAGCTAAGAGTTCATATGTAACGCCCGGTCTCTTAATGAGATCTGCGAGGCTCTCGCCTGACTTGGGCAATGTCTGTCCGCAGGTATCAAGGAGATCTCCCAGTTCTTCCGTGGGAGCCACGTATGTCTTCTTAAGTCTTTCTGTCTCTTCTGCGATCGCTTCGATCTTTTCTTCGAACTTCGCGAAAACCTCATCGCTGATAAGTCCTATCTCGTGACCTATGGGCGTGAGCCTCTCGTCAGCATTGTCCTGTCTTAAGAACAGTCTGTATTCGGCACGGGATGTCATCATTCGGTAAGGCTCGTTCGTTCCCTTGGTAACGAGGTCATCTATAAGCACGCCGATGTAACCCTGCGATCTGTCGATAATGACAGCTTCCCTGCCTAAGATCTTCATGGCCGCGTTGATGCCTGCCACGATGCCCTGGGCTGCCGCTTCCTCATAACCTGAAGAACCGTTTATCTGTCCTGCGGTAAAAAGACCGGGGACCACCTTTGATTCAAGGCTCGCCTTGATCGATAAGGGATCTACGAGATCGTACTCGATGGCATAGGCCGCCCTCTGGATCTTTGCGTTCGCAAGACCGGGCAAAGACTTGACCATCTTCTCCTGTATCTCTTCAGGAAGACTTGTCGAGAATCCCTGCAGATACATCTCGTTAGTGTGACGTCCCATGGGCTCAACGAAGATCTGGTGTCTCGTCTTGTCCTTGAACCTCATGAATTTATCTTCGATAGAAGGACAGTATCTGGGGCCGATGCCTTTGATCTCGCCGCTGTAAAGGGGCGATCTGTCCATGTTGTCTGCAATTACTTTTCTTGTCTCTTCAGTCGTCCAGATGGACCAGCAGGGTATCTGCTCCGCTACGGGCGCGGGGAGCTTGCCCTCCATCTCATTTCTGTATGAGAACGGCGGAATATCGTCTTCTCCGTCCTGCCTTGTCATCTGCGAGAAATCAACTGAATTGGAATTAACTCTTACCGGAGTTCCCGTCTTAAATCTTAAAAGCGGAACACCAAGAGAATTAAGTGACGAGGATAAGCCTACAGATCTCGGGAGTCCGTCAGGACCGCTCTCGGTAATGACTTCTCCCCTGATAATGCGCGCTTCCATATATGTGCCGGAGCAAATGACTACGGCACGCGCCCTGTAGACGGCTTTGCCTTCGGTCATGACGCCTGCGGCATTTCCTTCTTCGTCCGTAAGAAGTGCGGTGATGTGGCCCTGCTTCAGAGTAAGATTCGGAAGGTTTTCGAGATAATGGCGCATCTCGACAGAATACATCTGGCGGTCTTCCTGTGCTCTGGGCGAATAAACAGCCGGGCCTTTAGATCTGTTGAGCATTCTCATCTGGACGGCGCACTTATCCGCCATGAGCCCCATTATGCCGCCCAAGGCATCGATCTCTCTTACGAGCTGGCCTTTGGATGTGCCTCCGATAGAAGGATTGCAGGGAAGATTTGCGAGGCTGTCTAAAGAGAGCGTGAAAAGGATAGTGTTAAGCCCCAGTTTGGCAGCAGCGTGAGCCGCCTCACAGCCCGCGTGACCTGCTCCCACTACGGCAACATCGAATGTCCCCGCTTCAAAGCTTTTATCTAACTCTAAAGCTTCACGGATAGTCATTTATTTACCTATGCAGAATCTTGAGAAAATAGTATCAGCCAGCGTAGCGGATACGGTCTTGCCCGTAACCTCGCCGATCTCGTCAAGGCATGCTCTTAAAGCAGAAGCGCAAACTTCGGTACCGAGGTTGTTATCAAGCGCATCCAAAGCGAGCGTAAGCTTTTTGGTAGCTTTTAAGAATTTGGTGTAATGTCTGCTGTTTGTGATAAGAAGTCCTTCGGATGCTCCTCCGCCAAGCTCATCGTAGTAATCGATGATGGCATCTTCGAGCTTATCGATATTGAGATCTTCTTCCGCGCTGATCGAGATAAAGTTCTTTATGCCGAGTGTGGCAAGCTTTTCTTCGATCTCTTTTCTGTCGGGGTTATCGCCCGCATCGCTCTTGGAGAATACGCCTGTTACGGATTCGCAGTCTTCGGCGATCTCCCTGACACCCGTATATGCTTCTTCAACAGTCATGTCAGGCGGGATCATATAAAAGACCATGTCGGCACCTCTGCCTGCTTCAAAAGCTTTTCCGATGCCGATGTTCTCGATGATGTCTTCAGTCTCGCGGATGCCTGCCGTATCTATAAGCGTAACGGGGATCCCGTTGATGTTGATCTGGACTTCGATAGTGTCTCTCGTGGTTCCTGCGACCTCTGTAACGATCGCTCTGTCAAAACCTGTGAGAGTATTAAGAAGTGTGCTCTTGCCGCTGTTAGGAAGGCCTAAGAGCGCTACGCGGAGCCTTTCTGAAAGGATCCTTCCCTTGCCGTAGCCTTTGCAGAGCGAAGTAAGCCTGTCGTGGCAGTCACTTAAGTTATCCTTTACAGTCTCAAGCTTGGCATTTTCGGCTGCTTCGTCATCTTCTGTGTCGAACTCGGTGAATGTCTCAAGCATTGCAGCCTGCTCGTAAAGGTTGTTCTCGATATAAGCGATCTCGTCTGCGAGCTTGCCGGACAAAAGGCTTCCTGCTGCTTCGAGCTGCCTCTCGGTCTCCGAATTGATGACGTCCATGACAGCCTCAGCCGAAGCAAGGCTCATCTTGCCGTTTATAAATGCTCTTCTGGAGAACTCGCCCGGATAAGCCATTCTGATACCGGACATGCCGAGACACTTTAAGATCTCCTGCTTGACCGCGCCGGAACCATGGGATGATATCTCTACCATCTCTTCTCCGGTGTAGGAATGGGGTGCTTCAAAGCGCGTGAAAATGACTTCGTCAACTTTGACACCGTTAGAAGGATCTTTGACGTAACCGAATGCGCATGTATAGCCGGGAAGCTCTGAGAGCTTAGTGTAATTACCGCTGGACCTTAAGATGACGGAACATTTATCGGCAAGTTCCCCACAGCCGTTACCCGAGATCCGGATAACCGCTATGCCTGAGATTCCGGCCGGCGTGGAGCAGGCGCAGATAGGTTCGTCATCATACGAATACATCGATTAAAACCAGGAATTTTCCTGTAAAAGTTGATTACTTCTTTTCCTCGGGAGTAACAACAACACATCTGTTGGGCTCAACGCCTTCGCTGTGTGTGGTTACGCCGTGTACATCCTGGAGATAAGAGTGAACGATCCTTCTCTCAGCGGGGCTCATAGCCTCCATAACTACCTTACGGCCAGAACGTCTTACTCTGGATACTGCCTTGTCAGCGAGGCCCTTGATGACCTGCTCTCTGTGCTTTCTGTATCCGCCTACGTCAAGATATACGTGAACTCTCTGCTCGCTGTGCTTGTTAGCGATGAGGTTTGTCATGTAGGAGATAGCTTCAAGTGTCTCACCGTGACGTCCGATAGCGGCGCCGCAGTCAGAACCTGTAACTGAGATGTAGATAGTATCGTCTTCTCTGTAGGAATCCATGTTGCCGTGGATGCCGATGCCGGAGAGGACTTCTGCTACGAAGTTAGCAGCTGCGTCTTCAGCTTCGCTTACAGCGTCGCCTTCGAAGCTCTCGTCATCACCGTAATATGTATCATCTGATTCTTCAGCTGCGGGTGCAGGTGCTGCGGAATCATCAGTATTGGCTGTGACCTTGACCTGGGCATCTTTTCTGCCGAGACCTAAGAAACCGCCTTCTGTGCCTTCTTCAACAACCTCGATGGTTGCCTGCTCTTTTGTACAACCGAGCTCGGAAAGAGCTGCCTCAATTGCTTCATCAACTGTCTTGCCTGTTGTGATTACTGTCTTTTCCATATTTGCAAGGCCTCCTTCGAGCCAAAATTAATTCTTCTTTTTCTTGCCGTTCTTCTTGGATGCTTTTGCATCGACTGTGGCATCAACGCCTGCGAGCTGCGCTTTTGCGGACTTCTTGAAAACCGCGTCCTTCTTGGCTTCGATCTCAGCCTTCTTTTGCTCGTAAGGCTTAGTGAACCAGAAGTATGTGATGACGCTTGTGAAGATTCCCATGAGTCCTGAGATGATCCAGTAAAGACCCATTGCCGCAGGCATCATGAATGTTGTAACGAGCATGAGGATAGGCATCATCCAGTTCATGATCTTCATGGAGTTCTGAGCTGCATCTTCGCCTGCGCCCTTATCGACCTGTCCTGCTCTTGCGGGATTGAGCTTAGCGCGCTTCTTAGCCTCTGCTTCTTCTTTCCAGCCGGGCTTCATGATCTTCGTGAGCTGCATCGAAACGATGTTGATGATTACAACGAGGATCGGGAAGATGAGGAGCGGGAGATATATCTTGGGATCAGAAGCGATCACGGAAGGCTTCCATGCCGGAGTAACCGTAAGATCCATTCCCAGGAAGTGAAGGTCGATCATCTGATCGAGCTTGATAAAACCTCTGTTGATACACTCATTGAGGAACTGGGAGTTCTCATTGAGCGCTTTGATAAGGCCGATGTGATTTTCTGCAGTCATCTGTGCTGCAAAGATCCCGCCTTCGCCCAGGCTGTTTCCAAGGCCGATCATGCTCTGGATATTTGTCTTGCTGACACCTGAAAGATAGATCAACGGTCCGCTGACGATACGGAACATAGGCCAGATAATAAAGATCTGAAGGATAGGAAGAAGGCATCCGGAAAGACCGCCTGCACCATTCTCCTTCTGAAGCTTCATGACTTCTTCACGGTATTTTTCCTTGTCATCACCGTACATGCGCTGAAGCTCAGCCTGCTTACCGCTCATAGCCTGCATCTTGAGCATGGACTTCTGAGACTTTACGTTAAGCGGGATAAGAGCAGCTCTGATAATTATGGTAAGGAAGATGATCGCAAGACCATAATTACCGAAGAAGCCGAACAATACTCTCGTAAGCCAGCCGAACAAAGTGTACAGCGGGTCGAGAATAGATAATTGAACTACAATGTCTCCCATTATTGAACTCCGGTTCTAATAAATAATCTTTCCACTTACTTGACGGGATCGTATCCGCCTTTAGAGAACGGGTTGCATCTCAAAATTCGCCAAATGCCCATAAGTCCGCCCTTAAATGCACCGTACTTGGTGACCGCTTCGATCATGTACTGTGAACATGTAGGCTGGTACTTGCAATGAGGCCCGAACGCGGGAGAAACATGCTTCTGATACCAACGAACCATTCCTATTATGGCTTTACGCATCATGCGGGATCACCATCCAATAGATCAAGCCTTGTAAGACATTTCCCCATATCTGCACTTAAGTCACGATATTCAGGTATCCCGCCCTTAGACTTCAGCGTGAATACGTAGTCGTATCCTTGAGGAAGCCTGTCTTCGATCTGTCTGTACGATTCTCTCATTAAGCGCCTTGCACGGTTTCTTCCGACTGCGCCAAGATCTTTCTTGTTCGCGCAAAAGCCGGTTCGTCTCAAGGCTGGATCGACTTTGTAACCGCTCTGGGTGGTACCTTCCCGTCTTTTAAGCACATGAACCGACAGGAATCTGCCGGTTGCGAATTTTCCGTACCGGTAAACCCTGTTAAATTCGAAATTGAATCTGAGTGCTACCGATTTCAAAGCGAGAATGCGACCGTAGTCTTAAGATCAGACTGCGATTCTCTTTCTGCCCTTGGCTCTTCTTGCTGCAAGAACCTTACGGCCGTTAGCAGTCTCCATTCTGGCTCTGAAGCCGTGAACCTTAGCTCTCTGTCTTTTCTTAGGCTGAAAAGTCATCTTTGCCATAAATATAATCCTCCGAAAATTGCTTTTTTCTCAGTTGCACACCCGCGTTTCTGGCGGCAGCGCATAATAAGACAATTTTAAATATAACCCGAAAATTATATTAGGGCATGGGACTGTTGTCAAGCAAAAGTGCTTGATTTATCGGCTCAGCACTTGCCGAACAGATACTCTATGAACTTCCGATTCGTCTTATCGCCTGAAGCTTCGGTAGAGTATGTGAATGCAATATAGTATGTTTGCTTGGTATCAAGACCAAGATTTTCTTCCGCCTCTTCTGTCAGCTTAAGGGCGATCGGGAAGGTGCCTACCTTCTCTTCCTTCTTTTTGTTGAGCAGGTCATCTATGGATAATCCGCCTGAAGTATCGGGCTCTTCGGTATAGTAGAAGAAATCGTCCTCAGAGAAATTGTCCATGTTTACGAGGTTCGAGAGATCCATGAAATAATCCAGAGTCGAATAGTTATCTACTGCGTCCTCTCTCATGATCAGGTAATCGAACTGGCCTGTCAGTACAGAAGCCCTGAATGCGATCTCGAGGTATTTGTCCTCAAATTCAAGGTCACTCTTAAAATTCAGCTCGGTATCGAGGAGCTGTGCCGTTCTTCCTTTGCCGTATCCGCCCCATTCAAGGAAGCCTTCCGTAGCATACAAACGGCCTTCGTCAGTTACCACTCCGTTAATGAGTCCTCCGTCTATGACCTTCATCTTGGACTTAAAGATATCTACGCTGTACCAGACTACGATTCCCAGGATAAGAAGGATAAGTACTGTTGTAGGAAGATAATACTGGATAAAATATCCGGCTTTTTGCTTGGCAGTAAGGCCTTTAAGCTTCTTCTTCTCGCTTCTGATGTATCTGGTAAGCTTGTTGCCGGACTTGTCCTCTTCCTCTCCGGGCTTTCTGGGCTTTGACTCAAGCTCCTTGGCAACGATCTTCGATTTAGCAAAAGAAGCTTCGCCTGTGGCATCCTCATCAAGAAGAGCATCGGATTCGAGCGCCTCTTCTTCTGAGGCTGCTCTTGCACTCTCTTCAGCAGCCTTCTTTGCCTCGATCTTCTCGGCCTGGACCTTTTCGAGCTTGTCAAACTGCTTTACGAAGACAAGAGAAAGGAAATACGTGATCGTCGTCGTGGAGAAGAAATATATCAGCGGGAACCACTGCGCATACCAGATGCAGGCAACGATAGAACCGATTATGAGACCTGAAATAAGAGCAAGCGGAATGAACTTTATGATGGAAAAGATCAGGGCCGCCTTGAAGAGCTCGGAGGTCTTCATCTCGTATCTTGCTATCGTCGGGAAGACCGTAATTGTTATAAACCATACGATGACAGTAAAGAATATTACGCCGAACTTATAGAAAAACGCAGTATTGCTCCAGCCGTTAAGAATTACCCAGCGCCAGTCGATAACTATCAGCACTATGGCAACAAGCAATGTGAGCCATACAATGGTTGCCTGCTTGAAATTGCGGATAAAAGCCTTGAAGAACGGGGCGAACACACCGCTGTCCTCTCCTCTTATTATCTTCATCGCAACGTAGTATTTAGCCGAATAAGCAGCTCCGATGGTAACGATCGGAAGGCAGCAGATAACAAAAAGCAGATGAAGTACGATGAGATCGGCTATCGTACTTAAGAGATTCATTACCGGACTGTCAGGTTTTAATAAGTTCATTTATATTTCTATACCTATATAGTTATTTTGGCCGTATGGCCAGTATATTCTATAACATCTTGAATGCTTCTGCATTCAAACATTTTTGTCTTCTATAAAAAGCTGCCCTGACCAAAGATCAAGGCAGCTGAGTGATCGAAAAGATCTTGTGGCTCTTATTCCTTTACACCGCCGATCGTAAGACCGGTAACGAAGTATCTCTGCAAGAAAGGATAGAGAGCAATGATCGGCGCCATTGTAGCGATAGAAGCAGCAGCTCTTACCGTAGTAGGCGTCAGTTTGTTTGCAGCTGTTTCGGTTACAGCCGTACCTGACTGCTGTCCGCCTGTAGAAGCCGAGACTGAGTCGAGCAGCTTTCTGAGCTCGAACTGCAGCGTGGTGTACTCAGGTGACAATCTGTTGTACAGCATTGCGTCGAACCATGCGTTCCAGTGATATACCGCAACGAACAGCGCGATCGTGGCATAAACCGGTTTACAGAGAGGAGTAATGATGCTCCAGAAAACTCTCATGTAACCTGCGCCTTCGAGCTGTGCGGACTCTTCGAGGGAATCCGGAATACCGTTCATGTATGTTCTCATAACCATTACGTTAAAAGCACTGACCATGCCGGGAATAACGTATACCCAGAAGCTGTCTGTCAGGCTGAGATACTTATAGAGGATCATTACAGGAATAAGTCCTCCGGAAGCATACATTGTGATTACCCAGAACAGCGAAAGGCTGGACTTGAATAAGAACTTCTTACGGCTCAGGATGAACGAGAGCAAAGCGTTAGCAGCCAAAGATGTGATAGTACCGAGAAGTGTTCTGTAAACAGTGATCTTAGCACCTACTCTGATACCCTTTCTTCTGAAAAGGATCTCATCGTAGTTATCCCAGGACAGCTTACGCGGCCAAAGGTAAATTCCGCCTCTGACGGCATCGTTACCGTCGTTGAAAGAATAAGCTAAAGTGTTGATAACAGGATAGAGCGTTACGACTGCGAACAATATCAGGAATGCTGTATTGAAGATCGTAAAGATTACATCCTCTCTCGCCATCTTTTTCTTGTGTTTCTTTAATAAGATTTCTTCAGACATATCTGCCATATCAATTCACCCCTTCCTCAGAACAAACGCTCGTCGCCCTTGCGCTTGGCGATGAAGTTAGCGATTACGATAAGCGTCAACGATACGACAGTCTTAAAGATACCTGCTGCAGTACCGAGCGAGTAGTCCAGGTTACGAGCGTTGATAGCCCATTCGAGGACGTAGATGTCGATCGTCTTGGAAACGTTCTGTACAAGACCGTTACCAAGCAAGTACTGTAACTCGAATCCGGCATTAAGAACGTTACCGAGATTCATGATCAGAAGGATCATTATAGTAGGACGGAGCGAAGGGAGCGTGATGTAACGCATCTTCTGGAAACGTCCTGCGCCATCGATGGATGCTGACTCATAGAGGCAGGGATCGATAGCGGTAATAGCCGCAAGATAAATGATTGCGTTCCAGCCGGTCTCTTTCCAAAGGTTACTTAATGTAACGATAGGCCAGAACCAGCCCGGTTTCCCCAAGAACGGATATGCTTGCTTAATCAAACCGAACCTCAGAAGGAGGTCATTGATGATACCGGTTGAAGTAAGCGCATCGTGTACGATAGCTACAACGATGATCCATGAAAGGAAGTGCGGTAAGTAAGAAATTGTCTGGATAGCTTTCTTGAAGTGTCTGTTCCTGACTTCGTTCAAAAGGATGGCAAATGCGATTGCAACAACTGTACCGAAGAAAAGGTTGAGTACACCCATTGCAAACGTATTTCTGATAACTCTGAGGAATGAAACGTCACTGAACAGGAACTTGAATTTATCGAATCCGACAAACTTAGAACCGGTGAATCCTTCATAGTATTTGAAGTTCTGGAATGCCATTATCCATCCCAAGAGAGGAAGATAATAGAATATGATTCCATAAATTACATAAACGGCGGAGATAGTGATAAGTATCCACTGTCTTTTAAACTCTTTGACGGTGAACTTAGGCTTATTAAGTTCCTTCTCCGTCAGCTGTTTAAGTTTTTCCGCTTGAGAGATAGAATTCTCCATTTTTTACAACCCCTAAAAAATGGTGGCAACCACAGTTGTTTATGCCATGGCTGCCACCACATCGATTACACTAATCTAATGTGTCAATAGACCTTAAGGCCAAATTATGACTTAGAATCTGCAAGTCTCTTCTCGCACTCAGCCTGTGCTTCAGCGAGGAAGTCCTCAGGATGTACTGCGTTGTAAGCATCCATGTAAGCTGCCCAGTCTGTCTCGAAGTCAGCGCTCATGACAACCTTAGGGAGCCAGTAGTGCTTTGTCTCGCCCATCTTCTGCCATGCGATACCGCCTGCAGTCTCATTGCTGATGGAGTTAGACCATGACCACATAGGATACCAAGGATTCTGCTCGCAAACTCTGGAACCTACCATGTCTGCATAGTTGCCGGCACCGTAAGCTTCGAAGCACTTCTTAAGAGGCTCAGAGAGTGTAGCGAGGAATTCTGCAGGCTGCTCTTCAGGCAGCATGTAGTTGATTCCGTCCTTGCTTCTACCTCTCCACTGAGGCATGTAGGAATACTGGCAGCAGTGCTTAGCGTTGTAGCTGTCGCTCTTCCAGTTGTCTCTCATCTCTTCTGTTCTGTAGTACATACCGTTGGAATCAACGAGGTAGTCTTTGTCCTTGATGCCCCAGAAACGGAGATCGTGGATGTCCTGATCGAGGAGTCTGCTAAGGAACTCGAAAGCGAGGTCAGGGTTCTTGCAGCTTGTTGTAACTGCGCAGCCGGAAGCCTTGTTGAGCTCGTCACCATAAGAGTGCCATTCCTGCTCCATGCCAGCTTCGATTGTGAGTCCGAGAGGTACATAGTCACAGCCGATCTTGTCGAGTCTGTAGGGCTGACCATCAGTAGCATCGTTACGCTCTTCAGCGAAAGGTCCCATGATGGAGTAAGCGAAATCCCAATACTGATCGCAGAGACCGAGAACACGGCCTGTGGAGAGCTTGGAGATGTACTCGTCGTATGTCTGTGTAGCGAAATCGGGATCGATAGCGCCCTTGTTGTACTCTTCGTTCAACTTAGCAAAATACTTCTTAGCTGTAGCTGTTGTGTTGTAGTCAACGATCTTAGGATTGTCTACGCCAGCATCAACGTTAACGATAACGCAACCATCGTTCGGATAACCATCGAGGAACATAGGAGCGTTCTCAAGGCAGTAATACTTCCAGTCTTCGCAGAGACATGTATAAGGAATTACAGGTGTGCCGTCGGGCATGTTCGGATTAGCAGCTGCATATCTCTCGAGGAGATCGAAGTACTGATCCAATGTCTGGATGTCCGGATAGCCGTCCCATTCAAGAACACGAGCCTGAATCCAGAAAGCCTCACCGTTGTGACCGGTTGTTGTGTCTTCCTTGTAGTGGTTACCGAATACGTTAGCCCAGTAAATCTTACCGTCGCTCATACGGAACTGATCCCACTCTTTTTCTGTGTACATTTCCTTGAGATTAGGATACTTCTCAAGATAATCGTCCCATGCAACGAGCATGTGGTTCTCATAAAGCTGAACGCAGCCGTCACCACCATCGATGAAATCAGGCAGCTTGCCTGAAGCGATGATAGATCCGATAGCTTCGCCTGCGTCCTGACCTGTGAGCCAAGTTTCCTTGACCTTAACACCGGTCTTCTCAGCGATGAGCTCCATGATCTCGTTGTCGTCGTCCTTCTCCTTGCCTGCCATAGCAGCGAACATGGTGAATTCAGTATACTTGCTCTTCTTGCCGCAGCCTGCTGCTGCAACACAAGAAGCTACCATTACTGCTGCCAGAGCCAATGAAAAGAGTTTCTTAGCCTTCATAGTAGACCTCCCGAATTTGGATTCTCGTTTTCACGAGTTTTTAGCAACTAAAGTATACGTTTGCCCTATTTTTGCCGCAACCCGATAAACTCTAATCAAACAACCGATAAATTCTACATAAATGCGATGGATTTAACATAAACGAAAAAGCGTTTTTGTACATATTGCATAAAAAGAGGGCCTCTCAGGCCCCCTGGTTGCTTTTACGGTACTTTGATGGTGTACACCCCATGATCTCTATGAATTTACGGATAAAATAGTCACTGTCTTTATATCCGACGTCCTCCGCTATGCGGTTGATCTTTTTGTCGGTATTGATTATCTGCCTTGCGGCTTCCTTTATCCTGTAATTTGTCAGGTAATTTTTGAAAGACATACCGTAATTCTTTTTGAAGACCTGTCCCAGATAAGAGCTGTTGATATGGTATCTGTCACCCAGATCCTTAAGACTGATGTTGTCTGCGTAATTTTTCTTTATGTCCGCTTCAACATCTGCGAGGATACCCCTCGAGATATTCTTGCGGAGTTCAGACAGATAGACGGCAAACTCCGTAGCAAACTTTGTCATGTGCTGGTGAGATCCTCTGGCAAATGCTTTTCCGCTCGTCTGTTCTGAAATGTACTGAATGATCTCTTCCTGGTTTACGGTATCATCGAGTTCGCTGGCAAGATGGATAAGCTGGAAGAGGAAATAATTGATGTTAAGATCGAATGCCCGGCTGTTGCCTTCCTTGCCTTTTATCTCCTCATAGAGTTTCACGATGTTTTTCTCTATCAAAGCGGGATCATTCTTCTCGATGTCAATGATGATCTCATCGATGGTTTTCTTGAAAAGGACAATACTGCCGTGATTGTCTTCTGTTTCTTCGTAGAAATACAGTTTCTTGGTGTTGTGGAATCCGGCGATGCTTCGAAGACCCCTGCAGGAATCGAATGACTTCGAAAGTGCCGAGATGTCAGATACCGGCTGGCCGCAAAGCATTCTGACAGGCTTGAGGATAAGCACTTCTATCTTTCTTATGAGTGCGTTCAGGAATTCGGCATCAGTCATGTCACTTATGGAAGCCATGCTGTCACAGTAAATGAATCCTATGCTGTAATTGTCTTCATCATAGGAGAAGTCGATAGCAAAATGATTGGCGTATTCTTTCAGAGTATCCCTGCATGTGTTAAAGAGCTGTCTTTGCATAACGCTCAGATCATCGGAATCGCTGTTGTCTTCTTCCATCTCCCTGTTGACAAAATCTATCTCGATAAATCTCAGGTCTCCTGACAGCATGAGGTGTTTATTTGCATATTCGATATCCTCATCATTGTATTTGCCCCTTATAAGATGCCTTAATACTCTCAGGTGATAAGCATCTTCCATCTTCTCCCTGTTCTTGCGGAGAATGACTGACTCACGGTTCAGATTGGAGACTTTTCGAAGGACCGAAATGAGCTCTTCTTCAATAACGGGCTTAAGGATGTAATCGAGACATCCGCTTCTGATGGCACGCTGCGTATAGGAAAAGTCATCGTATCCCGTAAGGAAAACAAACTTGGCATCAGAGAGCTTTTCCTTCTTGACGGCTTCAAGAAGTTCGAGACCGTTCATCTCCGGCATGCGGATATCGGAAATGATCAGGTCGACCTGATTCCCCGAAAGGAAATTCAATGCTTCTTTTCCGTTGGAACAGACTGCCGCGATCTCAAAACCGGCGCTCTCCCAATCGATCAGTACCTGAAGACCCTGAAGGGTAAAAGGTTCGTCGTCAACAAGCATCACTTTAAGCATAGGCCACCTCACTCTGCCGTAGTAATCAAATCAGCCGGTATCGAGATGATGACTGACATTCCGATGCCCTTTTCGCTTTCTATCGCGAACTTGGCCTGGTTGTTAAACATCATCTTGATCCTGAGACAAGCATTAAGAATACCGACATGCTTTGCCTCTTTTACCATGTCGATGGTGACACCGTTCATCTTTTTCTGAAGGGCATCAACATCTGATTCTTCCATTCCGTCACCCGTATCCTCTACCTCGATTATCAGCCGGTCCTCTTTCTTATAGACCCTTACAAAAATCCATCCCTGTGCTGATTTACACTCTATTCCGTGAACGCATGCATTCTCGACAAAGGTAACCAGCGTAAGCTTGGGTATGCGGATCTTCTTGCAGTCTTCATCAATGTCGATATCAAACGAGATCCTCTCGCCAAACCTGTAGCTCTGGAGCTGCAGATATGCGTCGATAAAACCTTCTTCCTCTTCGATCGTGACGGCGTCATCGTGCCACTCAACGTTCTGTCTCTCCATTACGGCAAGTCTTTGTACCATTTCGGCGGTCTCGTTCTCGCCCTTGAGGATACTGTGCATGCGGATACTCTCCAATGCATTGAAAAGGAAGTGCGGATTGATCTGGCTCTGAAGGGCAAGAAGTTCGGCATTCTTACGGGCGAGGTCGCTCTCCTGTTCCCTGAGCTTATCCTTATAGATCGTGTTGGTAAGTTCGTTGTTGATGCCTACGATCCTGTTGTAGTCATGCATCAGATCTGAGATCTCATCCGTGCCGCTGATATCCTTGATCGGCTGGAAGTATTCTGATTTGCCTTCGCCGAATGCTTTGCCGAGTATAGCGACTCTGTCTGTGATCGAACGCTCGAGCATCTTCATCAGGACGATAGGGATGACAAGCGTGAAAATAATTACTGTGAGAATGACCGGCAGGTTATTCATGATGACCTTGGTGATCGTCAGATCATCAGTAAAGGCATAGATCTTGAAGTTACTGCCGTACATCTTTACCTCTTTTACCGTCATGTGGGACTTGTTGTGCGAAGTCATGTCCAGAAGGGTCAGACGGTTGGCACCCGGCTCGGTGGAATAGATGATGTAGTCGTCGCAGCAAAGGTACATGGTGCAGTTGACGGGGATCTCCTTGAGTTCGCCTGCGAGTCTGCTCTTCTTATGCTCTATGGTGACGATCTTCTCGATCTTGGACTTGGTGTTCTTCATCCTGCGGATATAGATCAAACGGTTTCTGTCCGGCACGGATGCAACAGGCGCGGTGTCATAGTAAGCGTAGAATGCCTCATTGACATCAGAGATCGCATAGAATTTCTGATACCACACTTCCTTCTCAGCCTCCGACAGGTTATGGAAATAGTTACCGTTAAGCATTGTCGGGTTGTTGGAATAGATTACGATTCTGTCCTGGTTGATATCGGACAATGTCGAGAAGAATGAATTGGAGAACGTGTTCATCAATTCATCGTAGTAATCGTAAGGTGCATCGTAAGGCGTGTTGATAAACGTATTGAGGTTTTTGTTGATATCGATGGCCTGTGCAACTTTGGCATCGTATTCAAGCAGGTTCTCAAAATAGTCGACATAGGATTCTATCGCGATATCCCTGTAGTGGCTCTGGTTATTAAGCTCAGCGTCGAAAACGGATTTGAACAAAAACGTATCCGTCAGAACAAGCGGCACAAGAACGCAGAAGAAGTACATTAAAAGGAACTTCTTACTTAGCTTTTGTTTGCCGAGGAAAGTCGATATGGCGGTCCTGAACTTGTCTACCTTGCGCAAAAAACACTGCTCCTTAAATAATTATTTATATTTTAATTAAAGCCGGGTGCCTTTGCAAATTTATGCCCGGAAAACTAATGGATTTAGTCGGGTTTTGTCTGAAGTTTATCCCGTTGAATAATAATTTTTCTTTGACTAACATAGATTGTGATAATATTTTTTCCTTTGAGGTACACCTATGTTAAAGATCGTAAAAACCGAGAACGGACTCGTCAGAGGCTTTCCCGGAAATAATACGCGCATCTCTGTATTTAAAGGTATTCCTTTTGCCCAGCCGCCGGTAGGCAAGAACCGCTGGAGAGCTCCACAGCCCTTGGAAGATTGGGAAGGCATCAGGGACTGCTATAAGTTCGGTCCTATTCCCTATCAGGACCAGCCGGCTGTCGGTACTGATATTTACTGCAAAGAATGGCACGTTGATCCCGACATAGACCGCGATGAAGACTGCCTCTACTTAAACGTCTGGACAAACGCCAAGAGCGCTGACGATAAGCTCCCCGTACTCGTATGGATCTACGGCGGCGGATTCCAGTGGGGTTATTCAGCGGAAATGGAATTCAACGGCGAGAATCTCGCGAAGAAAGGCATCGTCGTCGTAACCATAAACTACAGACTCGGAGCATTCGGTTTCCTCGCTCACTCAGAGCTCTTCAAGGAATCACCTGAAGCACCTGCCAACTTCGGTCTTTTGGACCAGCAGGCTGCCATGAAATGGGTCAGGAGAAACATCGCTTCATTCGGCGGAGATCCCGATAACATCACCATAGCAGGACAGTCCGCAGGCGGCGGAAGCGTCCTCAATCACCTCACCTCAGAATCAAGCATCGGTCTTTATAACAGGGCGATAATCCTCTCGGGCATCATCCAGTTCCCTTACATCAAGGATTTTGTCATGACCCCGAGGACCATCGAAGACGCATGCGCTTATGGCGATAAGCTTTTCGAAAAGCTGGGAGTTAAGACATTGGAAGAAGCCAGAGCTCTCGACCAGGAATTCATCCGCGAGACATACGGCAAGTTCAGGGAGACAGAGAACTTCTTCTTTACTCCCATGATCGACAACGTCTTCATTTCGGAAGAGCCGGTCAAGCTATTCATGGAGGGCAGACATGCGCACGTGCCTCTCATGGCAGGCAATACCTTCGATGAATTCCCGAGCTTCATTTTCGCTGATTCACAAGCTGACTTCGAAGCAAAGGCAAGAGACATCTTCGGCGATAAGGCTGACGAATTCCTCTCCTTCCCCGAAGCTCAAAAGCACAATGGCAGTATGTACGCTTCGGTCCGCGCGATCGAGTGCGCCATCAAGGCTGTTTTCGCTCACAGCGACAAGCCCGGTTACTACTACAGCTTCGAGCCCGATATCCCGGGCGAGGACAATCCGGGAACATTCCATTCCGTAGATCTCTGGTTCTTCTTCGACAACCTCGACAAGTGCTGGAGACCGATGACAGGAAGACATTTCGACATCGCAAGACAGATGAGCACTTACTTTGCGAACTTCGTAAAGAACGGTGATCCGAACGGCAATGACGTGGACGGTACCGCACTTCCCTTGTGGAAGCCTTACACGCCTGACTTCAAGAACGAGATGCATTTCACCCGTGACGGCGCGAAAACATCCGTCCAGGAAGATTCTCCTGAGTCAGACTTCTATACATTCATGACAAAGCACATCGAGGAGTCCGCCATCGGCCCCGTCGACATGAGCAAAGGTGAATCAAAACCCCGCGTCGAGCTCTACACGGTTCCCAAAAAGCAGGCATTCAACCCTTATCTTCCCAACTGGGAATATATCCCTGACGGCGAGCCTTATGTCTTTAACGGCAGAGTCTATATCTACGGATCACACGACTATTTCAACGGCTATGCTTTCTGCCCCGGCGATTATGTAACCTGGTCAGCACCCGTTAACGATCTCGGAGACTGGACATACGAAGGCGTCATCTTCAAAAGATCTGACGATCCTGCTAACGCAGATGACCGCGGATGCCTCTATGCGCCCGATGTCACTGTAGGACCTGACGGCAGATACTATCTGTACTATGCACTCGACAACGACTGCGTAATCTCCGTTGCCGTATCAGACTCGCCTTCAGGCAAGTTCGAATTCATCGGCAACGTCCATTACGAAGACGGTACTCTTCTTGGCAAGAAGGAAGGCGACGAGCAGCAGTTCGATCCCGGCGTTATCACAATAGGCGATACGACATATATGTACACCGGTTTCTGCGGACAGGGCGACGCTTCACGCCACGGCTGCATGCTGACCGTTCTTGATAAGGACATGCTCACCGTTAAGCGTGCTCCCGAATTTGTTATCCCTTCCACACAGCACAGCAAGGGCACCGAGTTTGAAGGTCACGCTTTCTTCGAAGCGCCCTCCATCAGAGAAAGAAACGGTATCTTCTATCTGATCTATTCTTCACAGGTAATGCACGAGCTCTGCTACGCTACTTCCGATAATCCCTTAGGACCCTTCAAGTACGGCGGTGTCATCGTAAGCAACTGCGATATCGGTATCGATACATATAAGCCTGCCGATAAGCCCACATGCTTCGGAGCCAATAACCACGGCAGCATCGTTGAGATCAATGGCGAATGGTACATCTTCTATCACAGACAGACAAACAACAGCTGGTATTCACGCCAGGGGTGCGCCGAGAAGATCAGTTTCGCTGATGACGGCAGCATTAAGCAGGTAGAGATCACATCCTGCGGACTTAACGGCGGTCCTCTCTCGGACATCGGTGAATATCCTGCCCACATCGCATGCAATCTCTTTAACGATAAGAACCAGATGTATGTGGGAGAACTCCACCAGGCCAACATCTCAAAAGATCACGAAGACGGCGTAAAGGATCCTTCTTACGTTAGAGATATCTATGACAACACAACGGTCGGATTCAAGTATTTCGATCTTAAGGGCGTAAAGGGATTAAGGATCACCACAAGAGGTTACGGCAAAGGAGACTTCGAGATCAAGACTGCGATAGACGCAGAGCCTCTGGCAAAGATCGGCGTCGATTTCTGCACCGCCTGGACAGAAGGCAGGGCGGAGTTCACGATCCCTGACGGCGTATATCCTCTCTATCTCACATTCAAAGGAATGGGCAATCCCACGCTCCTTAACTTTGAATTCCTACACTGATACAGAGAACTTTCTGTATCCTAACTGAATAAAAAAGGTTTCATTGTAGAAATCTCCTAGAGGTCAAGCCCCGGATATCTTCTTTAAGAAGCTCCGGGGCTTGATCATTGATAACTTCAAAAGATCAGAATTCTGCGGTGACCGTTATTCCTTTTTCCGCAGGCGAAGCATAGATCTTTCCGCCGTGGACCTCAACTATGCTCTTTGCTATCGAAAGCCCGATACCATATCCGCCTGTGCCGGAATTTCTGGACTTGTCAGCCCTGTAAAAACGGTCAAACATCAGTTCCGCCTCTTCTTTTGCAACAGGTTCTTCAGTATCGTTATAGACTTTGAATATGACTTTTGAACCGCTTTTGGCAAGTGAGACCTTTACTGAGGATCCTTCAGGTGAATACTTGACCGCATTATCCATAACGACAGATATAAGTTCCTCTATGGCTTTTTGGTCCCCGTTCAAGATTATTCCGGGCTTTATGTCAGAATCGATCGATCTGCCTGAAGCTTTGGCAAGACCTCTGAAAGACTCGGTCATTTCCGCCACACAGTCAGATAAAGGAAAATCGATCTTCGTTATGCTTTTTTTCGAGCCTTCTTCAGTCTTAGCCAGATAGATAAGTCTTTGGGTAAGATCTGTAAGTCTTTGCGTCTGCTTTCTGATATCTTCTATCCACTCGTTGTCCCCGCTTTCCATGCCGAGGACTTCTACGTCGGCATTGATAACGGCAAGCGGGGTCTTGAGTTCATGACCGGCATCAGTAATGAAGCGCTTCTGTTTCTCGTATGCCTCGGCAGCAGGCTTTACTACCACTTTAGACGTTAATGCTATGAGCACGAAAACTATCACAAGACCCAAAACAGAGATGACGATGCTCGTCCTCAAAAAAGATCCGGCGTTATCAAGACTTCTGCCGCAGTCATAAAACACGATAAGCGTTACGTCATCATTGTCTGTCCTTAAATATCTGTAATCACCGGAATAACCCTTTGTCCTGCCTCCGGAATAAACCTTTTCTGCAAGAGCTGCTGCCTCGGAAGAATCTATGGCTGCTATCCTGCCGGTATCGACACTTAATACTTCACCGTCTTTGTCCAGCTCGATGGTAAAAAACCTTGCCTCATACCTCATCTCGGGTGACATCTGATCCTTTCTGCGGTCAAAGGGCCCTCCGAAATGATCTCCCGACGGATGCTTAATCATCATGTCAGGAAATTCGCCCTCATTGGAAGAAAGCATGTCCAGCAAAATGTCTGCATCCACGGTAACGTTTCTGTAGTTGAATATGTTGATCGATGCAATAAGCACTGCCAGCACAGCCGTTACGGACAACATGGCGATTATGATGAATTTTCTCCGGAGTCTTGAAATCATTTGATCTCCTCCAAAGTATAACCGGCATTTCTGATTGCCTTGATACGGACATCGGCTCCGAGGGCTGCGAGTTTTTTCCTTAAGAACGAGATGTATGTCCATGCTGTGCTGATATCGGCTTCAGAATCCAGACCCCAGATCTTATCCATGAATCTCTCGGTCGAGATAAGTATCCCGTGATTCATCATGAGCATCTCCATCATCTGGAATTCCTTGCCGGCAAGTCTGTATCTGCCTTTGGGTGAGGACAGTTCAAAACTTCCGCGGTCCAGTGTTAAGTTTCCGAATCTTAATATGTTGTCATTGGAAGATGAATTCTGCCTTGTAAGCACCCTTATCCTGGCGAGCAGTTCTTTGGCCGCGAAAGGCTTGGTCATATAATCATTAGCGCCGGAATCAAGGCCTTCGACCTTGTCATCGGTCTCGGATCTTGCAGTAAGCATAAGTACGGGCACGTTCCTGCCCTTAGACCTTAACTCCTTTAATGCCAAGATGCCGTCTTTCTTCGGCATCATGATGTCCATGATGATCAGATCATATTCACTCGCCAAAGCATACAGCACGGCCTCTTCACCGTCATATACCGTGTCGACCGAGTAATTATTCTTTGTAAGAATAGCTTTTACCGCTTTTGATAAAGACCTCTCATCTTCTGCAAGAAGAATTCTCATATCAGATTCCTTTCCGGATAAAACTCCTTGTCTTTAAATATTAACATCATCATACGTCTCAATGTCAGCCGAAAATATTTTCATCCGTTTTAAGTACGTTTTAGGTTCACGGCCTAATATTAGGCCAACAAACTTAAACGAGGTTAAAAATGGATTACCAGAATGTGTTTGAAAGATATGAATACAAATACTTCCTTGACCCCTCCCAAAAAGAGTCGCTGGCCGTGGAGATGACGGGAAGGCTGAGGCTTGACAGCTACGGCAGGACAACGATCCGCAACATCTACTGCGATACGGACAGCTTCAGGCTCATAAGGACTTCATTAGATCATCCGGTCTACAAGGAAAAACTCAGGATCAGGTCATACCAAAGAGCAGCAAAGGAAGACATGGTCTTCGTCGAGATCAAAAAGAAATTTGAAGATATCGTCAGCAAAAGGCGCGTCGCTATGCCGAAGACTTCCGCAGAAGACTGGATAGACAAAAGACTCAGGATGCCTTTCAGAACGCAGATAACATCCGAGATAGATTACATGCTTGATCTCTATGAGGGGATCGAAGCAAAAGTTTTCTTAAGTTATGAGCGTGAAGCCTATTTTGCAGAGGATGGTACGGGGCTAAGGCTTACTCTTGATGAGAACATCCTGGCAAGAGATACAGTTCTCGACCTTGGAGCCGATATATGGGGAATGCCGCTTCTTCCTCCGGGCATTACGCTGTTGGAAGTAAAGATCCCGGGAGCCATGCCTCTCTGGATGGCAAGATTCTTAAGTTCAAACAATATAAGAAAGGTATCTTTCTCCAAATACGGAGCTTTTTACAAAGAGTACCTGATGGAAAACAAATCATCTGAAAGGAGCGTTTTTTATGCTTGATCTATTTAATCCGGTTATACCTTCAACAGGAATAACACCTGCTATTTTCACAATACTCGTTCTGGTATCTCTGGTACTGGGCGCCCTGATATCCCTGATCCATACATTCAGGAATGACTATACCAAGAGTTTTATCATGACTCTTGCGATCCTTCCCGCAGTCGTTTGCGTCGTCATCCTGATGGTCAACGGCAACATCGGAGCAGGCGTTGCAGTTGCAGGAACATTCAGTCTCGTAAGATTCAGGTCAGCCCCCGGAACGGCAAGAGAGATCGGAGCGATATTCGCCGCGATGGGCACCGGCCTCGTTATGGGAATGGGTTATGTCGGTTATGCCGTGCTCTTTACTATATTGACAGGTCTTGCGGTCCTGGTTTTCGCAGGTCTGGCATCAGAAAGCAGAAGAAACCTCAAGAAGAACCTTAAGATCACTATCCCGGAAGATCTCAACTACAGCGATGTTTTCGACGAGGTCCTCGAAAAGTACACCAAGTCTTACAGATTAAAGCAGGTCAAGACCAGCAACATGGGGTCGCTCTTTAAGCTCAGCTACGAGATCGTCTTAACGGACTCATCCACGGAAAAAGAATTCATAGACAATCTCCGCACAAGAAACGGCAATCTCGAGATATCCGTCTCAGAACACCAGACACAGAGCGTGGACCAGCTCTGATATCAGTCTCCAAGGGAGGAAACATAAAATGAAACCGATCAAAACAGAATATAAACTGATAGCAACAATAATGACAGGAGCCCTGGCGGTCTTCACGCTCGCAGCCTGCACAACGGTCAAGCCCGAATCAGAAGTTCAGGAAACGGCATCGCCCGATACGGTCACTATATCATCAGAACTGTCTGAAGCTTTCTCCGATAAAGACGTAGAAGCCGGCTATGACGATAGCGAAGCTGAGACAATTACTCTTAACGGCACTACAGCTTCCTCTGATTCATCTTCGGTCAAGACCGAAGGCTCCGTAATTACCATCAAGGGCAAGGGCACTTATGTTATCACAGGCAAGCTCGATGACGGATACATAGTTGTCGACGCAGGCGATTCGGACGACATAAGGATCATCCTTAAAGATGCTGAGATCACTTCTTCGGATTATGCCGCCCTCTACTGCCTCAATGCGGACAATGTATATATCACTTTAGAAAGCGATACCCGGAATGTCTTAAAGAACGGCGGTTCATTTGACTCGAAGGATGACAATAATGTCGACGGCGCGATATTCGCGAAAACAGATATCACGATCAACGGCACCGGATCTCTTGAAGTAATATCAACAGATCACGGTATCGTGGGCAAGGATGATGTTACGATCGCAGGCGGCAATATCGTTATCAACAGCACCAGTGACGGCATCCAGGCAAACGATTCGGTAGCAATTCAGGAAGCAAACATTGATATCACCTGCGGAAAAGACGGGATCCAGGCAGATAATGATGAAGACCTCTCCAAAGGATATGTCTATGTATCTTCCGGTACTGTCACCATCTCGGCAGGAGACGACGGCATAACTGCTTCATCCTCCCTGCAGATAGACGGAGGCACGGTCGACATCACAAATTCTTACGAAGGCTTGGAAGGCCAGAACGTCACGATCAACGGCGGTGTGATCTCCATCGTATCCTCAGATGATGGTATTAATGCTGTATCTGCTTCATCTTCCGGAGAAGCAATGCAGGCAGACGGCATAAGCACTCTTAAGATCACAGGCGGTGATGTCTATGTAAGAACCCGGGGTGACGGCGTGGATTCTAACGGTTCTTTTGAGATGACGGGCGGAACTCTCACAGTAATGGGCCCCACTTCCGGCGCCAACGGCTCGCTCGACGTCAACGGCAGCGCAGTAATTACAGGCGGCACAGTAATAATGGCAGGCGCATCCGGCATGGCAACTAACTTCACGAGTGCTTCCCAGGGAACAATCCTCTTAAGCACAGGCAGCCAGTCATCAGGCTCCGAGATCAAGGTTGCTGATTCTTCTGGCAAGGTAATCTTACAGGCTACGGCGGATTCTTCTTACCAGACTGTCCTCGTAAGCTCGCCTGATCTCGTACAGGGCAATACCTATACAGTTACAGCAGGTAATTATTCCGAGACTATCACGCTCACGGAAAATCTTTATGGTTCAGGCATGGGCTTTGGCGGCCCGGGTGACGGCAACTTCGGAGGTCCCGGAGAAGGCCGGACCAGACCGACTAATTAAGAAAGATTTTTATATTGGCAAAAGCATAATAAAAAATTGCAACCAATCGTAAAGAAAGGAGAATTTCATCGGTTTAACATATAAGCGTACAGAAAGCGAACAATTAGTTAGTTGACTGTTCAAAAGCGCAATAAACCATTTACACTCTTTTCAAATTACGTTTAAACAACATTAAATATATGTCGTTGAAATCTGAATTTGAATGACTTATACTTCAAGTATCAACTAAGACATTTTTCTATTCCTATTATCCCCATATTTGCGGCCACCCTTTCCCGGGTGGTCGCTCTCTTTTATATGAGAGTAATAAGCCTGCAGTTCTCGATCCCGACTTCCCAGAGTTTATCGACCGTTTTGCCTAACACCTGGCAGATAACAGCTGAGTTCATGGCACCGTGTCCTACGATCAGGACATCCCTGCCCTCTTTTACCTGGGGATAAGCGACCTCCTCAAGAAAACTGCCTGTCCTCGAAAACAGTTCATCAAGGCTCTCGGCTCCGTCCTGCGCCACATATCCTGCAGGATTGAAGAACAGCTCCCTTACCGGACACTCGGGCTTGCCGAAGATCTCTTCTTCGCCTTCATATATGCCGAAGCCCATCTCCTTGAGCCTGTCATCAATAATGACCGGGACGTCCCTGCCTTCAAGAAGGAGCTCGGCCGTCTCCCTGGCTCTTATGAGAGGTGAGCAGTAGCAGACGTCAAAATGAGTGTCCTTATAACGCTCACCGGCCTCTATAGCCATCTGTCTGCCCTCTTCATTCAAGGGTATGTCGGTCCTTCCCTGCAGCTTGTGCCTGAGGTTCCAGTCTGTCTTTCCGTGTCTGATTATGTAAAGCATATTGCCAATCTACCTGCGTTTTTTGTTTTCCACGGGCTATTTTGCCACAAAAAACCTTTCTTAATCAAATCTTAAGACTGTCTGTTATTGGATATTAAAGACTTTACCCTTACAATGTCCTTATGTCAGACATAAGAGGTGGGGAAAATGTATAACATTCTGATTTGTGACGACGACAAAGACATAGTTAATGCGCTTAAGATCTATCTGCAGAATCCGGATTACAGGTTATTCGAAGCATATAACGGTGCCGAAGCAGTTGAAATGACGCAAAAAGAGGAATTCCACCTCATCTTACTTGATATTATGATGCCGCAAATGGACGGGATAACAGCGATGGCCAGAATCAGGGAGAATTACAATATGCCGATAATTCTCCTGACGGCCAAGTCAGAGGATCAGGACAAGATATTGGGACTTAACATCGGGGCTGATGATTATATCACCAAGCCCTTTAATCCCCTGGAGGTAGCTGCCAGGGTAGGCTCACAGTTAAGGCGTTACACAAAGCTGGGCTCGGGTGCGGTCTCTAATAGTATCCTCACGGTCGGTTCGATCGAGCTTAACAGCGACACAAGGACCGTCACGGTCGACGGCAATGAAGTGAGCCTCACACCCAAGGAGTTTGAGATCTTAAAGCTCCTTATGAAAGAGCCGGGAAAAGTCTTTTCGCCAAAAGAGATATACCGCAAGGTATGGTGCGAGGACGCTCTTTCCGCAGGCGATAACACCGTGGCAGTCCATATCAGGCATATAAGAGAAAAAATCGAGATCACGCCCAATGACCCGAGATACATCAAGGTCATCTTCGGGCAGGGCTATAAGATCGAAAAGGGGAGAAATTGATGGAAAAGAAGAAAAGCCATTTTTTGAGGACAGTAGCCGGCAAGACGCTTCTGTTCGCAGTCATTAACCTTGTTGCGATATTGGGATTTCTGTGCGCGGCAGGTGCCGTAGCTGCAGTCTACGCCGATATTTACGGCAAGACTGAAGATGAATATTATTCCCAGCGTAATGAACAGTATACCGAACAGCTTGTAATGTTCGACGCCTACCGTCTTTTGACATCCCAGTTCAACGGGATCGAACTGATACCCATTATGGTAACTGACGGTTCGGATCAGGTAGTAGCCGCCACTCCGGATTTTGACCTGGCTGAACAGTCTGCCGGAAAAACAGGCAAATATCAGAACTATACCCTTTATACATACAGCGTCCGTCTCATCTATTCATCTGACGGGGAACTGAAGGGCATATACGGAGGCTACGGCTCATATGATTCCAATGAGGACTGGATCGCAAACGGCACTGTCAAAGCTTATGCCGATCCGGCCATGAACTTAAGTCTGAATTATTTTGAGACCACAGTCGTTCATCTTTTATTCAACGTCCGTTTTCTGGTCTACCCTGTCGGATTCATCTGCCTTCTGATCCTTATCGCCGCTTTCATAGCTCTTATGTGCGTTGCCGGAAAGCAGCCCGGCTCAGAAGAAGTAATTCTCGGTCCTTTGGGCAGATTCCCGTTTGACATACTGATGCTGGTATCTTTTTTCCTGGGAATTTTCGCGATTTTTATAGTTGATTCCGCAAACGGTCTTGCCGAAGCAATACTTGCCATAGTGACAGTACTTATTGCATTTAATGTCTTCCTCGGACTGTGCGTAAGCTTTGCGGCCAGAGTAAAGCTCCGCATGCTGTTCAAAGGCACGGTATTCTACAAGGTCATAAGTCTGATCGGAAAATTGTTCAAGCTCATTTTTAGGGGGCTCATCTCGATCCCTCTCGTATGGCAGGCCGCACTTGCCCTTGCGGGAATCGCCTTTATCGAACTTATCGGTTTTGCCGCCACCAATGGCGAATACGATAACCTTACGATCTGCTGGATGCTGGAAAAGCTTATCTTATATCCTTTCATCCTCTTTGTAGTCTTTATGATGAGAAAGCTTAAGATATCGGGCGAGAAGCTGGCGCAGGGCGATATCACCTACCGCACGAGCACGAAGGGATTGTTCGGTGACTTCAAAAAGCACGCCGTTAACCTCAATTCCGTTGCTGATTCAGTTACGATCGCAGTAGAAGACAGACTCAAGTCCGAGCGCATGAAGACTGAGCTCATTACAAATGTCTCTCACGACATCAAGACACCTCTTACGTCCATCATCAACTATGCTTCCCTGATCGGGAATGCAGAGCCCGATGATCCGAAGCTTAACGAGTACTCTGAGGTAATCGTAAGACAGTCAGAGAAGCTCAAGCGACTTATCGAGGACCTTGTAGAAGCATCCAAGGCTTCATCAGGTAATCTTGAGATCGTCCCTGCTCCCTTAGACTGCTGCACCTTTATCTCGCAGACGGCAGGCGAATACAAAGAGCGTTTAGACAGCTTAAACCTTACTCTGGTTACCTCAACGCCTGAAGAGAGCATCATGATAAACGCTGACGGCAGGCGCATGATGAGGATCTACGATAACCTCATGAACAATATCTGCAAGTATTCACAGCCGGGCACCAGAGTCTACCTTACTCTTGAGAAAAAAGACGGCAAGGCCGTTACCACGTTTAAGAATACTTCAAGCGCCGAGCTCAACATAAGTCCCGATGAACTCGTGGAGCGTTTTGTCAGAGGTGACCAGTCACGTAACACCGAAGGCAACGGCCTTGGCCTTTCAATCGCCAAGAGCATGACCGAGCTGCAGGGCGGCACGTTCGATATCGCGATCGACGGAGATCTTTTTAAGGTCACACTGTCTTTCCCCGTTATCGAATGACCCTTTTACATATACACCACATAAAAGAGGCTGTCACTTCATAAGTGACAGCCTTTTTATTTACTTTTTTGATCCTGAATCAAGCGCCAGCAGACCGCTTATCAATTTGTCATTCTCGCCGCCGCTTTTAAGGACATTGAGATTTATAAAGAACATCTTTACAAGTGCCTTGACCTTGGCGCCGGTGTCATTCTTGATCTGACCGAGCCTTACGAGCATGGCCCTGATCCCCTTAATGCCTACCTTGGTCAGCTGGCTTAAATATTCGCATTCGGAAGCCTCGAAAACAGAAAACAGCTCATCGACAAACACTTTTCTTTCCGCAAAGCTCATGTTTTCGAGCCATCCGGTCATGGTCTCATCGAAAAGATCGCTTATCTTATCTGTCGAAGCGCATGTCACGAAATTCTTTCCTTCGAGCTGCCAGGTAAGAGGATCGTGCTGCATAATGCCGACTTCACTGCTCTTAACGACAGTGGGCTTGGTGGAATCCTCGAGGAGCCTTCCTATGATAGAAGTCTCCGGAATATATTTCTCGATCCTGGGCTGGATCTTCTTGAATTTATTGGACTTCATGGCTTCAGTATTAAATCCCGGGCCATCAAAACTATATATCTTCTCGATCTTCATCGCGATATCAATGGGTACGGCTGCTGCCGCATATATAGCCAGATGCCCGCCCTTCGAGTGTCCGCCTATGCGCACTCTGTTAAGCCTGCCGTTCATGGCATTCTGAAGATACTTTGCAGCTTCCGTCTCGGCGGGAACTGTCTCAAAGCTTAAGTTGAAGTCTTCCTTCCATCCGATTATCGAATCGTCCGTTCCTCTGAAGGAAATGAAGGTCATTCCGTCCGGTGTATCGACCGTGACCGCAGAGAACTGAATCTGTTTTGATATATCGATCTCGTTTACGTAGTTTGAAAGATAAGCATCTTTAAATCTGTCGGCCTCGGAAAGGGCCTTGAGCATTGACGGAGCAAACCTGATAAATGATTTGTCTTTTGCAAGCTCTGCTTCAGAGTGGATCTTAAAGAACTTCTCCGATGCCTGGGCAATCGTCATCTTGCCCTTCTTTGGCAGGACCTTTTCCAATTTTACATATGACAAACACGACAGTATCATTCCGTCGATACTGTTGAACGGGTCCTGTGAAAAGGAGATGTCTCCTCTCCATTTCAGATAATCAAGTAAGTTGCTCATGAGGATATTATAATCCACATTTTCGAGATGCAAAACATAAAAGAGGCTGCCTCATATGAGACAGCCTCTTGAAGTTACTTTTAAGCAGTAAAACTTACCTTTTGCCTGACTTGATCGTAAGATCTTCCAGGAATCCCTTAGGACTTCTGATCTCAAGTTCACCTTCGACCTGAACGATGAGGTCGTTAGCAACACCTGTAAGGATCAATACGGATGTACCTGCGAACCATACGTTCTCGAAGCCTGTAAGTACGCCGATGATTGTCGGCACGATGCAGACGAGAACGAGGAAGAATGCCTCCACCCAATTGAGTCTGTGTGCTGTGATCTTAATGAAGTCTGTTGTAGGCTTACCTGATCTGATACCGTTGATCATACCGCCGTTCTTAGTGATGTTGTTTGCAATCTCAACGGGATGGAAATTGATCGCCGTATAGAAGAATGTAAACGCGATGATAAGCAGGAAGTATACAACATAGTACCAGGAGCTGCCTGTGAACTCGTTCTTGAGCCAGAGAGCAACCTTATTGGAGCTGTTGCTCATGAACAAAGTAACGATGATGTTCGGGATTGCGAGAAGCGACATAGCGAAGATAACAGGCATAACACCGGACATGTTAACCTTGAGCGGTATATAGTCCCTGTTTCCGCCGCGCTGCTGTCTGCCGATAACCTTCTTTGAGTACTGCACGGGAATTCTTCTCTCTGCGTTCTGTACATAGAGAACGAAGACGATGATCGCAACAGAAACAGCTGCAACCAGGATGAATACAAGAATTCCTACTATTGCACCCCATACGGCACTGTCGATCTTTGTGCTCAAATCAACGCACTTTGCATAAAGCGTCTTGACCATTGCGGGAAGACGTGTAGCGATACCTGCGAAGATTATCAAAGATACGCCGTTGCCGATACCCTTATCGTTGATCTTCTCACCTAAGAAGACGACGATAGCGGCACCTGCCGTGAATGAGATGATTACAACTCCGGCATTGAGCCATGTAGGA
Organism: Saccharofermentans sp.; assembly: GCA_016292215.1. GTDB lineage: Bacteria > Bacillota > Clostridia > Saccharofermentanales > Saccharofermentanaceae > Saccharofermentans. Next base: position 4,220 of record JAEFBB010000021.1, on the reverse strand, counting down.
AGGCTCGAATTAAGTGCCGTACGAGTTGAGTAGCAGAACAGGCTGGACTGGACTAATGCCAGACCGATAGCCGAATAACGCGTGATCTTGTCCATCTTCTTTCTGCCGGACTCACCCTCTTTGGACATTTCTTCCAACCGGGGGATAACGACAGTCAAGAGCTGGAGGATGATCGATGCGTTAATGTACGGGGATACACCCATGGACAGGATCGAAGCGTGTGCAAGACCACCGCCCGAGATGATGTCCATGATGCTTCCGAGCTGGCCCCACTGCTGGATAAGCTGGGTGAACTTCTCACCGTCCATACCCGGAACAGGGATGAGGCCGCCAATCATGAAGATCCCCAAGATCATGAAGGTATAGAGCAGTCTTTTACGTATAGACTCTACACGAAAAGCATTTACTGCAGTATCAAAAATACCATTCATGCCTATTAACCCTCCGTAGCCGTGCCTCCGGCCTGCTCGATCTTTTCCTTAGCGCCTGCTGTGAACTTAGCTGCTGTTACGTCGAGCTTCTTTGTGAGCTCGCCGTTGCCGAGAATCTTAACACCGTCATTGTTCTTAGGAAGAGTGATGATGCCCTTCTCAGCAAGAGCCTTAGCGTCTACAGCTGCTCCGTTATCGAAAACCTCAAGATCTCCGACATTTACTTCGATGTAAGCAGGAGCAAATCTCTTGTTGTTGAAGCCTCTCTTAGGGAGACGTCTGTAAAGAGGCATCTGGCCTCCTTCAAATCCCGGTCTTACGCCGCCGCCTGAACGGGCATTCTGACCCTTGTGACCACGGCCGGCTGTCTTGCCGTTACCGGATCCGGGACCTCTGCCCTTACGATATGCTTTTGCGTTGCCTGCGGAAGTCATTTCATTGAGCTTCATGTGGCACCTCCATTAATTCTCTTCTACGGCTACGTAGTTAACAGCCTTCTTGATCATGCCGCGTGTAGCCTCATTGTCAGCCTTCTCAACAGTCTGACCGATCTTCTTCAAGCCCAGAGCTCTGATTGTAGCCTTCTCGGACTCTCTTGCCTTGTTTGTGCTTTTGACAAGCTTAATCTTGATGTTAGCCATAATTCAGTTCCGGCCTCCTTACTTAATCTCGTCAACAGACTTGCCGCGAAGTCTAGCGACCTCTTCTACAGACTTCAAGGTCTTGAGACCCTCGATCGTAGCGTTGACCATGTTGTTGGGATTGTTGGATCCGATAGACTTTGTACGGATATCTGTGATTCCTGCGAGTTCGCATACTGAACGGACAGGACCGCCTGCGATAACACCGGTACCGTTTGCAGCAGGCTTCATAACGATCTGAGCTGCAGCGAATTCACCGAGTGTCTCGTGAGGGATAGTACCGTTAACGATAGAAACCTCAACGATATTCTTCTTAGCCTCTTCGATACCCTTTCTGATAGCGTCCGGAACCTCGGTAGACTTACCGATGCCCTTACCTACACGGCCGTTTCTGTCTCCGATAACTACGAGAGCAGCAAATCTCATGTTCTTACCGCCCTTAACAGTCTTGGATACACGGCTGATATGGATTACGCGCTCTTCGAACTCTTTCTTTTCTTCTCTTGAATTGTTCTTAGACTCTAAAGCCATCTAATTTGCTCCTCCCGATTAGAATGAGAGACCGGCTTCTCTTGCCGCCTCTGCCAAAGCCTGTACTCTTCCGTGATAGAGATATCCGCCACGGTCGAATACTACGTCCTTGATATCCTTGGCAATAGCGCGCTCGCCGATAAGCTTACCAACTGCTTTAGCTGCCTCGACGTTGCTGCCTACGGATACGGAACCCTTGATCTCCTTGTCGAGCGTAGATGCGCTTACAAGTGTTGTTCCATTTGTATCATCGATGATCTGAGCGTAAATGTGGCTGTTGCTTCTATATACGCAAAGACGAGGGCACTCTGTCGTTCCGGAAATCTTCTTCCTTACACGAACATGCTTTCTCTTACGAATCTTGTTTTTATCAATTCTACCAATCATGTTGAATTTACCCCCTTTGCGCCTTACTTCTTAGCACCGGTCTTACCTTCCTTGATGATAAGGTGCTCGCCGGCATACTTGATACCCTTGCCCTTATAAACATCAGGAACTCTGAGAGAACGGATCTTTGCTGCGGTCTCGCCTACGAGCTGCTTGTCAGCGCCCTGGACGATAACCTGATTGTCTTTGACATCGATTGTGATGCCCTCGGGTTCAACCATCTCGATAGGATGTGAATAACCAAGGTTGAATGTAACCTTATTACCAGCCTTTGAAGCTCTGTAACCTACACCGTTGATTTCGAGTGTCTTTGTGAAACCCTCGTGTACGCCGGTTACCATATTCTGGATGAGGGCTCTTGTAAGGCCGTGGAGAGAACGATGATTCTTATCGTCTGAGGGACGAGTAACGAGAATCTGACCATCCTCCAGCTTTACTGTGATGTCCGGATGAACATCAAGTGAGAGCTCTGCTTTGCCGCCCTTAACCGTTACGTGCTGACCATCGATCTTTACATCGACGCCTGCAGGAACGACTATGGGCATTCTGCCGATTCTTGACATAAATTTTTCCTCCTGCTCTTAAGATTTAACCTCCGGGCGGGTATGTCGCCCTACCCCGGGGCTTTTCAGAGATGTATATCTTTTCGAGGTCTGTAAGATCCCGAAAAATTACCAAATGTAAGCGAGAACTTCGCCGCCGACACCGAGCTTTCTAGCCTGCTTATCAGTCATAACACCCTTAGATGTAGAGATGATAGCAACGCCTAAGCCGTTAAGTACGCGAGGCAGATTCTCCTTGTCCGCATAAGTACGAAGACCGGGCTTGGAGATTCTCTTGATACCTGTGATGACAGGCTTTCTGCCGGAATACTTGAGTGTGATTCTGATAACGCCCTGAGTATTTCCCTCGAGTGTCTCGAACTTCTCAATATATCCTTCGTCAAGGAGAATCTGAGCAATAGCCTTCTTCATGTTGGACTGGGGAACGTCAACTGTGGCGTGTCCTGCAGTACCGGCATTGCGGATTCTTGTAAGCATATCTGCGATTGCATCTGTAATCTGCATAATTCTTCCTCCTGTTTTGTTATGGACAGTTCTAATTCTTAAGAAAGATAACTGTTACCAGCTTGCCTTTCTTACGCCCGGAATCTCTCCCTTGTATGCCATATCGCGGAAGCAGAGACGGCAGATGCCGTACTTACGGATATACGCATGAGGTCTTCCGCAGATCTTGCAACGGTTATGCTGCTGAGTGGAAAACTTGGGTGTCTTCTGAGACTTAAGAATCATTGACTTCTTTGCCATGTGTTATTCTCCTCCAAATTACTTGCGGAAAGGCATGCCCAAGAGCTTTAAGAGCTCGAATGCCTCTTCGTCTGTTCCGGCAGTAGTAACAATGATGATGTCCATACCGCGAATCTTATCAATCTTGTCATAATCGATTTCAGGGAACATAAGCTGCTCCTTGATACCCATCGCATAGTTGCCGTGTCCGTCGAAGGAATTAGGATTGATTCCGCGGAAGTCACGTACACGGGGAAGAGCAAGGCTGATGAGCTTATCGAGGAAGTAATACATATTATCGCCTCTCAAAGTAACCTTGCATCCGATCTTCATGCCCTCTCTGAGCTTGAAGGCTGCGATTGACTTTGTGGATACCGTTGCTACAGGCTTCTGACCTGCAATGATGCCCATATCGCGCATAGCGCTCTCAAGAGCCTTCGGGTTATCCTTAACTTCACCGACACCCATGTTGAGGACGATCTTGTCGACCTTCGGGATCTGCATCGATGAGCTGTACTTGAACTTCTCCTGAAGTGCGGGTGCTACTTCGGAAATGTACTTATCTTTTAATCTGGTCATTGATTACTCCCCCTTCTTAGCCTTAGAAACCGTATCGATGACCTCGCCGGATCTCTTAGCGATCCTGGACTTAGAACCGTCTTCGTTAATACGGTAGCCTACTCTTGTGGGCTCGCCTGTCTTGGGGTCAACGAGCATTACGTTTGATGCATCAATAGAACCTTCGCGCTCAACAATTCCTGAAGGAGCGTTCTGTGATCTGGCCTTCTGATGCTTCTTGACCATGTTTACGCCCTCGACGTAAACTCTGCCCTTCTTCTCATCTACCATGAGAACCTTACCCTTTGCGCCCTTGTCCTTGCCGGAAATGACAATGACCTGGTCGTCTTTCTTTACATGAACACTACTCTTAGCCATGTGTCTAT